>NZ_JBCNTJ010000011.1:0-199493 GCF_039581215.1 Pseudomonas halotolerans
TTCGAAACCTACTTAACTCATTGAAACTCAAGGAGTTTTCCGTTTCGACTGCGCCGGAAGTGGGGCGAATTATAGACGTCCAGAATTTGCCGTCAAGTATTAATTTCTGCTTTTATTCCGGCTTCAACACGATACGCGCAAAAGCCTTCTTGCCAGCCTGACAGACATGGGTAGCGCCCAGCTTATATATGTAGGCGCGATCCACCACCTCACCATCAATGCGCACGCCGCCCGAACCAAGAAGATCTCGCGCTGCCGCAGCATTCTTGACCAGGCCTGCCTTGTTAAGGACGGCTGCAATCGGCATATCCTCGGCCGCAGTCAATTCGATCTCAGGCAGATCATCCGGCAATTCGCCATCCTTCATGCGGTTACCCGCCGCACGATGAGCATTGGCCGCAGCCTCCTCACCATGGAAACGAGCGACAATCTCCTCGGCCAGCTTGATCTTGATGTCCCGCGGATTTGCCCCAGCCTCAACATCCGCACGGAATGCGTTGATCTCATCCATGGAACGGAAGCTGAGCAATTCGAAGTAACGCCACATAAGCACGTCAGGAATGGAAACCAGCTTGCCGTACATAACGCCCGGCGCTTCCTGGATGCCCACATAGTTGCCCAACGACTTGGACATCTTCTTCACACCATCCAACCCCTCCAGCAACGGCATGGTCAGAATGCACTGGGCTTCCTGACCATAACCACGCTGGAGCTCACGCCCCATCAACAGGTTGAACTTCTGATCCGTACCGCCAAGCTCAACGTCAGCACGCAACGCAACCGAGTCATAGCCCTGCACAAGCGGATAGAGAAACTCATGAATGGCGATCGGCTGACTGGTTTTATAGCGCTTGTCAAAATCATCGCGCTCGAGCATACGAGCCACGGTGTATTGAGAGGTCAGGCGAATGAAATCCGCCGGCCCCATCTGATCCATCCAAGTGGAGTTGAAAGCGACTTCGGTCTTGGCCGGATCAAGGATCTTGAAGACCTGCGTCTTATAGGTCTCGGCATTATCAAGAACCTGCTCGCGAGTCAGCGGTGGGCGCGTCGCGCTCTTGCCACTCGGATCACCGATCATCCCAGTGAAGTCGCCTATCAGGAAGATGACCTGATGCCCCAGGTCCTGGAACTGACGCAGCTTATTAATAAGCACGGTATGCCCCAGATGCAGATCGGGTGCCGTCGGATCGAAACCAGCCTTGATACGCAGCGGCTGCCCGCGCTTGAGCTTTTCAATCAGCTCGGACTCGACCAACAACTCTTCCGCACCACGCTTGATCAGCGCTAGCTGCTCTTCAACCGACTTCATAACAGACCCGCAAGGCTCAGATTCAAAGGGACCCAACCATACAAGATCGCGCACCAAATACAAGGTTTGCCGGGCGCGCGGACACCAATCCACAGACAGAGTGTCCGCGGGCTTGCTTCATAGGTGATTTGGTTATATTTTATACAGTTATTTCATCTTCATCATGTCATTCATCTTTTCCAATTCATCTCTTCAAAAGTCAAATTACCTATGACCATAGAACCATCTAAAGCGCCGCCGCTTTACCCCAAGACCCACCTGCTCGCCGCAAGTGGCATCGCCGCCCTTCTTAGCCTGGCGCTCCTGGTATTTCCTTCCAGCGATGTGGAAGCCAAAAAGACGACGCTGAGTCTCGAACTGGAAAGTCCTGCTGAACAACTGACACAAGATCAAGACGCTGCCGAAGCCGTCCAAGCCACAAACGAGGCTACCGCCTCCCCCTTCGCGCAGATCGAAAACAACACTGACGACGCTCCCGCATCCGCCCAAGCGGAGCCCGCAGTCGAAGAAAAGAAGGACCCAGGCCACCATGAGATCATAGTTGCCAAAGGCGACACGCTCTCCACTCTCTTCGAAAAGGTTGGCCTGCCGTCAACCCTGGTCCACGAGGTTTTGGCCAGCGACAAGAAAGCCAAACAGTTCGCTCGGCTACAGAGGGGGCAGAAACTCGAGTTCGAACTCAGCCCTGACGGCCAACTGACCAGTTTGCACACCAAGCTGAGCGACCTGGAAAGCATAACCCTGAGCAAAAACGACAAGGGTTATGCATTCAACCGGGTCATCACCAAACCAACCGTGCACGCAGCCTACGCCCATGGCGTCATCAACAGCTCATTGTCGCAATCGGCCGCACGCGCCGGCCTTTCCCACAGCCTGGCAATGGACATGGCCAGCGTGTTTGGCTACGACATCGACTTCGCGCAGGATATTCACCAAGGCGACGAATTCGATGTCATCTATGAACAGAAAATGGTCAACGGAAAGAGCGTCGGCAACGGCCCTATTCTTTCCGCGCGTTTCACCAATCGTGGCAAGACCTACACGGCGGTGCGCTACACCAACAAACAAGGCAACAGCAGCTATTACACTGCCGATGGCAACAGCATGCGCAAGGCATTCATCCGCACCCCGGTAGATTTCGCCCGTATCAGTTCAAGATTCTCCGTAGGCCGCAAACATCCAATCCTGAACAAGATCCGCGCCCACAAAGGCGTCGACTACGCAGCTCCCCGAGGCACGCCAATCAAGGCCGCCGGAGACGGCAAAGTGCTGCTGGCCGGACGTCGGGGTGGTTATGGCAACACTGTGATCATCCAGCACGGCAATACTTACCGTACGCTGTATGGTCATATGCAAGGCTTCGCCAAAGGCGTAAGGACCGGCGGCAGCGTCAAGCAAGGCCAAGTGATTGGCTATATTGGTACTACCGGTCTGTCCACCGGGCCGCATTTGCATTATGAATTCCAGGTCAACGGCGTTCACGTTGATCCGCTGGGCCAGAAGCTCCCCATGGCCGATCCGATCGCCAAGTCCGAGCGCTCCCGCTTCCTGGCTCAGAGCAAACCCTTGATGGCCCGCATGGATCAGGAAAAAGCCACCATGCTCGCCTCGAGCAAGCGCTAAGCCATGGTGCGCTATATCGGCGTGATGTCTGGCACCAGCCTGGATGGACTGGATATCGCGCTGATCGAACTGAATCCGGCGATCAAGCTGATCGCCACGCACTACACTCCCATGCCCGCCGCCCTGCGCAGCGAAATGCTTGAGTTGTGCAGCAGCGGGCCCGATGAGATTGCTCGCTCAGCCATTGCCCAACAAAGCTGGGTAAGGTTGGCTGCACAGGGCGTCCGCACTCTACTCGACGAACAGAAGCTCAAACCTGAGGATATCAGGGCGATCGGCAGCCATGGCCAGACCATACGGCATGAACCGGCCCGCGGTTTTACCGTGCAGATTGGTAACCCGGCATTGCTGAGCGAATTGACCGGCATTGCAGTTGTCAGCGATTTTCGCAGTCGCGATGTCGCTGCTGGCGGGCAAGGAGCCCCTCTGGTTCCTGCGTTTCACGAAGCGCTGTTTGAAGAGCGGATCGGCAATCGCGCCGTACTGAATATCGGCGGCTTCAGCAATCTCAGCCTGATAGAATCCGAAAAGCCCGTAGCCGGTTTCGATTGCGGCCCTGGCAACGTATTGCTGGACGCCTGGATACATCTGCAACGGGGCGAGCACTTTGATCGCGATGGCCTGTGGGCTGCCAGCGGAAAAGTCGAACCGGCTCTGCTAAAGGCTCTGCTTGGCGACCCTTTCTTTGTCACTCAAGGCCCTAAAAGCACAGGGCGAGAAGTGTTCAACCTGTCCTGGCTGACCCAGCACCTGTCGCACCTGCCAGTCTTCGCCCCTGAAGACGTGCAGGCAACGCTGCTCGAATTGACGGCACTGACCATCGTCCAATCACTGCAGAATGCCCAAACCGACACTCAAGAGCTGCTGGTTTGCGGCGGCGGTGCACACAACCGCTCGCTCATGAAGCGGCTGGCTGATTTACTGCCGAACACCCAGGTCAGCAGTACGGCCACTTACGGTGTAGACCCGGATTGGGTCGAAGCCATGGCCTTTGCCTGGCTGGCCCATTGCTGCCTTGAAGGCATTGCAGCAAATCGCCCAAGCGTCACCGGCGCACGGGGTTCGCGCATACTCGGCGCCATCTATCCCGCCTGAATCCATTTTTTCGCCGCACAGCAAAACGCCGCAGCACCGTAAGGCGCCGCGGCGTTTTTATTGAAGCCGTCAGATCGAAAACGAAGAACCGCACCCACAGGTCGTGGTGGCGTTAGGGTTCTTGATGACGAACCGCGATCCTTCCAGTCCTTCCTGATAATCCACCTCAGCACCCGCCAGGTACTGGAAGCTCATCGGATCGACCACGAGACTGACACCTTCGCGCTCGACGATGGTGTCGTCATCGGCCACTTCCTCATCGAAAGTGAAGCCGTATTGAAAACCCGAACAACCGCCGCCCGTCACAAAAACGCGCAGCTTCAAACGATCATTCCCCTCCTCATCGACCAGGCTCTTCACCTTGTGCGCGGCACCGTGGGTGAATTGCAAAGCCGTGGGGGTGAAGGTTTCGACGCTCATGCTGAATATCTCCCGGCGCTTACGCCGCCATAATGCGTGATGACGCGCATTATCCGCTTCTCCTAGAAAATCGGTCAACTATTTGAAGGACAGCGGCAAGCTATAAGCTCTGAGCCGCAAGCGGGTCGTCCCAAGCTTGCAGCCGCAGAGTCACCTTAAGGCAACATCCCGGCATGGGACAGCCCCAGACGCTCATCCAGCCCGAACAGAATGTTCAAGTTCTGCACAGCCTGACCGGACGCGCCTTTGACCAGGTTATCAATCACCGACAACACCACGACCAGATCGCCATCCTGCGGACGATGCACCGCGATCCGGCAAACGTTCGCGCCGCGTACGCTGCGAGTTTCAGGGTGGCTGCCGGCCGGCATCACGTCGACGAACGGTTCGTTGGCATAACGCTTTTCGAACAACGCTTGCAGGTCCACGGAACGGTCGACGACGGTTGCGTACAGTGTGGAGTGAATGCCGCGAATCATCGGCGTCAGGTGCGGCACGAAAGTCAGGCCGACATCCTTGCCCGCGGCGCGGCGCAGCCCCTGGCGGATTTCCGGCAGATGACGGTGACCTTTGACTGCATATGCCTTCATGCTTTCCGACGTTTCGGAGTACAACGAGCCGACACTGGCACCACGACCGGCACCGCTGACACCGGACTTGCAGTCGGCGATCAGACGCGACGCATCAGCAAGACCTGCCTCGAGCAGTGGCAGGAAGCCCAGTTGCGTTGCCGTTGGATAGCAGCCCGGTACAGCGATCAACCGTGCCTGCCTGATTTTCTCGCGATTGACTTCCGGCAGGCCGTAGACCGCCTCGTCCAGCAGGTCCGGCGCACCGTGTGGTTGACCGTACCATTTGGCCCACTCTTCAGCATCCTGCAGGCGGAAGTCTGCCGACAGGTCAATGACCTTGGTCCCGGCGGCCAGCAACTCGCCTGCCAAGGCATGAGCAACACCGTGAGGTGTGGCGAAGAACACCACGTCACAGGCCCCGAGGGTCTTGATGTCCGGAACACTGAACGCCAGGCCGTCGTAATGGCCACGCAGGTTCGGATACATGTCAGCGACGGCCAGTCCGGCCTCGGATCGGGAGGTAATGACCACCACTTCAGCCTGCGGATGCTGCGCCAACAGACGCAGCAGTTCGACACCGGTGTAACCCGTGCCGCCGACGATACCGACCTTGACCATATACCTGCCCTCAACGAACCCACTGGAAAGCTGTCGATGATAGGGGCCGCGCGGCCCGGCGACAACCGCCAAGGTGACGTGTGGCCGCTCTAGCCTCTACTATCGGGCTACCGTGAATCTGGGAATAAACCAAAATGCTCTATCTATGGCTCAAAGCACTTCATATCGTCAGCATGGTCTGCTGGTTTGCCGGTCTGTTCTACCTGCCGCGCCTGTTCGTCTATCACGCCCAAAGCGAAGACAACGTCAGCAAGGAACGCTTCATCATCATGGAGCGCAAGTTGTATCGCGGCATCATGGGGCCGTCGATGATCGCCACCCTGGTATTCGGCATCTGGCTGCTCAGCCTCAACGCAACAGCCTACTTCACTCAAGGCGGCTGGATGCACGCCAAGCTGACCCTGGTGGTGCTGCTGATCGGTTATCACCATATGTGCGGTGCGCAATTGAAGCGCTTCGCCCGTGGCGAAAACACCCGCAGCCATGTCTTTTATCGCTGGTTCAATGAAGTGCCGGTTCTGATATTGCTGGCTATCGTAATTCTGGTCGTGGTTCGGCCGTTCTAACTTCCAATCGAGCATCACTTATCCGGGGTACATCCGATGTCGCTGCCCGCTCTGCTTGAACAACGTTTGCGCCTGCCCGTCGTGGCAGCGCCGATGTTTCTGATTTCCAAACCACAGTTGGTACTGGCCTGCTGCCGCAACGGAATCGTCGGCAGCTTTCCGGCACTCAATCAGCGCGAAAGCAGTGGTTTCAAAGCCTGGCTGGAAGAAATCGAAGCGGGCCTGGCAACCATGGAAAACCCGGCACCCTATGCCGTGAACCTGATCGTCCACCACAGCAACCCCCGGCTTCAGGCCGATCTGGCCATCTGCATTGAGCATAAAGTGCCGATTGTTATCACCAGCCTGGGCGCAGTGAAAGAACTGGTGGATGCGGTTCATAGTTATGGTGGACTGGTATTCCATGACGTCACCACGCGACGTCATGCCGAGAAAGCGGCCGAAGCCGGTGTCGACGGCTTGATTGCGGTTGCCGCCGGCGCAGGTGGACATGCCGGGACCTGGAGTCCTTTCTCTCTGGTCGCTGAAATTCGGCAGTTCTTCGATAAAACCCTGCTGCTTGCAGGATGCCTGAACCACGGCCATCAGATTCTGGCCGCCCAACTGCTCGGCGCGGATTTGGCCTACTTCGGCACACGCTTTATCGGCACGACCGAAAGCCACGCGCCCGACGCTTATAAAGAGATGTTGCTCACATCCAGAGCCGCAGACATCGTGCATACTCCCGCGGTGTCCGGGGTGCCAGCCAGCTTCATGCGCCAGAGCCTGGAAAACGCCGGTTTCGACCTGGCCGCCCTGCAGGGCAAGGGCGAGGTGGATTTCGGTTCAAAACTCAAGCCGCTGAACGACGAAGCCAAGGCCTGGAAAACCGTATGGTCCGCAGGCCAGGGCGTGGGTGAAATCCACGATCTACCAAATGTCGATCAGCTAGTGGCACGCCTGGATGAAGAATACCGGCAGGCGCAGGCCCGCGCGACACAACTCGGCGGCCAATGGCCCCGCTGAAATCAACCGGATCAAAACCATTGCTTAACCTGATGAGACAAGGATGCCTGGCATGAGCGAAACCCGTTTCAATATCGTATTCGATGGAGCCCTGCTGCCGGGTGTCGATGCCACTACAGCCAAGCTTAACCTGGCTGAACTGTTCAAAAGCGATGTCAGCGCCATTGAGCGCTTGTTCAGCGGGCGCAAGGTGGCGCTTAAAAGCAACCTGTCCCAGGCCGAAGCGCAGAAGTACCTGGAGGCTCTCAACAAGAGCGGAATCGATGCTCGAATCGAAGCCGAGCCTTCCCTCGAACTGAACCTGGACGAGGTACAGCACTCGCCGCCGTCGAGCGGACGCCACCCCGACTCGATCATCGACCCTGCGTCCCCGTACGCACCGCCCCGCGCCGAAGTGGGCGAAGCGATGACCGAGTACAGCACGCTCAAACCCTTCAGCTTCGATGGGCGCATCGGCCGCTTGCGCTTCCTGGGCTGGACCATGGTCTTGACCCTGGTCATGCTGTTTGTGGTCGGCATGGCCTTTTCATTGGGCCTGACCTGGTTCCTCGCCTCCAGTTCCACGGCGGCAATGATCGTCGGCGGCCTGTTGGGACTGATCATCGCACTGGGTTTTGCTTATGTAAGCATCCAGTTCAGCGTCCAGCGCCTGCACGACCTGGGCTGGTCAGGATGGTTGTGGCTGCTCAACCTGGTGCCATTCGTAGGCAGTGTCTTCCCCTTTGTACTCATGGCCTTGCCCGGCAACAGCGGCGCCAATCGCTATGGCCCCCCGCCGCCGCCCAACAGCACTGCCGTCAAGGTACTTTCATCGCTGTGGATTGTCATGATCGTGGTGGCTTTCCTTGCCGCAATGGCCGGGGCATTCAGCGGCATCACAGAGGAATACGACAGCAGTTCCTTGAGCAGCTATGAAAGCAGCGAGTTGATCGAACAAGACACAGCAGAACCAGCCGCTGAAGCAGCCGCGCCTGTTGCACCTTCTGTAGACTACGAAGAGGAACAATAAGCGCGCTTCGTGCCGGTGACAGCTCAGTACACTGGCGACGGGCCGTTGCGATGGAGAACTGCATGACCCGTTACGCTCTGATCACTGGCGCCTCCAGTGGCATTGGCCTGGCAATGGCCGAAGCACTCGCCCGCCGCGGTCGCGACCTGATATTGGTGGCTCGACAGCGTGATCGGCTGGAAAGTATTGCAATCGAACTGACTCAGCGTTTTGGCGTGGAGGTGTTGTTCCGGGCTTGTGACCTGGGGGAACCGCTAAGGCTTTCAGGCTTTTTGCTTGAGCTGGAAGAAGGTGAGCGACAGATCGACCTGCTGGTCAACTGCGCCGGCATCGGCACCAGCGGGCCATTCCTGGGCCAGGACTGGATGACCGAGCAGGACCTGATCGAAGTCAACATCCTCGCCTTGACGCGGCTCTGTCACTCGGTGGGCAACAGCATGGCACTGCAGGGCGGCGGCCAGATCCTGAACGTTGCATCGATCGCCGCGTTCCAACCTGGCCCCTGGATGAGCACCTATCACGCCAGCAAGGCTTACGTGCTGCATTTCTCCGAAGCCCTGCGGGTCGAGCTGAAAAAAAGTGCAATAAAGGTATCGGTGCTTTGCCCCGGCCCGACACGAACCAGCTTTTTCGCCCGGGCGCAGCTCAATGAACAGAAACTCAACGACAGCCAAACCCTGATGAGCCCGGAGGAAGTCGCGCTGTATGCCGTGCGCGCACTGGAAAAAAACCGGGCGATCATCATTCCTGGGCGCCGCAATCGCTGGCTGGCGGCGTTGCCACGACTGGGGCCGCGATGGCTGGTTCGCACGATTGCCGGCATGAGCAACAAGGCCTGCTGCCCCCGCTGAATGCCGTTTTCCGTGATAAAAAAGGGCTCGCCAAGCAGGCCTTCAATACACTTGAGCTCGACTACCCAGTGGAGAAACATCTGTGGATACTCTGTTTACCAAGATCATCAACCGGGAGATTCCGGCCAAGATCATTTATGAAGATGATCAAGTTCTGGCATTCCACGACATCGCCCCGCAAGCACCGGTGCATTTCCTGGTCATCCCAAAGAAACCGATCCGCACGCTCAATGACCTGACCGAGCAAGATAAGGGCCTGGCCGGGCATATCCTGTTCACTGCCCAGCGCCTGGCGCTTGAACTGGGTTGCGAAGAAGGTTTTCGTGTGGTGATGAACTGCAATGAACTGGGGGGACAGACCGTCTATCACATTCATATGCATGTGCTTGGGCAGCGCCAGATGAACTGGCCGCCGGGCTGATACCCCTGATCCAACGCAAATCCTGAGCGGCCGATTGGGTTAAACTGGCCGCCATGATTTTTCCCGGAGGTAAGCATGACTACCCAACGTCACTACTCACCGATTGACCGTCTGCTACTGCAAGCCGATACCGCGATGCGTACGCTACTGCCCTTCAGCGGTCAGCCCTATCGCCCATCGCCGGCTATCGTGCAGCCGGATGTGCAAATGAGTGACGAGCAAACCCGCCATGTCGCTGGCCTGATGCGCATCAATCACACCGGTGAAGTCTGCGCCCAGGCGCTGTATCAGGGCCAGGCGCTGACCGCAAAGCTACCCCAGGTACGTGAAGCAATGGAGCATGCCGCCGAGGAAGAGATCGATCATCTGGTCTGGTGCGAACAACGTATTCACCAACTGGGCAGCCATACCAGCGTGCTTAACCCGTTATTTTATGGGATGTCATTCGGAATCGGCGCCGTAGCCGGGCTGATCAGCGACAAAGTAAGCCTCGGCTTTGTGGCGGCCACTGAACATCAGGTGTGCAAACACTTGAATGAGCATTTGGAGCAATTGCCGGCAGAGGATGAAAAGTCCCGAGCGATTCTGGAGCAGATGCGTGAGGATGAAGAGCACCACGCCCAAAGTGCGCTCGAAGCCGGAGGGTTCCGTTTTCCAGCGCCGGTGAAGTTTGGCATGAGCCTGTTGGCCAAGGTCATGACCAAGAGTACTTATCGAATCTGATCACCGTGCCACAGCGTGGCAGGCCTGAGCGTTCATCCACGTTCTACAGAAACTAAAAAAGGCGACTCCCATGGGGAGCCGCCTTTTTTGTAGCTGAAACCTTCAGCGAGGCATGTTGCGCGCGTAGAAAATTTCCAGCATCTCGTGTTTCACACGGTCTTCCACCTGATCCCGCTGTTCAGCAGAAAGGTTGCTGGTAGCGTCCCCGAACAGGTAGTTATCAAGCTCGAAGTTCTTGAGCAACATTTTGGTGTGGAACAGGTTTTCCTGATACACGTTCACGTCGGTCATCTGGTACGCGTCGCGAGTGTCTTCGGAAAGATAATTCTGAATCGAGTTGATCTCGTGATCGATGAAATGCTTATGGCCTTCAACGTCGCGGGTAAATCCACGCACGCGGTAATCCACCGTCACGATGTCCGAGTCGAACTGGTGAATCAGGAAGTTGAGTGCCTTGAGCGGTGAAATGACGCCACAGGTCGACACATCAATGTCCACGCGGAACGTCGCAATACCGTCCACCGGGTGTATTTCCGGGTAGGTATGTACCGTAATGTGGCTCTTGTCGAGGTGGGCCAGGATGATTTCCGGCAATGGGCCCGGCGACTCTTCGATCTGGCTGTCGGTCGGTGTCACCGGTTCTTCCGAGATCAGAATGGTCACGCTGGCGCCTTGGGGTTCATAGTCCTGACTGGCGATGTTCAGGATGTTGGCACCAATGATATCGACAACTTCCGTGAGGATCTGCGTGAGGCGCTTGGCGTTGTACTCTTTATTGATGTACTCGACGTAGGCCTGCTGGTCCTGCGGGGTTTCCGCATAGCAGATGTCATAGATGTTGAAGCTCAAGGTCTTTGTCAGGTTATTGAACCCATGGAGCTTGAGTTTGCTTTTCACCGTTTGAAAACTCTCTATGTATTGCGGCCTGGCCGCGTGATCAAGCATGCCCGTCAGATGCGAACGACGCACCTGCGTAGGACGGTTAACACCTCTTCGCGATGGCGATTTTGGTTGTCTGTCCAGACAAGGGACCGGTCGGGGACCGATCACTGCCCTGAAAAAAGTGGCGCATTATGCAGAGGTCGGCTTCTGATCGCCAGAGCTTGCACTGCTTTTATGATGGTTGGATGTCGATCAACCCAATTCGATGATTTCATAATCGTGGGTGATTTCAACACCGGCGGCGCCGAGCATGATGGAAGCCGAGCAATATTTCTCGGCTGACAGCTCAATGGCGCGCTTGACCTGGGCTTCCTTCAAGGCACGCCCCTTCACCACGAAATGCATGTGAATCTTGGTGAACACTTTCGGGTCTTCGGTGGCGCGCTCCGCTTCCAGGAAGGCTTCGCAACTTTCGACAGCCTGGCGCGATTTTTTAAGGATGCTGACCACGTCGAAGTTACTGCAGCCGCCCACGCCCAGCAGGAGCATTTCCATCGGCCTTACACCCAGGTTCCGACCTCCGGCTTCTGGCGGGCCATCCATGACGACCACATGACCGCTACCTGACTCACCGAGGAACATGGCTTCGCCAGCCCATTGGATGCGTGCCTTCATCGCCAAGACTCCACTGTCTGAAAAAAGGGTCGCCAGCTTAGCACAGCCCCCCGCCACGGCGGCCTCTGCCTTAGGACGCATGACAAATACACGTAGGTAAATTCTCAAATCAATTAGGGGCGCCTCTGTTAAGCTGGCGCCAATTAGCTGGCGTATGGCCAGCTATCGCGATTGCCATTCGCTCCCCACAAAAAATCCAAATCAATACATCGCGCAGTCTTTCGGGATACAACCATGGTTGCCATTACTCCCACACCCAAGATCAAGAATCTCGACAAACTCTTGATGCATTGTCAGCGTCGCCGCTACCCGGCCAAGCACAACATCATCTGCGCGGGCGATCGCTCCGACACCCTGTCTTTCATCATCAAAGGGTCGGTCACGATCCTGATCGAGGATGATGACGGTCGCGAAATGATCATCGCCTACCTCAACGCCGGGGATTTCTTCGGCGAACTTGGATTGTTTGAACAGGCAGGCAAAGAACAGGTACGTAGTGCCTGGGTACGGGCCAAGGTCGAATGTGAGGTCGCGGAGATCAGCTACAGCAAGTTCCGGGAACTGTCGGTGCAGGATCCCGACATTCTTTACGTCCTCAGCGGACAAATCGCACAGCGCCTGCGCAACACGACCCGCAAGGTGGGCGACCTCGCCTTCTTTGACGTAACCGGTCGCGTCGCTCGCTGCTTGCTGGAACTGTGCAAGCAACCCGATGCCATGACCCACCCGGACGGCATGCAGATCAAGGTGACCCGCCAGGAAATCGGCCGGATTGTTGGTTGCTCGCGGGAGATGGTCGGTCGTGTGCTCAAGGATCTGGAAGAGCGCAACCTGGTCAGCGTTAAAGGCAAGACCATGGTGGTGTTTGGGACGCGTTAGGCGAGCAGCCTGGTCAGCAGTTCCCGGTACAGTGCCTCAAGCCGCTGCAACGCGTGGGGCGCCGGGAATTTTTCATGCAAGGCAATATGACTCTCGGCGCGCACTCGCTGCGCCAGGCCACAGGCCTCATTGAAACGATTGACCGCGGCAACCATCGATTCGCGTTCGTTCTCCAGCAGCAATGCTCCATGCACCAGGCCCACCGGGCGTTGGCCACCCTTGCTCTGGCGCCAGCGCTGAGCAGTGCCGACCATTTTTCGGCCATCGAGATTGACATTGAATCGACCGTCGCAGAACGCGCCCTCGACTTCGCCCAACGAAGCCACCCCGCCCAGCTCATCCAACAACTGGCAGATCGGATCACACAACCGGCGGTAACCGGTTTCGATGCGGCCGTGGTCGCCTTCACTACGCGGCGGTGCGTAAACCAGGGCGATATTGACGGTGGCGGCAGACTGCGGCACCGGCTCACCGCCGGTTTCGCGCAGCAGCACTGGCCAGCCATGGGCCGCCGAAACGTCGCAGGCGTGCTCGAACCCCGGTAAACGACTCAAACGACGTGGCATGACCAGCGCGCGATCGTTGGGCTGCCAGAACAACACGCCGAACTCAGCGTCGCCTGCGCAGATGCTGGCCAACAAATCCTGTTCGGCTTGCAGACCGGCTTCGACGGTCAGGGAAATCACGGGCGACATTGAGTCAATCCAGTGTCGAACCGCTTATCGGAACGCCGCGTTCAGGGAAGAACAGGCGTTGCAGCTCGGTACCCGGATTTTCCGCGCGCATGAACGCTTCGCCCACCAGGAACGAATAAACATCGCTGACTTCCATCAGTTCGACATCGGCCCGGTTCAGAATCCCACTCTCGGTGATCACCAGGCGATCACGCGGAATACGCGGCAACAAATCCAGAGTCGTTTCCAGGCTGACTTCAAAAGTATGCAGGTTGCGGTTGTTCACGCCGACCAGCGGAGTATCGAGGGTTTTCAAGGCCCGCTCCAGCTCCTCGCCATCGTGGACCTCCACCAGGACATCCAGGCCCACGCCTTTGGCGACCGCCGCCAGCTCGGCCATTTTCACATCGTCCAGGGCGGAAACGATCAACAGCACGCAGTCTGCGCCCAGCGCGCGGGCTTCAACGATCTGGTAAGGATCGATCATGAAATCCTTGCGAATCACCGGTAGCTTGCACGCCTCCCGCGCCTGCTTGAGGTATTCATCGGCGCCCTGGAAAAAATCGATATCGGTTAGCACCGAGAGACAGGTCGCACCGCCCTTCTCGTAGCTCTTGGCGATGTCGGCAGGGACGAAGTGCTCGCGAATCACGCCCTTGCTGGGGGAAGCCTTTTTAATTTCGGCAATCACCGCTGGCTGCTTTCGCTTGGCCTGATCGATCAGCGCCTTGGCAAAGCCACGCGGCGCCTCCGCTGCCCGCGCCAAGGTTTCCAGCTCTGCCAGACTGACCCGAGCACTGCGTTCGGCCACCTCTTGAGCCTTGCGAGCCAGAATTTTTTCCAGAACCGTTGGCACGCTCATCCTTCGTTCTCCACTTTGAATACGGCGGTAAATGCACCCAACTCTTCGAGTTTTTCCCTGGCAAGGCCGGTGTGCAACGCATCATGGGCCAGTTCCACGCCCTGCTTGAGGCTGTTGGCGTGATCCGCCGCATACAACGCGGCGCCCGCATTGAGTACGATCATCTCGGCGGCCTTCTGGCCATTTTCAGTCTTGCGGCGCCCCAAGGCATCGCGAATCAGTTCCAGCGACTGGGCCGGCCCATCCACCGCCAGCCCATGCAGGCTCTGGCTCTTCATGCCAAGGTCTTCAGGTTCGACCCAATACTCGCTGATCTGATCATTTTTTAATTCAGCCACGTACGTCGGTGCTGCCAGGCTGAATTCGTCCAGGCCATCCTTCGAATGGACCACCAGCACGTGCTTGCTACCCAGACGTTGCAAGACCTCGGCCAGGGGCCGGCACAATGCCTGGCTGAACACACCCACCACTTGATGCTTCACGCCGGCCGGATTCGTAAGCGGGCCGAGCATGTTGAACATCGTCCGCAGGCCCAGATCACGACGCGGCGCGGCGGCATGCTTCATGGCGCGGTGGTGGGTCTGGGCGAACATGAAACCGATACCGACGTTATCGATACAACGCGCCACCTGAACGGGCGTCAGGTTCAGGTAGATCCCGGCCGCCTCCAGCAGGTCGGCGCTGCCACTCTTGCCGGAGACCGCACGATTGCCGTGCTTGGCGACGGTGCAACCGGCCGCGGCAACAACGAAGGCCGAGGCGGTGGAAACGTTGAAGATATTGGCGCCGTCCCCGCCGGTGCCGACCACATCCACTACGCCATCCAGGGTCTTGAGTTCGACCTGGTCCGCCAGCTCGCGCATGACCGAAACGGCACCGACGATCTCATCAATGCTCTCGCTCTTCATGCGCATGGCCATCATGAACGCGCCGATCTGCGCATCCGAGCATTGGCCGGTCATGATTTCGCGCATCACATCGCGCATCTCGTCGGTGCTCAGGTCGAGATGGCCGACGATACGGCTCAGGGCTGTCTTGATATCCATGAAAAGTCCTTAGCGCGTGCCGCCGGTTTGTTTGAGGAAGTTGGCGAACAGCTCGTGACCCTGTTCGGTGAGAATAGACTCGGGGTGAAATTGCACGCCCTCGATATTCAACGTTTTGTGACGAAGCCCCATGATTTCATCCACAGAGCCGTCCTCGAGCTGAGTCCAGGCGGTCAGCTCCAGACAATCTGGCAGGGTTTGGCGCTTGACGATCAGGGAGTGGTAGCGGGTGACCGTCAGCGGAAGATTCAGACCTTCGAACACGCCCTTGTTCTCGTGAAATACCGGGCTAGTCTTACCGTGCATGACTTGCCGGGCGCGCACCACCTCGCCGCCAAAGGCCTGGCCGATCGACTGGTGCCCCAGGCAGACACCCAGGATCGGCAGCTTGCCGGCGAAATACTTGATGGCTTCGATGGAAATGCCCGCTTCGGTCGGCGTGCAAGGACCGGGCGAGACCACGATGCGCTCGGGCTTGAGGGCTTCGATTTCGGCGATGGTCAGTTCGTCGTTGCGCACGACCTTGACTTCGGAGCCCAGCTCGCCCAGGTACTGCACAACGTTGTAAGTAAAAGAGTCGTAGTTATCGATCATCAGCAACATGGCGTAAGCAACCTATTGAATTCACTGACTTGAAATACAGCCTTCGGAGAGTGACCCGCACGGTGCTGCGCTTGGCGAGGCCTGTGATGGGCCAGCGAAGCGACTTTCAAGCGGGTAAAGAAGGCAAATCGGTACAGGTCCGGCCAGGCCGGCAAAGAACATTCAGGCGCGCCAACGCCAACGGGCGTGTGCCTTGATCAATTGATCCGGAAATTTGCTGACAATCGACACAGGGGAAGTCTCGTTCATACGTTCCGGCACAGTAGCTTAGCTGGACGGTGCACGCAATATGACGCCCCCCGAAGGGCTTTGAAACAATCGCGACTTGCCGGGCGGATGGCAAAATGCTGGAAGTTTTTGGTACTGTCGTTTCGTTTTCTAACAACAATAAGATAAAAACGGACTTTCCCATGATAAAAAAAACGTTGTTCGTACCCATCGCCGGCTGTCTTCTGGCGATGGCCTGCGCCCAGGCGGGCGCCGCCCCCAATCCCTACTCCAGCTTCATCGTGTTTGGCGACAGCCTCAACGATGCCGGCCAATTTGCCGACCCGGACGGCCCGGCCGGCGCCACCCAACGCTTTACCAACCGCACCGGCCCGCTCTATCTGGACGGAAGCGGCGAATCCTACTCTCTCAACTCCACCCAACTGCTGGGCGGACGGTTGGGCTTTTCCGACGATGAAACCGCAGCCTCCACCTCGGCGGTTCGTGCCAGCGAAGGCCAAGCCGATGGCAACAACTGGGCCGTGGGTGGGTATCGCACCGACCAGATCCTCGAGTCGATTACCGGCGTTTCCGACACGGGTGAGCGCAGCCGTGACGGGTACCTGCTGTCCAACGGCCTGCGTGCCGACCCGAACGCGCTGTATTACCTTTCCGGCGGTGGTAACGACTTTCTCCAGGGCCTGGTACTGACGCCTGCCCAGGCGAACGCCGCCGCGGACCGCCTGGCCGACAGTGTCCAAGTGCTGCAAAACGCCGGTGCCCGTTATGTAATGGTCTGGCTGCTGCCCGACTTGGGCCTCACCCCTGCGCTCAATGGCACGCCTTTGCAGGACGCCGTTTCGCAGCTCAGCAACCAGTTCAACCAGCAACTGGTCACGCGGCTGCAAGGCATTGATGCCGAAATCATTCCACTGAACGTTCCGCTATTGCTGCAGGAAAGTTTCGCCGATCCAGCACGATTCGGCCTCGCCACCGGCGAGAACCTCACCGCCACCTGCTTCAGCGGCAACGGCTGCACGGAAAACCCCACCTATGGCATCAACAGCGCGACGCCAGACCCCACCAAGCTGATCTATAACGACTCGGTCCACCCCACCGAGGCCGGACAGCAACTGATCGCCGATTACGCCTTTTCCCTGCTTGCGGCGCCATGGGAGCTGACATTGCTGCCGGAAATGGCACACTCGACCCTGCGCGCTCATCAGGATGAATTACGCAGCCAGTGGCAATCGGATTGGGAGAACTGGCAGGCCGTCGGCCAATGGCGGGCAATTGTCGCCGGCGGCGGCCAGCATCTGGACATGGACAGTCAAAGCAGTGGCGCCAGCGCCGACGGCAGCGGCTACAGCTTGAATGTCGGGGGCAGCTATCGTCTCAACGAGGCTTGGCGCGTGGGTGTAGCCGCCGGTTTCTACCGCCAGGACATGGAGGCAGGCAGCAACGATTCGGACTACAAGCTCAACAGCTACCTGGCTACCGCTTTCGCCCAGTTCCAGCAAAACCGCTGGTGGGCCGATGCGGCGTTGACCGGCGGCAAGCTCGACTACGACAACCTGGAAAGAAAATTCGACCTGGGCGTCAACGAGGCGCAGGAAAAGGGCGACACCGACGGTCATCTGTGGGCATTCAGCACGCGGTTGGGCTACGACATCGCCCAACCGGGCAGTCAGTGGCACCTGTCACCGTTTATCAGCGCCGATTATGCGAAGGTGGAAGTCGACGGCTATTCAGAAAAGAGCAGCCGCTCCACCGCCCTGACCTTCGATGATCAGACCCGCGACTCGAAACGCCTGGGCATTGGCTTGCAAGGCAAATACAACTTCACCCGTCAGACCCAGGTGTATGGCGAATATGCCCACGAACGCGAGTACGAAGACGACACCCAAAAGGTGAACATCGCCCTCAACAGTCTGCCGGCCAATGATTTCACGCTTGAAGGCTATACGCCGCAGAGTCATTTGAATCGCCTGAGCCTGGGGGTCAGCCACAAGTTGACCAACGATCTGGCCCTGCGCGGCGGTTATACGCTGCGCAAGGACGATGACTTTACCCAGCAGGGGGTGAGTGTCGGGGTCAGTCTGGATTTCTAAAGAAGGCGGCTTGCTTCTGTAGGAGCTGCCGGAGGCTGCGATCTTTTGATCTTTTGATCTTTTGATCTTTTGATCTTTCGCTTGAGACTCAAGTGTCTGGGGAAAGATCGCAGCCTCGTTGCACTCGACAGCTCCTACTCAGTTCCTACGCAGCTCCGGAACGGTTCAGTCGCTTGGGGTCTGCTCGGCCAGCGCTACGGCACGGAACATTGCCCGGCGCTTGTTCAGGGTTTCTTCCCACTCCAGCACCGGCACCGAGTCGGCCACGATTCCGCCGCCGGCCTGTACGTGCAGTTCACCGTCCTTGATGACGGCGGTGCGGATGGCAATGGCAGTGTCCATGTTGCCGTTCCAGGCAAAATAGCCCACGGCCCCGCCATACACCCCACGCTTGACCGGTTCCAGTTCGTCGATGATTTCCATGGCGCGGATCTTAGGTGCGCCCGACAAGGTTCCGGCCGGCAGGATGGCCCGCAGGGCGTCCATCGCCGTCAGCCCGGCCTTCAACTGGCCCGTGACGTTGGAGACGATGTGCATCACGTTGGAATAACGCTCGATGACCATCTTTTCGGTGAGCTTCACCGAACCGACTTCCGAGACGCGCCCGGTGTCATTGCGGCCCAGGTCGATCAGCATCAGGTGCTCGGCGATTTCCTTGTCATCCGACAGCAGGTCCTCTTCCAGCGCCCGGTCGGCTTCCTCCGTGGCGCCACGGGGACGAGTGCCAGCGATAGGCCGCACAGTGATCAGGTTGTCTTCGACCCGCACCAGCACTTCGGGGGAACTGCCCACAACGTGGAAGTCACCGAAGTTGAAGAAGTACATGTAAGGCGTCGGATTGAAACAGCGCAGCGCCCGATATAAATCGATCGGTGCGGCCTTGAAGTCAATGGACATCCGTTGCGACGGCACCACCTGCATGCAGTCGCCGGCCAGGATGTATTCCTTGATGGTGTCGACGGCCCTCTCGTAATCGTCCTGCGTGAAGCTGGAACGGAACACCGGGTCGGCCGCCGTCTGTTTGCTGAAATCCAGGCCAGGACGCGGCGTGATCGGCTGCCGGAGTTTTTCCAGCAGCGCCTGAAGACTTTTCTGACCTTGCTCGTAGGCGTCTTCCTGGGACGGATCGGCCAGGACAATGGCGTGCATCTTGCCAGCGAGGTTATCGAAGACGACGACTGCATCAGAGACCATCAGCAGAATGTCCGGCACGCCCAGCGGGTCTGGGTTCGGGCAGGTGCCCAGGCGCTTTTCCACGTAGCGTACGCAGTCGTAGCCGAAATAACCCACAAGGCCCCCGTTGAACCGCGGCAGACCGGGGATGGTGGGTACGTTGTAGCGGGCCTTGAAGGTTTCGACGAAGGCCAGCGGGTCTTCGACTTCCAGACTTTCGATCTCGACGCCGTCGTGGGTCACGCTGACACGATGGTCATGGACCCGCAGCACCGTGCGGCACGGCAGGCCGATGATGGAATAACGGCCCCATTTCTCGCCGCCCTGCACCGACTCGAGCAGGTAGGAGTTGGGCTCATCGGCCAGCTTGAGGTAGATCGACAGCGGTGTGTCGAAGTCGGCCAGGGTTTCGCAGGCAAGCGGGATACGGTTGTAGCCGGCAGCGGCTAGACGCAGGAATTCTTCGCGGATCATGGTGTGCCTCGTGGCAGGAGGAGCTGACAGTCAGGTATGCAAACGCGCCGGCTAACCGGCCAGGATCAGGTCAGGCGCGCCAACGCCAGCGGGCCAGGGCCTTCATGACTTTCATCCAGAGTTTGCGAGTGACCACCACGATGGCGTTTCCAGAAGAGGATTGAACAGCGTCGGGCAACGTTATCTCAGCGGCCGGGTCCAGGCAACCGGGAATTAGCAGGCGCAA
The DNA here is from genome assembly GCF_039581215.1 of Pseudomonas halotolerans. Lineage (NCBI taxonomy): Bacteria > Pseudomonadati > Pseudomonadota > Gammaproteobacteria > Pseudomonadales > Pseudomonadaceae > Pseudomonas > Pseudomonas halotolerans. Next base: position 20,028 of record NZ_JBCNTJ010000011.1, read on the forward strand.
ATCGTCGATCACCAGCGTGGGAAACTCTTCGGCAATCGGCCGGCCATGGTTGTAGCCGTAACTCAACGCCACACATTTGACCCCAGCCGCTTTCGCCGCCAGCACATCGCTGCGCGAGTCGCCGACGAACAGCGATTGAGAGGCCGGAATATTGGCCATTTTCATCACGAAAAACAGCGCGGCCGGGTCAGGCTTTTTCTGTGGCAGGGTATCGCCACCGATGATCCAGCGAAAATAACGACCGATTTTCATCTGATCCAACAGCGGCGCGACAAAACGCTCCGGCTTGTTGGTGATCAGGGCCATTTCCACGCCTTGCTTGTGCAGCCACTTGAGGGTGGAACGCACACCGGGGTAGACGACCGTCAGTTCGTGATTGCCTTCATAGGCTTCGTTGAACAACTCCAGCGCCCGCTCGGCCTCGGCGTCATCGACGCCCTGGGCATCGATGTGGTTGGCCAAGGCCCGCCGCACCAGCATGGGCGCGCCGTTACCGACCCAGTGGCGCACAGCGTCAATTCCGGCGGCCGGACGACCGAGCTTGAGCAGCATGTTGTCCACGGCCGCCGCCAGGTCCGGCACCGAGTCGACCAGAGTGCCGTCGAGGTCGAACATCACCAGACGCGGCAAACTGCCGGGAAACAGCTGCTCGAAGCCGCTCATGGACGGGCCAGAGCCAGTTCAGCGCGCATCTTTTCAATGACCTCTTTGTAATCCGGCGCATTGAAAATGGCCGAGCCTGCGACAAAGGTGTCGGCACCGGCCTCGGCGATTTCGCGGATGTTGTTGACGTTCACGCCACCGTCGATCTCCAGGCGGATATCACGGCCCGATGCCTTGATCAGTGCGCGGGCTTCACGCAGCTTGTCGAGCGTGCCGGGAATGAACTTCTGCCCGCCGAAGCCCGGGTTGACGCTCATCAGCAGGATCATGTCGACCTTGTCCATCACGTACTTGAGCACGTCCAAGGGCGTCGCCGGGTTGAACACCAGACCGGCCTTGCATCCGCCTTCGCGGATCAACTGCAGGGAGCGGTCGATGTGCTGGGTGGCTTCGGGGTGGAAGGTGATGTAGGTGGCACCGGCCTCGATGAAGTCACCGACGATGCGATCCACCGGGCTGACCATCAGGTGCGCGTCGATCGGCGCCGTGACGCCGTACTTGCGCAGCGCCGCGCAGACCATCGGGCCGATGGTCAGGTTGGGGACGTAATGGTTGTCCATGACATCGAAGTGCACGATGTCGGCGCCGGCGGCCAGAACGTTGTCCACTTCCTCGCCCAGGCGGGCAAAATCGGCAGAGAGAATCGACGGAGCAATAGCGAAGGGCTGCATGACGCACCTGTTTTGAGCGAAATCACGATGGCGCGCATTGTATACCTCAAGATTTGGCGCGCCCACCGTGGCAGACGATCAATACGCCGCGCGGTAGATCTTCTCGATATCGCTGGCGCTCAGTTTGCGTGGATTGTTGCGCATCAGTCGTTCGATTCCGGCCGCCTCCACCGCCATGGACGGGATTACCTCGTCCGTCACCCCCAGACTGCTCAGGCCCTGGGGGATTTCCACGGCAGCACACAGCGCAACCATGGCCTCCACGGCTTCGTCAGCGGCTTCAAGGTCGCTCAGGTGCGCGGTCTTAATGCCCATGGCTTCGGCGATGTCGCGCATGCGCTCGACGCAAGCCATCTTGTTCCATGCCATGACGTACGGCAGCAACAAGGCGTTAGCCACACCATGGGACACGTGAAAACGCCCGCCCAACGGATACGCCAGCGCATGCACCGCCCCGACCCCGGCATTGCCAAACGCCATGCCGGCCATCAGGCTTGCCGTGGCCATGTCTTCGCGAGCCTGCAAATGAGCGGGGTTGGCGTAGGCTTTGGGCAAGGCGCGGGTGATCAGTTTTATTGCGCCGATAGCCAAGGCATCGGTGATCGGCGAGGCATTGAGCGACAGGTAGGACTCGATGGCATGCACCAGTGCATCGACGCCACTGGCGGCGGTCACGCTTCGGGGGCAGGTGAGGGTCATCTGCGGGCTGACCAGCGCCACGTCCGGCAGCAGATAATCGCTGACGATACCTTTCTTAAGCTGCGCGGCCTTGTCGGAGAGGATGGCCACGTTGGTGACTTCCGAGCCGGTCCCGGCCGTGGTGGGGATGGCGATCATGGGCGCGCCTTTGCGCGGGACCTGGTCGACCCCGAACATATCCTGCAGCTCGCCGTGGTAACCGGCGTAGACCCCCACGCATTTGGCAATGTCGATGGCACTGCCGCCGCCCAGGCCGATCAAGCCGTCATGGCCGCCGTCGCGGTAGGCCTGCATGCAATCTTCGACGATGGCGATTTCCGGATCGGGCATGACCCGGTCGAAAACCTCGTAATCGCGCCCGCCCAAATGTTGCAACGCCAACTCCACAGTGCCGGACTTGACCAACGCGGCGTCGGTGACGATCAACGGGTTGTCGACATCCAGCCGGGTCAGCTCGGCCGCCAGTTGCTCGATAGCAGCGGCACCGGTGATCAGTTTGTGGGCGATCTTGAATGAGGAAAGACTCATGTGCGCGGCCTCTTGTTCGAGTATGGGCTGGCACAAGAATAGCTCGGTATTTAAGGTTGTCTTGCATTCAGCCCATGAATACCCCGCAAACCTGTGGGAGCGGGCTTGCTCGCGAATGCGGTCAAACATTCAACCTATTTGCTGAATGACACACCGCTTTCGCGAACAAACCCGCTCCCACATTGGTTTTGCGTTGGACCTCAGACTTGGGTGGTGCGCAGTTTCTCGCTACGCCCGCGCAACCACTCCAGGGTCAGCAAGAGGATCACCGAGAAGACGATCAGCAGCGTCGCGGCGGCGGCGATGGTGGGGCTGAGGTTCTCGCGGATGCCGCTGAACATCTGCCTTGGCAACGTTGCCTGCTCGGGACCGGCCAGGAACAGCGTCACCACGACTTCATCGAACGAGGTCGCGAAGGCGAACAGTGCGCCGGAGATCACGCCTGGGGCGATCAACGGCAGGGTCACGCGACGAAACGCCGTCAAGGGCGAGGCCCCAAGGCTGGCCGCGGCCCGAACCAGATTGTAATTAAAGCCCTGCAGGGTTGCTGACACGGTGATGATGACGAACGGTACGCCCAGCACGGCATGGACCACGATCAGCGAGAAGAAACTGTTGCCCATCCCCAGCGGCGCGAAGAACAGGTAACTGGCCACCCCGATGATCACCACCGGCACCACCATCGGCGAGATGACCAGGGCCATCACCAGCGCCTTGCCCGGAAAGTCGCCACGGGTCAGGCCAATAGCCGCCAGGGTGCCGAAAACCATCGCCAGGAGCGTCGCCGCCGGGGCCACGATGACGCTGTTCCTCAGCGCCCGCATCCACTCCGCCGAGGCGAAGAAGTCGTGGTACCACTGCAACGAAAAGCCTTGCAACGGGTACACCAGGAAGCTGCCGGAGTTGAACGACAACGGAATGATCACCAGCACCGGCAGGATCAGGAACAACAGGATCAGCCCGCAGAATATGCGCAAGCTGTAGAACCACACCCGCTCGACGGGGGACATGTAAGGACTCAGCATTTCGATCTCCCCTCAGCTCAGGCGCAGGCGACTGGCGCCCACCAGCCAGTTGTAAATCAGATACAGCACGACGGTTGCCAGCAACAACAACCCGCCGAGCGCCGTGGCCATGCCCCAGTTGATACTGGTGTTGGTGTAGAACGCGACGAAATAGCTGACCATCTGATCGCTCGGGCTGCCCAGCAGCGCCGGGGTGATGTAGTAGCCGATGGCGAGGATGAACACCAACAGGCAACCGGCGCCGACACCGGCATAGGTCTGCGGGAAGTACACGCGCCAGAAACTGGCGAACGGATGGCAGCCCAGGGAAATCGCCGCACGCATGTAAGTCGGCGAGATGCCTTTCATCACGCTGTAAATCGGCAGGATCATGAACGGCAGCAGGATGTGGACCATGGAGATGTAGACACCGGCGCGGTTGAACACCAGCTCCAGAGGCTTATCGATAATACCCATGGCCATCAGGCCACTGTTGATCAGCCCGCCCGATTGCAGCAGCACGATCCACGCCGCCACCCGCACCAGGATCGATGTCCAGAACGGCAACAGCACCAGAATCATCAGCAGGTTGCTTTGGCGCGACGGCAGGTTCGCCAGCAGGTAAGCCAACGGATAGGCCAGGACCAGGCAGATCGTGGTAATCACCAGGCCCATCCAGAATGTACGAGCAAAAATATCCAGGTAGATCGCCTGGTCGGGGGTGGCCGGGGCCAGTTCCCCCAGATCATCGATGCGATGATCGACGGCCGCCAGCAGGTAATACGGAGTGACATCACTGGTGTTGCGGCGGATCACCTGCCAATACGCCGGATCGCCCCAGCGTTCGTCGAGGTTCTCCATCGCTTCTTTATAGGAGACCGGCTCAGTGGCGAACGGCAGCGCACGAGCGGTCTTGGTCAGCAGGCTGCGATAGCCGGCCAGTTCCATGTTCAGGCGCTTGGACAAATCGCCCAAGGTTTGATTCTTGCGGGCCTCGGCGAGGTCTTCGCTGGCGGCTTTGTATACCGGCTCGCCGGGCAACCCACGTCCATCCCAGGCAGCGACCGCGGCGACGGTGCGCGGCATGCCGTTGACCACTTCCGGGTTGCTGACGCTCTTGAACAGCAGCGCCACGATCGGCACCAGGAACACCAGCAACAGAAACAGTACCAGCGGCGCGATCAAGGCCTGGGCCTTCCAGCGGTTGACCCGCTCGGCGCGCTTGAGCCGCTGCTTCAAGGTGGGGCTGGTGCCCGCGTTCAGTGGAACGGCGATGGCCATGGCGAACTCCGGAAATCTTTGATCAATGCGAAGGTGGGAAGCCACCTCGATCGTTAAATTCATACCGTTTAAATGTGGGAGCGGGCTTGCTCGCGAAGGCGGAGCGTCAGTCGACAATGTTGCTGAATGTGCTGACGTCTTCGCGAGCAAGCCCGCTCCCACAGGGTGGGCAAGCCCACCCATCACAGAGTGTTAATTACTTCGCCGCCCAGGAGTTGAAGCGCTGTTCCAGTTGCTCACCGTTATCAGCCCAGAAGCTGACGTCGATCTGCACTTGGTTGGCGATGTTTTCCGGAGTGGTCGGCATGTCTTTCAAGACATCCTTGGACAACAGCGGAACAGCCTGAGTGTTGGCCGGGCCGTAAGCGATATTTTCCGAGTAGGTCTTCTGCTGCTGCGGTGCCACCGAGAAAGCGATGAATTTCTTCGCAGCTTCAGCGCGGGTCTTGTCCAGGCCGCGTGGGATCGCCCAAGCGTCGAAGTCATAGATGCCGCCGTTCCACACCACTTTCAGGTTGCTTTCATTCTGCACCGCGGCGATCCGACCGTTGTAAGCCGAGCTCATGACCACGTCACCGGAAGCCAGGTACTGCGGCGGCTGGGCGCCGGCTTCCCACCACTGGATGTTCGGCTTGAGTTCGTCGAGCTTCTTGAAGGCGCGATCCTGGCCATCCTTGCCGGCCAAGACTTTGTAGACGTCTTTAGGTGCGACGCCATCGGCCATCAAAGCAAATTCCAGCGTGTACTTGGCGCCTTTGCGCAGGCCACGCTTGCCTGGGAATTGCTTGGTGTCCCAGAAGTCCGCCCAACTGGTTGGCGCGGTTTTCAGTTTGTCGGCGTTGTAGGCCAGCACAGTCGACCACACGAAGAAGCCCACGCCGCAAGGCTGAATGGCGCCCTTGACGTAGTCTTCGGCCTTGCCGAACAGCGCCGGGTCCAGTTGCTCGAACATGTCTTCGTCGCAACCACGGGACAGCTCCGGCGACTCGACTTCCACCAGGTCCCACGAAACGCTCTTGGTGTCGACCATGGCCTTGACCTTGGCCATTTCACCGTTGTATTCACCAGCGATGATCTTGCCATTGCCGGCCGCTTCCCACGGTGCGTAGAAGGCTTTGACCTGAGCCGCCTTGTTCGCCCCGCCGAAAGACACCACAGTCAGGTCCGGGCCCGCCGCCATCGCGCTTGCCGCACCCATCATGCCCAGGGTCAGGGCTGTGAACTTCAGGGATCTCAACATTTATTGTTCTCTCCACGTGCAGGGTTGGTGTTGGTGAAGCAGGGGGCGATCAGTTCGCCTCTAGAAGGGGATCGAGCGCACGCACATGCTCGACTTGCCAGCCAAGCGGAACCACGTCCCCAACCGCGAGCCCGGGATCGAGTTCGGCAATTGGTTGTTTCACAAAGAAGTCGTTCTTGCCACAGACCTCCAGGCGAACCCGGACGTGGTCGCCCAGATAGATGAATTCCGCCACCCTCCCTGAGAAGCGGTTGACACATTGTTCGCTTGCGCCGTTGAGGCTCACCCGTTCCGGGCGGATCGACAGGGTCACCGGTTCGCCGGGTTTGCCGACGTTCACCGCCAGGGCCTCGACCTTTTCACCGCGCCCCAGCTCTACCAGGCAACGATCGCCGGTGTGGCTGTGCAGGCGGCCGTTGAGACGGTTGTTCTCGCCGATGAAGTTGGCGACGAAGGTGTTCTTTGGCTCTTCGTAGAGGGTGCGTGGCGGGGCAATCTGCTGGATTTCGCCCTGATGGAACACCGCTACGCGGTCGGACATGGTCAAGGCCTCGCCCTGGTCATGCGTGACATAAACCACCGTCACACCGAGGCGCTGATGCAGATGCTTGATCTCCATCTGCATGTGCTCACGCAGTTGTTTGTCCAGCGCGCCGAGGGGTTCGTCCATCAGCACCAGTTGCGGTTCGAACACCAATGCCCGGGCCAGGGCGACGCGCTGTTGCTGGCCGCCGGACAACTGCGCCGGATAGCGTTGGGCAAACGTGTCCAGCTGGACCATGCTCAAGACGCGCTTGACCCGATCACTCACGTCGCTTTTATTCAAACCGCGCACAGTCAGCGGGAATGCCAGGTTCTCGGCAACGGTCATGTGCGGGAACAAGGCATAGTTCTGGAACACCATGCCGATGTCGCGCTTGTGGGGCGGCACGTTGTTGATGGAGCGCCCGGCCAGCTGGATCTCCCCGGCGGTGGGGGTTTCAAACCCGGCGAGCATCATCAGGCTGGTGGTTTTGCCGGAACCGGACGGCCCGAGCAGCGTCAGGAATTCGCCTTTGCGAATGTCCAGGTTGAGGTCCTTGACGATCAGGTTCTCGCCGTCGTAGCTCTTCTGCACACCACGAAAGCTGACCAACACATCACTGGCCCCCGCGCTTGAATCGACCTGGCTCATACCCGCACCTTTTGTATTGATGACTGCTTGTGAATCAAGCCTAGTGGAGCCTGGGGGCCGCGAAAATCGGGACGCAGGAGAGAATGGCCTCAGCCGGATGGAAGAGTCGGTGTAGGGATTTCCCTACAAGGATGGCGGGATTGGGTAAGAGCAGCGGCAAGTTATGAGCTGCAAGCCGCAAGCAGGGGTAAAAGCGGTGTTGGGGCGTGTCGTAAATGGATATGCCGGCGCATCTATCCTGTGGGAGCGGGCTTGCTCGCGAAAGCGGTGTGTCAGTCGACAAATGCGTTGAATGTACGATCGCCTTCGCGAGCAAGCCCGCTCCCACAAGGGAATTCGGGGGATGCTAGAGCAACTTATGCTCCATCGCGTACTTCACCAGTTCCGCCAAGGAAGTGATGTTGAGCTTCTGCATCAACCGCGCTTTGTGGGTACTGATGGTTTTGCTGCTCAAGGCCAATTGCTGGGCGATGTCATTGACGTTGGCCCCTTGGGCCAGGCGCTCGAAGACCGAAAACTCACGCTCGGACAGCAGCGAGTGCAGCGGTCGGCTGTCGGTCAGGCCCACTTCGAAAACCATGCGGTCGGCCAGCTCCGGGTCGATGTAGCGCCCGCCAGCCGCGACCTTGCGAATCGCCATGAGCAGCAAGGCCGGGTCGCTGTCTTTGGTCGCGTAACCCGCGGCGCCGACCTTCAGCGCCCGCGCCGCCATTTGCGCCTCGTCGTGCATCGACAACACCAGGATGGCCGGCGGATTGTTCAACGCGCGGATCCGCGGAATCGCCTCCAGGCCATTGACGCCCGGCATGGAGATATCCAGCAGCACCACCTCGCAGGGCACATGCCGCAAGGTCTCCAGCAATTGCTCGCCATTGCTCGCCTCCCCCACGACCACCAGATCCTTGGCCAGGCCAATCAACTGTTTAATACCTTCACGGACGATGGTGTGGTCTTCGGCTACCAGTACACGGATCACGTTTTTCTCCAGATTCAGAATCTCATCGCGAGCCTGCTCGCGATAGCCTCAGGCAAGCCTAGCGAAAGCCATCAGGCCTCGGTCAACGGTACCCGCACCGCCAGGGTCGTACCCTCCCCTGGTTCACTTTCCAACGATAACTGCCCGCCCATGATCAACACCCGCTCCCGCATGCCGACCAGGCCAAAGGAGGTCGGCCGACCCGTGGCGGGGACGAATCCTACACCGTCGTCGCTCACCGTCAGACAGAGTTGGTCGTCTTCCTGCACCAGCGTCAGTTCTACAGTATGCGCCTGGGCATGGCGCATCACATTGGTCAGCGCTTCCTGGAGAATCCGAAACAGACCGATGGCCTTGGCATCGCTCAAGGGTGGCAGATTGTCCGGCACCTGCACCAGGCAGGGGATCTGTGTGCGCGCCTCGAAACGCCGCGCCTGCCATTCAATGGCGGAGGCGATGCCGGCATCAAGGATCGGAGGTCGTAGCGCCGTCGCCACATCCCGCACCAACTGGAACAGTTGGGCAATCAGGCGCTTCATGCTGTTGAGCCGCTCTTGCAGGCCCGGGTCGAGTTGCGCATAGGCCAGTTCGCACATGGACGTTTCCAGCTTCAAGACCGTCAACATCTGACCCAGCTCGTCGTGGACTTCCCGGGCAATACGCGCCTTTTCCTCTTCCCGCACGCTCTCCAGGTGCGCCGACAATTCGCGCAGTTGTTCCCGGGAGCTGGCCAGTTCAAGTTCGATGCGCTTGCTTTCGGTGATGTCCCAGACGATGCCGTCCCAGACGTAGGCCCCGTCCTCAAGACGACGGGTAATGGCCTTGATCTCGGCCCAGCGCTCCCGACCTTCGCGGGTCAGGATGCGGCCCTGCCACGACCAGTCGCTGTCGCTGTCCAGCGCCTGGTCCTGAGTACGGTGGTAGCTGGCCTTGTCCTGAGGGTGGACGAGGCTGCGCAGGCCGGTGTCACTGCGGGCCAGGGTCGCGGGTGAATAGCCCACGAGGCTTTCGCTGCCTTCACTGATGTAGGCAAAGTCGATCTGCCCGGTCACCGGGGCGCGCTCCAGGCGAAAGACCAGGCCCGGGACGTTGGCGGCGATGCCCTGCAAGCGCGCCTCGCTTTCGCGCAGCGCCGCCAGCGCACGACGGCGCTCGGTGACGTCGTTTATGTAGACCACCAGGTATTCGGCATCGCGAAAACGCAGGAAGCTCAAGGAAACATCGGCCGGAAGAATACTTCCATCGGCCCGCACGCATTCGGTTTCGAAACTTTGTGGCCCATCCTCGCTGGCCCGGGCACGCTTCCACAGGTTCAGCCAGCGATCCATGTGCAGGCCCGGTTCGAAGTCGATCAAGGGTCGTTCAATGATGCCGCCTGGCGCATAGCCCAACATGATTTCGGCGGCGCGGTTGGCATAACGTACATGGCTATCCCAATTGACCCAGAGAATGCCGACAGTGCTTTGATCGATGGAAAATTGCGTCAGGCGCAGGGCTTCCTCGCTGGCGGCCCGCTGGGCAATGTCTTTTCGCGCATTGCGCAGGCGCCGCTCCAGTGCCCTTTGCTCACGTCGCTGCCAGAACACAATGGCTACGCAGCTCAAGAGCAGGGCCAGCAGCAACAGGGTCAGGTTTTGCCAGAACCCCGGCGAATCGGTCAAGCGTGGGTACTTGGGTTTGAGCCAGCGACTGTGCAGTTGCTCCAGCTCCTTGGCCGGGATCGCCTGCAAACCGCTTTCGATGATGTCGGCCAATTCTGGCCAATCCCGGCGAGTGGCGACGCGCAACAGTTGCGGCAGCCCGATATCGCCCACGACCACCAACCCGGAGAATTCAGGCTCGACCATCAGTCGCCCCAATTGCGCCTCATCGACCACGGCGTAGCCGGCCTGTTGACTCAACAACAGTTGCAGGGCCTGGCGTTCCAACGGTACGCCTTGAAGATTCAACGTCGGGTAATTGCTGCGCAAATAATCGGCCGTGATACTGGGCATGCGCACCGCCACCCGCACGTGAGCATCGAGTTTTTCCAGCTCGACCCCTTCGGCGCCTTTCTTCTGGCCCACGATCAATTGCGGCACGCGCATGTAGGGGTCGGAGAACCGCCAGAGTCGCAAACCGGCCGGGGTCTGGGTCAGCCCTGGGGCAACATCCACCTCACCGGAGCGCAACGCGGCTTCCAGTTGCGCCACGTCCTGGAAGTTGCGCCAGGTCAGTTCGACATTCAGCGCCTTACCCAACCATTGCATCAGCTCGACATTGGTGCCGGACAGACGCTGCAAGCGCCGGTCATATTGCGCATACGGCGCCTGCAGCACGAGGCCGACGCGCAGTTGCGGATGCCGGACCAGCCATTGTCGCTGGCCCTCGTCCAGTTGCACCCCAGTTAACGACGGTGCGGGCGCAGCCCACGCCATCAAGGGAAGCCACAAACAGCCGATAACCCACAGGCAGCAAAAACGCATCATTGAAGTCTCATGCACTGACAAATACTGACCAACCCATTAGGCTGCCGGAAATACTTCTGGTCATGGAATATCCGATGCCCTTTGTTTATCGCCTGGCATTGCCAGCATTGTGCCTGTCGCTGATCCTGCCGAGTGCCTTTTCTGTACAGGCTGAAGAAGCGGCGCCCGCAGCGGCGGATCAAGCCACCGAGGAAAAACCGGTCGAACGTCCGCCTTTGCTCGAACGCAGCGAAGAAGAAGCGACGGCACTTGAACGGGAGATCCCGGCCCAGGAGCAACAACAGCTGCAAACCGGCAGCGACACCTTCCTGGCGCTCTGGAAACCAGCCAACACCAGCGAACCCAAGGGCACGGTCATCATAGTCCCCGGCGCTGGCGAAACTGCTGACTGGCCTCAAGTGATTGGCCCGATGCGCAAAAAACTACCGGATATCGAGTGGAGCAGCCTGAGTATCACCCTGCCGGACCTGCAAAGCGATGTCATCGCACCGCGCGTGGTGGAAACACCGCCCGAGACCAAACCGGCCGACGTGGCTGGCGCGGCACCGGACGCCACGACCGCAGCACCGATTGAACAAGTGGCGGGCGGCGAGGCCGACGCGGTGGATCCGGTCGTCGCCCAAACCAGCGAGGACCACCTCCTGGCCGATGCCGAACGTATCTATGCCCGAATCGATGCGGCACTGGCCTACGCCGAACAGCAGGGCGCCCGCAGCATTGTTCTGCTGGGCCATGGCACCGGCGCCTATTGGGCAGCACGTTACCTGAATGAAAAACAGCCTTCGCAGATCGAGCGGTTCGTGATGGTCGCCGCCCAGACCCCGGCCACAGTCAAACCCGCCCTGGCCGAACTGACCCCCACCTTGAAACTGGCGACCGCCGACATCTTCTACATGGACAAACCGCAGGATCGAAATGAAGCACTTGAACGCCTGCAGGCGAGCAAACGCCTTAAAGGTTCTAGCTTCAGTCAGGTATCGCTCAAAGCAGTGCCCAACTCATCGGCACAGCAGGAACAGCTGTTTCGTCGGGTTCGGGGTTGGCTGAACCCGCAGAAGCCGGGGGAGTGAGGCTTATACAAGCCCCAACCCAGCCCGCGTTGTGATCCCTTCTAGCGAAAATCCCGGCGCTCGCGGATCAACCGATAAGCGTTGTGCAACTCCCGGGTTTTGTCGGTGGCGTCACGCACTTGCAATGGCGTCGCCCCGCTGCCGGCAATCTTGTCCGGGTGGTGACGGCTGAGCAGGCGGCGGTAAGCCCGCTTGATCTGCGACGGCTCGCTGGTGGCCGAAACCCCCAGCAAGCGTAACGCCTCCTGATAGGTCGCTCCGCTGTTGGGTAACGACGGTTTGTGTGGTTCGTAATCCACCGCCAGTGCCTGGACCTGTTGCGGCGTCCACCCCAGCCATTTGCCCCACTGGGCGAGCAACTCACGCTCGCTGGTGCCCGCGCGACCGTCGGCCCAAACCATCCGCCAACAGGCCCGCAGCACGCCTTCAGCTGCATGAGGCTGGGTCGCAAGGCGACGCAAATAACCGCGCAGATGATCGTTTCCGGATTTACCCCGGTTGAATGCGGCAACGGCCCGGCGTTGTGCCGGTTCGCTCAGGTCCAGCGCACGCATCTCCTGACGAGCCTGCTGGATGTGCCCATCCACCACTCGTCCATCGCTCTTGGCCAGCCGGCCAAGCAATACAAACAGCAACTCATCGTTGCGTAATGCCGGGCGACCACCCAAGCGCTCGCGCACCTGCGCCCAGCCCTGCAGATTAAGTCGCCGATCCAGCGCCTGTCCTAATAATGCTCCCAGCATGGCCCCCGGAATGCTGGCTATGGCAAAGCCCGCCCCGGCTCCAATCAGAGTCCCTGGCCACCACATATCAACGGCTCGCTTCTATCAAGGTTTCAACCTGCGCCAAACGTTCATGAGTCCCCACATCCACCCAGTGTCCCTTCAGGTGCTCGCCGCTGACCTGACCCTCGGCCATGGCCTTGCGTAGCAGCGGTGCGAGTTTGAACGCGCCGTCCAGGCAGCCCTCGAACAACCGTGGATGCAAGACGGCAATGCCGCTGTAGGTCAGTTTGTCGGCAGCCGCCCCGCCATCATGAATCTGCCCGTCGGCCAGGATGAAATCGCCGCCCGGATGATGTTCGGGATTATCCACCAGCACCAGGTGCGCCAAGCCGTCCAGAGGTCGGCGCAAGGCGCTGAAATCGTAATCGGTCCAGATGTCGCCGTTGACCACCAGGAACGCTTCCTCGCCCAGTAACGGCAGGGCGCGGAAAATGCCACCGCCGGTTTCAAGCGGCTCACCTTCGGGCGAGAAATGAATGCTCACGCCGAAACGCGAACCGTCCCCCAGATAATCTTCGATTTGCTGACCGAGCCAGGCGTGATTGATCACGATGTCCTTGAACCCGGCGCGAACCAACGCACGCAGATGGTATTCGATCAAGGGGACACCGCCGGCACGAACCAGCGGTTTGGGCGTGGTGAGGGTCAAGGGCCGCATGCGCTCCCCTTTACCCGCCGCCAGGATCATCGCTTTCATGCCGTCGCTCCGGCCGACTGACGCAGGCTGGAGAGCAACTGATCCAGTTCCGCCAGTTCAGGGCGACGGGCAATGACCGCTTCTATATAGGCAAAGAAGCGTGGCACGTCAGCCAGGTAGCGCGGTTTGCCGTCGCGGTGGCAAATACGCGCGAAAATACCGATGACCTTGAGATGGCGCTGCACCCCCATCAGGTCGCTGGCCCGCAGGAAATCCTCGAAGTCCAGCTGGACCGGGATGCCGAGCACACCGGCCTGCTGCCAGTAATCCTCGAGCCAGCCACGCACGCGCTCCTCGGGCCAACTGAGAAAAGCATCCTTGAACAGACACGTGACGTCATAAGTCACCGGGCCATAAACCGCATCCTGAAAGTCCAGTACGCCGGGGTTCGGTTCGCTGAGCATCAGGTTGCGCGGCATGTAGTCGCGATGGACCAGCACTTTCGGCTGAGCCAGCGCGCTGTTGATCAGCAGGTCGCTGGCCTGTTGCCAGAGCGCTTGTTGAGCAGCATCCAATTCGATACCCAGCTCATGCTTGACGTACCACTCAGGAAACAGCTCCAGCTCCCGACGCAGCAAAGCGACGTCGTAGCTGGGCAGTGGCGCGACCATCGGCAGTTGTTGGAAAGCCAGCAGGGCCTGCAGGGCGTCACGGAATAATGCGTCGGCATTGTCGCCGTTGATCACGTCCAGATACGTCTGATTGCCCAGGTCATTGAGCAAAAGAAAACCGCGCTCGAGGTCTTCGGCATAAATTTTTGGCACGTTGATGCCGGATTTTGCCAACAAAAAAGCAATGTCCACGAAGGGTTTGCAGTTTTCCTGGGGCGGTGGCGCATCCATCACGATCAAACTGCGGCCCTCGCCTTCCCAGCGGAAATAACGGCGGAAACTCGCGTCGCTGCTGGCCGCGGTCAACGTGGCCGGGGGTACGGCGCCCCAGCCCTGCTGAACAAAAAGGATCGGCAGCTGCTCATCGAGCCAAACTTTCAGGTGTTGCAGGCGTACATCTTGGTCAGGCATTGCAAGGGTCTCCGACGGCGCTAGCCGTCAAGCGGGTCATGCTTTATTATCCAGCATCTTTTTCAGACCATCGAGAGGCGTGCGGCCCACACCGCGGGCAGATGGCACGCAGGAAGCCCGGACTAATAAGATGGCATTGAAATCCCCCGCGTTTCGTAAAAAATTTCCGTTGCTGGTCACCGGCAGTCTGCTGGCCCTGCAACCCTTGGCCTCTTCATTCGTCGTCGCGGCGCAGCAGTATGACTGCTCCGTCTCCGCTTCGGGTGCCTGGGACTGTTCGCCCAAGACGCCGGCTGCTGCATTGCCGCCACGTCCGGTGCATGACGGCAGTGCGGTTTCCGCCAGCGGCGAGGCCCCGGCCGACAGCGGCTCGGGCGAAGAAGCTGGCGACAAGCCGGTGCTCGTCACCGAAGCCAAAGGTCGCGGCCTGAAGTCTCGCAGTGCGGACTACAGTCACCTGGACTGGGTTCCACGGGAGAACCTCACCCCTGCCCAATTGGCCGAAACCGGTCCTTATTGCGCCGGTGCCTATATCGAACCCGTTCGTCCTGGCATGAATGACAAGACGGACAAAAGCGACGCGCCGACCTTCCTCGGCGCCAAGGCGTCGCGCTACCAGCAGGAAGAACAGGTGGCAACGCTGGCCGGCGACGTGGTCATGCGTCAGGGCAGCATGCAGGTCGAGGCCGACGAGGCCAACCTGTACCAGGCTGAAAACCGCGGCGAACTGAGCGGCAACGTGCGCGTTCGCGACAACGGTGCGCTGATCGTCGGCGACCACGCCGATGTGCAACTGGACACTGGCGAAGCCAAGGTCGACAACGCCGAATACGTGATGCACAAGTCGCGCATCCGCGGTAACGCGCTGTACGCCAAGCGTGCCGAAAACGCGATCATCCGCCTCAAGGATGGTACGTACACCACGTGTGAGCCAGGCAGCAACGCCTGGACACTCAAGGGCAACAACATCACCCTGAACCCGGCTACCGGCTTCGGCACCGCCACCAACGTGACGCTGCGGGTCAAGGACTTCCCAGTCCTGTATACGCCGTACATCTATTTCCCGATCGATGACCGTCGCCAGTCCGGCTTCCTGCCGCCGACCATCGGCACCGGCAGCGATACCGGCTTTTTGCTGGTCACCCCGTATTACTTCAACCTGGCACCCAACTACGATGCCACGTTGTACCCGCGCTACATGAGCAAGCGCGGCCTGTTGATGGAAGGCGAATTCCGCTACCTGACCAAATCCAGCGAAGGTCAGTTCGGTGCGGCGTACCTCAACGATGAAGACGATGAACGCAGCGGGCAGTCCGACTACGACAAGACCCGCTACATGTACAACTGGCAGCATAAAGGCGGGCTCGATTCGCGTGTGCTGACAGAAGTCGACTACACCAAGATCAGTGATCCTTATTACTTCCAGGATCTGCAGTCCGACCAGATTGGTGTCGAGTCTCAGGAATTTGTAAATCAACAGGGTGCTGTCAGCTATCGGGGTGACAACTACGTTGCGCGGCTGAATGCCCAGGCTTACCAGATGGCGACGATTTCGAAGATCACGCCGTATAACCGCCTGCCGCAGATCACCTTCAATGGCACCCTTCCCCAACAGCCGTATGGTCTGGATTTCGCCTACAAGACGGAACTGGTGCGGTTTGATCGGGATTTGCGGACCGGTAACTATACCGATGAGGACGGCAACACCGAGCCGTGGCTGGACAACAACGTTCGCGGCCTGGCACGGGCTAACGGCAATCGCCTGAACCTGGCGCCGGTCATGAGCCTGCCGATGGAAGCGTCCTACGGCTTTATCAAGCCTTCGCTTAAATACCAGTACACCCAATACGATCTGGACCTGGATGGCAGGGGCAAGTCGCAGATCGCCGCACAATCGGCCGAGGCTGACCGCCTGCGGGGCACTTACAGTGGCAGCCAGAGCCGCGGCGTTCCAATCGCCAGCATCGACAGCGGCCTGTACTTCGACCGGGACACCCAGTGGTTTGGCAGCAACTACCGTCAAACCCTGGAACCGCGACTGTTCTACCTCTATGTGCCTGAGAAAGATCAGAGCGACATCCCGGTTTTCGACACCGGCGAATCCACTTTCAGCTACTCCTCGCTGTTCCGGGACAACCGTTTCTCCGGCTCCGACCGTGTCGGCGACGAGAACAAACTCTCCCTGGGCGTGACCAGTCGCTGGATCCAGGAAAACGGTTTCGAGCGCCAGCGCGTCAGCGTCGGCCAGGCCTTTTACTTCAAGGACCGCGAAGTCCAACTGCCCGGCATCGACTTCAACACGCGTGAAGATGCCAAGTCGGACGTATCGCCATACGCACTGGAATACGAATTCCGCTGGAATCGCGATTGGCGCACCACGGCCACCTACAACTGGGACCCGGACACCCGCAGCCCCCGCTCGGGCAGCGCGATGTTCCACTACCAGCCTGAAGACAACCCGAACAAGGTCATCAACGCCGGTTACCGCTACCGCAACGACCAGGTCCGCTACGACCAGACTACTGGCCAATGGTCCGTGGGTGGCGGCGACTATGGCACTCCGGGCACTCCGGGCTACGTGAAGGACTACTACAAGATCCAGCAGCACGACTTCTCGGTCATCTGGCCAGTCGTGCCGCAGTGGAATCTCATCAGCCGCTGGCAGTATGACTACAACCGCAACCGTACCCTGGAAGCCTTCGGTGGTTTCGAATATGACAACTGCTGCTGGAAACTGCGCCTGATCAACCGTTACTGGGTCGACTATGAAGAGTTCAGTCAAGCCGCCCCGGAAAACGAGAAGGGCGACCACGGCATCTTCCTCCAAATTGTCCTGAAGGGACTCGGCGGCCTCACCGGCGCCAAGGTAGAGAGCTTCCTCGACAAAGGCATCCAAGGTTATCGTGAACGTGAAGACCAAGCTTTCTGATTGTCTGCGCCCGCTGATGCTGGGCGCGCTGTTCCTGGGTACTGCGGCTAACGCTGCGGTACAGCCCATCGACAAAGTGGTGGCTATCGTCGACAACGACGTGGTCATGCAGAGCCAGCTGGACCAGCGCGTCCATGAAGTGCAGCAGACCATCGCCAAGCGCGGTGGCGGGCTGCCGCCTCCGGGCGTACTGGATCAACAAGTGCTCGAACGCCTGATCGTCGAGAACCTGCAATTGCAGATTGGCGAACGTTCCGGCATTCGCATTACCGACGAAGAACTGAACCAGGCCGTCGGCACCATTGCCCAGCGCAACAACATGACTGTCGACCAGTTCCGTGCCGCGCTGGCTCGTGACGGCCTCTCTTACGAGGATGCTCGCGATCAGATCCGCCGCGAGATGATCATCAGCCGTGTGCGCCAGCGCCGTGTGGCCGAACGCATCCAGGTGTCCGAGCAGGAAGTGAAGAACTTTCTCGCCTCCGATCTGGGCAAGATGCAGCTTTCCGAGGAACTGCACCTGGCGAACATCCTGGTTCCTACCCCGGAAAGCGCCAACTCCGAAGCCATCCAGAATGCTTACCGTCAGGCGATGGACATCTACCAGCAGCTCAAGCAAGGCGCCGACTTCGGTCAGATGGCCATTGCCAGGTCTGCCAGTGATAACGCCCTGGAAGGTGGTGACATGGGCTGGCGCAAGGCCGCCCAATTGCCCCCTCCGTTCGATCGCGAACTGAGCAGCATGGCCGTAGGTGATATCACCCAGCCAGCCCGCACGCCCGGCGGCTTCATCATTCTCAAACTGTTGGAAAAACGCGGTGGCGGTACTCAGGTGCGTGACGAAGTGCATGTTCGTCATATCCTGATCAAGCCAAGCGAGATCCGCAGCGAAGCCGAGACCAAGCGTCTGGCGGAAAAGCTTTATGAGCGTATCGAAGCGGGTGAAGATTTCGCCGAACTGGCCAAGAGCTTCTCGGAAGACCCAGGTTCTGCCCTCAACGGCGGCGACCTGAACTGGGTTGACCCGAACGCACTGGTACCCGAGTTCCGCCAGGTGATGGCCGAAACGCCACAAGGCCAACTGTCCAAGCCGTTCAAGAGCCCTTATGGCTGGCACGTACTGGAAGTCCTTGGCCGCCGCGCCACCGACAGCACCACCCAGGCTCGTGAGCAACAGGCGATGACCGTCCTGCGCAACCGCAAGTACGACGAAGAGCTGCAAACCTGGCTGCGTCAGATCCGCGACGAAGCCTACGTCGAAATCAAACTCCCTGGTGCAGACCAGGCAGCGCAGTGAAACCCAAGCGTTTCGCGCTGACACCCGGCGAGCCTGCCGGTATAGGTCCCGACCTGTGCCTGCTGCTCGCCTCGCAACCCCAGCCACATCCCCTGATAGCCATCACCAGCCGCGACCTGCTCCTCGAGCGGGCCGCGCAACTGGGGGTGGTCGTCGACCTGCTGCCCGTGACACCGGGCGCCTGGCCGGATGCCCCGGCACCCGCCAATAGCCTGTATGTCTGGGACACGCCGCTGGGCGCCCCGGTGATTACCGGGCAACTGGACAAGACCAACGCGGCGTTCGTCCTGCAAACCCTGACCCGCGCTGGCCAGGGCTGCCTGGACGGGAGTTTCGCCGGCATGATCACCGCCCCGGTGCACAAGGGCGTGATCAACGAATCCGGGATTGCCTTTTCCGGGCATACCGAGTTCCTGGCTGACCTGACCCACACCCCGCAGGTGGTCATGATGCTCGCCACCCGTGGCCTGCGCGTAGCACTGGTGACCACTCACCTGCCCTTGCGGGATGTCGCCGACGCCATCACTGCGCAACGCCTGGAGCGGGTCACGCGAATATTGCATGCGGACTTGCAGGAAAAGTTCGGCATCGCCCGACCCCGTATCCTGGTGTGCGGGCTCAACCCTCATGCCGGTGAAGGCGGACATCTGGGCCACGAAGAAATCGACACCATAGAACCCACCTTGGAGCGCTTGCGCAGCGAGGGCATGGACCTGCATGGCCCGCTGCCTGCCGACACTCTGTTTACCCCCAAATATCTGGAGCACTGCGACGCGGTGCTGGCGATGTATCACGATCAGGGCCTGCCCGTGCTGAAGTACAAAGGCTTCGGCGCGGCAGTCAACGTAACCCTGGGACTGCCGATCATCCGCACGTCGGTGGACCATGGCACCGCCTTGGACCTGGCCGGCAGCGGTAGGATCGATACCGGCAGCCTGCAGGTCGCCCTGGAAACCGCCTACCAGATGGCCGAGACCCATTTATGACCGAGCAATACCAACACCGCGCGCGCAAGCGCTTCGGCCAGAACTTCCTGCATGACGCCGGCGTAATCGATCGTATCCTGCGTTCGATCAATGCCAAACCCGACGATCGCCTGCTGGAGATTGGCCCAGGTCAGGGCGCCCTGACCGAAGGCCTGCTCGGCAGCGGTGCGCAACTGGACGTGGTGGAACTGGACAAGGACCTGATCCCGATCCTCAACCAGCAGTTCGCTGGCATGAGCAATTTCAACCTGCATCAGGGCGACGCGCTGAAGTTCGACTTCAATAGCCTGGAGGCTGCGCCCAATAGCCTGCGGGTGGTGGGGAACCTGCCGTACAACATCTCCACGCCGCTGATCTTTCATCTGCTGAGCAACGCTGGCCTGATCCGCGACATGCACTTCATGTTGCAAAAAGAGGTGGTCGAGCGGCTTGCAGCAGGTCCTGGTGGCGGTGATTGGGGTCGCCTGTCGATCATGGTTCAGTACCATTGCCGGGTCGAACACCTGTTCAACGTAGGCCCTGGGGCGTTCAACCCGCCCCCGAAAGTCGACTCGGCCATCGTCCGCCTGGTGCCTCATGCGATCCTGCCGCACCCGGCCAAAGATCATCGCCTGCTGGAGCGCGTCGTACGCGAAGCCTTCAATCAGCGTCGCAAAACCCTGCGCAACACCCTGAAATTATTACTCAGCAGCGCCGAAATCGAAGCCGCTGGCGTTGACGGCAGCCTGCGTCCCGAACAATTGGACCTGGCGGCGTTCGTGCGTCTGGCCGACAAGCTCAGCGAACAGGTAGCAGCCAAAGCCGACGCCAACTGACAAGCTCATCGCTATCGGGTGGGACGTCTGGTCTACTACCCGATACTTGGCCTAGACTGACCTCATCAGCTACGCCCGCGTCCCGCTTCGCTTTTAAGTAAGGCCTTTTTGCATGTCCGATCTTCGTTATCAGGTCGACGTCAGCGTCGCCACCCGCTTTCTGGCAGAACAGTCGCAACCCGAGCACAACCGTTTCGCCTTCGCCTATACCATTACCGTGAGCAACAACGGCTCATTGCCAGCCAGGCTGCTATCACGCCACTGGGTCATCACCGACGGCGATGGTCACGTCGAGCACGTACGGGGCGAGGGTGTGGTCGGTCAGCAACCGCTGATCGACGCTGGAAAAAGCCATAGCTACAGCAGCGGCACGGTGATGACGACCAAGGTCGGCACCATGCAGGGCACGTACCAGATGTTGGCGGAGGACGGTACGCGTTTCGATGCCATCATCAAGCCGTTTCGCCTGGCGGTGCCCGGAGCCCTGCACTGATGGCCACGTATGCGGTCGGCGATCTGCAAGGCTGCCTTGAACCGCTCAAATGCCTGCTGGAACGGGTCGCCTTCGACCCGCAGAAAGACACGCTGTGGCTGGTGGGCGATCTGGTCAATCGCGGCCCGCAATCGCTTGAGACCTTGCGCTTTCTCTACAACATCCGCGATTCGCTGGTCTGCGTGCTCGGCAACCACGACCTGCACCTGCTGGCCGCCTGGCAGAACATCGAGCGCCTGAAAAAATCCGATACCCTGAGCGAGATCTTCGATGCCCCCGATTGCGTCGAGCTGCTGGAATGGCTGCGCCTGCAAAAGCTCATGCACTACGACGAGCAACGCAACCTGGCGCTGGTACACGCCGGCATCCCCCCCCAATGGTCCTTGCGCAAGGCGCTCAAGTGCGCCGGCGAAGTCGAACAAGCGCTGCGCGACGACAACCTGTTCGGTCCCTACCTGGATGGCATGTACGGCAATGAACCGGTCAAATGGGACAACGATCTCACCGGCACCGCCCGTCTGCGCGTCATCACCAATTATTTCACTCGCATGCGCTTCTGCACCCGCGACGGTAAGCTGGACCTCAAGGGCAAGGAAGGCATTGAAACCGCGCCACCTGGCTATGCCCCTTGGTTCAAGCACAAAGAGCGCAAGACCCGTAACCTGAAGATCATTTTCGGGCACTGGGCGGCACTGGAAGGCCAATCCGACGAACCTGGGGTTTTCGCCCTCGACACCGGATGCG
Source organism: Pseudomonas halotolerans (assembly GCF_039581215.1). Lineage (NCBI taxonomy): Bacteria > Pseudomonadati > Pseudomonadota > Gammaproteobacteria > Pseudomonadales > Pseudomonadaceae > Pseudomonas > Pseudomonas halotolerans. The sequence continues at coordinate 41,570 of NZ_JBCNTJ010000011.1, forward strand.
TATGGGGTAGCGCAATGACGCTGATGGACGTCGACTCAGGCGAACAGCTGCGTTGCGAATGTGACGAACAGGGTCACGCCAAACCCCTTCATCATCCGACCATTGCATCAGTAACGACCGCTACCATCGTTTGATCGGTGCCGCGCGTCAGGCTACAGGAGTCCCAAATGACCGCATTTAAACGTATCCGCCCGGAACAGGCCCAAGCCCTGCGTGAAACAGGCGCAGTGGTGGTCGACGTTCGAGATCCGGCCACTTTTGCGGCCCTGCACATCAGCGGCTCGACCCACCTGGATAACCACTCCCTCTCCGAATTCATCCGAAATGCCGACCTCGATGCTCCGGTCGTCGTGGTTTGTTATCACGGTAACTCCAGCCAGAGTGCAGCCGCTTACCTGGTCAGCCAAGGCTTCTCTGACGTCTATAGCCTGGACGGTGGTTTTGAGCTGTGGCGCACGATTTATCCGTCAGAAACAGCCCAAGGCAACCCTGAATAATTTTTTATGACGCCCCGAACCCACGCCATCCGTGGGTTTGAGTGATGAGTGGCAAGGGGCCTGCCACAACTTATTACGCATTCAACCTTTACCTCGCCGATTCCGAACTATCCTTAGCCTCAGGCCATCCAAAACAGGGGAGAGCCGGTACACCGGCGCGCGGGTCATCGGGAGTCAGCTTTCAGGAGACGGCATTTCTGAAAGCATTCTGGGGGGTAAACGGCAGCTGGGGTCCCAGCGGCTGACCAGCATCGACTGATTGATCCGACACCGGCTCCACGTATCGAGCGAGGTGACGTCATGAGCATTTTTAGCCACTTCCAGCAACGTTTCGAGTCCACGCGGCAGGAGGAATACTCGCTGCAGGAATACCTCGATCTCTGCAAGCAGGACCGCAGCGCCTATGCATCGGCTGCGGAACGTCTGTTGCTGGCAATCGGAGAGCCGGAGCTGCTGGATACTTCGGCCAACTCCAGGCTTTCGCGGATCTTTTCCAACAAGGTGATTCGCCGCTATCCGGCCTTTGAAGACTTCCACGGGATGGAAGAGTGCATCGACCAGATCGTGTCCTACTTTCGCCACGCCGCTCAGGGCCTGGAAGAGAAGAAGCAGATTCTTTATCTGCTTGGCCCGGTGGGGGGCGGTAAATCGTCCCTGGCCGAAAAGCTCAAGCAACTGATTGAAAAAGTCCCCTTCTATGCCATCAAGGGCTCACCCGTGTTCGAGTCGCCCTTGGGGCTGTTCAACGCTACCGAGGATGGCGCGATCCTTGAGGAAGATTTTGGCATTCCTCGCCGCTACCTCAATACCATCATGTCGCCATGGGCCACCAAGCGTCTGGCCGAGTTCGGCGGTGACATCAGCCAGTTCCGTGTGGTCAAGCTCTACCCTTCCATCCTCAACCAGATCGCCGTGGCCAAGACCGAACCTGGGGATGAAAACAACCAGGACATCTCGGCCCTCGTGGGCAAGGTCGATATCCGCAAGCTGGAAGAGTTTCCTCAAAACGATGCCGACGCCTACAGCTATTCGGGAGCCTTGTGCCGGGCCAACCAGGGCTTGATGGAATTCGTCGAGATGTTCAAGGCCCCCATCAAAGTGCTACACCCCCTGCTGACAGCGACCCAGGAAGGCAACTACAACAGCACCGAAGGCCTGGGGGCGATTCCGTTCAGCGGCATCCTGCTGGCGCACTCCAACGAGTCGGAATGGCACACCTTCCGCAACAACAAGAACAACGAAGCCTTCATCGACCGGATCTACATCGTCAAGGTACCGTACTGCCTGCGAGTCACCGATGAGGTCAAGATCTATGACAAGTTGCTGTTCAACAGCTCATTGTCCAAGGCCCACTGCGCCCCCGATACGTTGAAGATGCTCGCCCAGTTCACTGTGCTGTCGCGCCTGAAGGAGCCAGAAAACTCCAACATCTATTCGAAGATGCGGGTCTATGACGGTGAAAACCTCAAGGACACCGATCCGAAGGCCAAGTCGATCCAGGAATACCGCGACAACGCGGGGGTCGATGAAGGGATGAATGGTCTGTCCACACGTTTTGCCTTCAAGATCCTGTCCAAGGTCTTCAACTTCGACCCGCACGAGATCGCAGCCAACCCGGTTCACCTGTTGTATGTGCTGGAACAACAGATCGAGCAGGAACAATTCCAGGCGGAGACCCGCGAGCGTTACTTGCGTTTCCTGAAGGAATATCTGGCTCCACGGTATATCGAGTTCATCGGCAAGGAAATCCAGACAGCGTACCTGGAGTCCTACAGCGAATATGGGCAGAACATCTTCGATCGCTACGTGCTTTACGCGGACTTCTGGATCCAGGATCAGGAATACCGCGATCCGGAAACCGGCGAAATCCTCAACCGCGTGGCGCTGAACGAAGAACTGGAAAAAATCGAGAAACCGGCCGGGATCAGCAACCCCAAGGATTTCCGCAACGAAATCGTCAATTTTGTCTTGCGGGCCCGAGCCAACAACAACGGCAAGAACCCGACCTGGCTCAGCTACGAAAAGCTGCGGGTGGTCATCGAGAAGAAAATGTTCTCCAACACCGAAGACCTGTTGCCAGTCATTAGCTTCAACGCCAAGGCCAGTAAAGAGGACCAGCAAAAACACAACGACTTCGTCACACGCATGGTCGAACGTGGCTACACCGACAAACAGGTACGACTGCTCTCCGAGTGGTACCTGCGGGTCCGCAAATCGCAGTAGGGCAGTTGCGAGCTACAAGCGACAAGCTGCAAGAGAAGCGTGTAAGCCTGATATCCGGTCCACTGCTTCTGCTTGCAGCTTGTAGCTCACAACTTGAAGCTGCCCGGAGGGCCACCCATGAGCTATGTGATCGACCGACGCCTTAATGGCAAGAACAAGAGCACGGTGAACCGCCAACGGTTTCTGCGGCGTTACCGTGACCACATCAAGAAGGCCGTCGAAGAGGCGGTCAGCCGCCGCTCCATTACCGACATGGAACATGGCGAGCAGATCAGCATCCCTGGCCGCGACATCGACGAGCCGGTGCTGCATCACGGGCGCGGCGGCAAACAGACCGTCGTGCATCCCGGCAACAAGGAATTCACCAGCGGCGAACACATCCCGCGTCCGCAAGGGGGAGGTGGCGGAAGAGGCCCGGGCAAGGCTGGCAACTCCGGCGAAGGCATGGACGAGTTCGTGTTCCAGATTACCCAGGAGGAATTCCTGGAGTTCATGTTCGAGGACCTCGAGCTACCGAACCTGGTCAAGCGCAACCTGACCGGAACCGATACCTTCAAGACCGTGCGCGCCGGCATCAGCAATGAAGGCAATCCTTCACGCATCAACATTATCCGCACGCTCCGCTCGGCCCACGCCCGGCGCATCGCGCTGTCTGGCAGCAGCCGGGCAAAGTTGCGCGAAGCCAAGGACGAACTGGCCCGCCTGAAGCGCGAAGAACCCGACAATTTTGGCGACATTCAAGACTTGGAAGCGGAAATCGAGAAACTCAGCGCACGTATTCACCGCGTGCCATTCCTCGATACCTTCGACCTCAAGTACAACCTGCTGGTGAAACAACCCAACCCCAGCTCCAAGGCCGTGATGTTCTGCCTGATGGACGTGTCGGGGTCCATGACCCAGGCCACCAAGGACATTGCCAAGCGGTTCTTCATCCTGTTGTACCTGTTCCTCAAACGGAACTACGACAAGATTGACGTGGTGTTCATCCGTCACCACACCAGCGCCAGGGAAGTAGACGAAGAGGAGTTCTTTTATTCGCGGGAAACCGGCGGCACGATTGTCTCCAGTGCCTTGAAGCTGATGCAGGAAATCATGGCCGAACGCTATCCGGCCAATGAATGGAACATTTATGCAGCCCAGGCGTCGGACGGCGACAACTGGAACGATGATTCGCCCATTTGCCGCGACATCCTGATCAACCAGATCATGCCGTTCGTCCAGTACTACACCTATGTGGAAATTACTCCACGGGAACATCAGGCCTTGTGGTACGAATATGAACGCATTGCCGAAGCGTTTTCCGACACATTTGCCCAGCAGCAATTGGTCTCGGCCGGGGATATCTACCCGGTCTTCCGTGAACTCTTCCAGCGCAGGTTAGTGACATGACCGCCAAAAAAGAGCAGAAGCGTCAACCCATCTCCACCGGCTCGGAATGGACGTTCGAGCTGATTCAGGCCTACGACCGCGAAATCAGCCGTATCGCGGACCGTTATGCCCTGGACACCTATCCGAACCAGATCGAGGTGATCACCGCCGAGCAAATGATGGACGCCTACGCGTCGGTCGGCATGCCACTGGGCTATCACCACTGGTCCTACGGCAAGCACTTCCTCAGTACCGAAAAATCCTACAGCCGCGGCCAGATGGGGCTGGCGTACGAGATCGTGATCAACTCCGACCCCTGCATCGCCTACCTGATGGAAGAAAACACCATCTGCATGCAGGCCTTGGTGGTGGCCCATGCCTGCTACGGCCACAACAGCTTCTTCAAGGGCAATTACCTGTTTCGCACCTGGACCGATGCCAGCTCGATCATCGATTACCTGGTATTTGCCAAGCAATACATCATGCAATGCGAGGAACGTCACGGCATTGATGCAGTGGAAGACCTGCTGGACTCCTGCCACGCGCTGATGAACTACGGCGTGGACCGCTACAAACGACCTTATCCGATCTCCGCCGAAGAAGAACGCCGTCGTCAAAAGGACCGCGAAGAACATCTGCAAAAACAGATCAACGATTTGTGGCGCACCATCCCCAAAGGCGCGGACAAGTACAGCGAGAAAGACAACGCGCGCTTCCCTGCCGAACCCCAGGAAAACATCCTCTATTTCATTGAGAAACACGCGCCGCTGCTGGAGCCGTGGCAGCGGGAAATCGTGCGCATCGTGCGTAAAATCGCTCAATACTTTTATCCACAGCGCCAAACCCAGGTCATGAACGAAGGCTGGGCCACATTCTGGCATTACACGCTCATGAACGACCTCTACGACGAAGGCCTGGTCACCGACGGCTTTATGATGGAGTTCCTCACGTCCCACACCAGCGTGGTGTTTCAGCCTGGGTTCGACAGCCCGTATTACAGCGGCATCAACCCTTATGCACTAGGCTTTGCCATGTACCGCGACATCCGGCGCATGTGCGAAAACCCCACCGAGGAGGATCGGCGCTGGTTCCCGGACATCGCAGGCTCAGACTGGTTGTCCGCCATTAAATTCGCCATGAGCAGCTTCAAGGACGAGAGCTTTATCCTCCAGTACCTCTCGCCCAAGGTCATCCGCGACCTGAAACTGTTCAGCATCCTCGATGATGACCAGAAAGATGACCTGCTGGTGCCTGCCATCCATGATGAAAGCGGTTATCGCATCATCCGCGAGACGCTGGCGGCCCAATACAACCTGGGCAACCGCGAACCCAACGTTCAGATCTACAGTATCGATCGCCGGGGCGATCGCTCGCTGACCCTGCGCCATCAGGCACACGATCGCAAACCGCTGGGCGATTCAACCGATGAAGTCCTCAAGCACCTGCACCGCCTCTGGGGGTTCGACATTCATCTCGAAACCCTGCAGGGCGACCAGGTGATGAAAACCCATCACGTGCCACCTCGAACCGAACAAACCGAAGGAGATTATGGCCGGCTGGACCTGGCCGTCATTCATCTTTGAACCCGTTTTCACCTCCGGACGCCTGGCGCAAAGGTTATCCTGTCAGACCAACGGAGGTTTTTTATGCAGATCTATAAAGTCGGCGGCGCCGTTCGCGATCGCCTGCTGGGCATTCCTGTCACCGACATCGATCGGGTCGTGGTGGGGGCTACTGCCGAGGACATGCTCGCCAAGGGCTTTCGCCCGGTGGGGGCTGATTTTCCCGTCTTCCTCGACCCCAAGACCGGGGATGAATACGCCCTCGCCCGTACCGAACGCAAAAGCGGCCGCGGTTATGGCGGTTTCGTGTTCCATGCCAGCCCTGAAGTCACACTCGAAGAAGACCTGATTCGCAGGGACCTGACGATCAACGCCATGGCCGAAGATGACCATGGAAATCTTACCGACCCCTACAACGGTCAACGCGACCTCAAAGCCCGCCTGCTACGCCACGTTTCCCCCGCGTTCGCCGAAGATCCCCTCAGGGTCTTGCGGGTTGCCCGCTTTGCCGCGCGCTATGCTGCGCTGGGTTTCAAAGTGGCGGACGAAACCCTGGAACTGATGCGTCAGCTCAGCGACTCTGGCGAACTGCAAGCCTTGACCGCCGAGCGCAGCTGGAAAGAAATTTCCCGCGCCCTCATGGAAAACCAGCCACAGGTGTTTATCCAAGTCCTGCGCGATTGCGCCGCCCTCAAAGTCTTGATGCCTGAAATTGATGCACTCTTTGGCGTGCCGCAACCCGAGGCCCATCACCCGGAAATCGACACCGGCGTCCACACCCTTAGCGTGCTGGAGCAGGCAGCCTTGCATGCACAGCCACTGACGGTCCGTTGGGCTTGCCTGCTGCATGACCTGGGCAAAGGGCTGACGCCCGAACACGAATGGCCGCGACACATCGCCCATGAGCACAAGGGGCTGAAGCTGATCAAAGCGGTCAATGAACGTTTCAAGGCACCTCGCGATTGCCAGGAACTGGCGTTACTCGTCGGCCAATACCACACCCACGGTCATCGCGCGCTTGAGTTAAAGGCTTCTACCTTGCTTGAGCTGTTGCACAGCTTTGACGTGTATCGCCGCCCCCAGCGCTTCGAGGAGTTCATCGCGGCCTGTGAGATGGATGCGCGGGGCCGCAAGGGGCTTGAAGGCAGAAGTTATCCACAGGCTGAGTATCTGCGCGGCGCGGCAGCTGCGGCCCGCGGGGTAGCGGTGCAACCTTTGTTGGAGAAGGGCTTCAAAGGGCCGGAGCTGGGTGAGGCGATCAAGCGCGAGCGGCTCAAGGCATTGAAAGCCTATAAGGAAGCGGCGAGCTGAGTCAGTTTACATTTGCGGCGGAGCGCCCACCGTCATCGCGAGCAAGAGCTCGCTCTCACAGCGACCCTCAGTGGACACATGTCTTGTGGTCGAGTGAAATCCATTGTGGGAGCGAGCTTGCTCGCTCTCACAGCGACCCTCAGTGGACACATGTCTTGTGGTCGAGTGAAATCCATTGTGGGAGCGAGCTTGCTCGCGATGGCGGCAGGCGCCTCACAGCAGATTCGACGGCGTAAGCGGCTGGCCCCGCCACTCAAAAGCCACCGGCGCCAGCACCTGGTCAATCTGCGACTCATCCCACAAAGTCGCGAAGCTTTTGCCCACGCCAGGGTGAATCCGATCCGGTGCAATCAACGACAACGGCCAAAGGACAAAGGCGTTCTTGAGGATTTCGGCGCGGGGCAGGATCAAGCCGTCGAAATTGCCGACCTGCTCGCCATATAACAACACGTCGATATCCAGCGGCAGCCCTTTGCGGTCCGGCGCATAACGACCATTGTCGGCCTCGATGAACTTCAGGCGACGGTCCAGCTCCATCAGCGGCAGATCCGTGTAGGCAGCTACGACGAAATTGAAAAAAGGCCCGCTCTTGATACCTACCGGCTGGCTCTCGAACACCGCCGAACAGCGTATGTCCACCAGGAAACCGGCCAAGGCCTCAAGACCTGCGCACAAGTGGACTTCGCGCTCGATATTGCTGCCGAGCCCGAGAAAAACCTGAGTCAGCGGCATCCGCGCTCGATCTCCACGCCAACGCCACTGGCCGCCGGCACAGCGCCGGGTTTGGTCACTTTCAGACGCAGCCAGGTAATCTTGAACTCGTCCATCAGCGCCTGGGCCAGTCGTTCGGCAAATGTCTCAACCAACTGGTACTGGGCTTGCTCGGCAAATGCCTGGATGCGCGACGATACGCTGGCGTAATCGAGCGCCAGGGCCAAGTCATCGCCGGCCGCGGCCGGACGGTTATCCCAGGCGAAACTCAGATCCAGCCGCAGACACTGGCGGATGCCGCGCTCCCAGTCGTAGGCACCAATGACCGTGTCGACTTCCAGGCCTTCGATAAACACTCTGTCCAAGCACTCTTCTCCGCAGCACGACAAGGGCGCAATGCGCCGTTAGAATCAGGGCGTCCTCGCCCGGAATAGTTAGCATGTTTTGGTTACTGGCGACTTTCGCCTACCTGCTCGGCTCGCTGTCCTTCGCCATTTTGCTCAGCCGCCTGACCGGTCGCCCGGATCCGCGAATGAGTGGCTCGGGCAATGCCGGCGCCACCAACATGCTGCGCCTGGCCGGACGCAAACTTGCCATCCTGACCTTGCTTGGCGACCTCTGCAAAGGCCTTGTCCCGGTTCTGCTCGCCAGTCTTGCCGGGCTTTCGTTGCAGCAACAGGCCTGGATCGGTGTCTGCGCCGTCATCGGCCACTTGTTCCCGCTGTACTTTCGCTTTCGCGGCGGCAAGGGTGTCGCCACCGCCGCCGGCATGCTGCTGGGCCTGTATCCACCCGCCGCCCTGTTGGCCGTCGTCGCCTGGCTGCTGACGTTCTACCTCACCCGCACCAGCTCCCTGGCCGCCCTGATTGCCACACCGCTGATCCTGCCGTTGCTGGCCTGGCAGGAACCGACGGCCTTGCTGCCGGTGACCGCACTTGTTGCACTGATCGTCTGGCGCCACCGGGGCAATCTACGCGACCTGTTTGCCGGGCGCGAACGGCATTTTTAAACCGCACGCCCTACAGCGGTGACAACTGCTCCATGGGCCAGCGCGCCTGCACGCTGATTGCCAGGCTTTCGTGCTGGCCAGCTTGCAAACGTTGGCATCCGGCGAAGGCAATCATCGCCCCGTTATCTGTGCAGAACTCCGGCCTGGCGTAGTAAACGTCGCCGTTCATGCTGCCAAGCATGTTCTCCAGTGACACGCGCAAAGCCTTATTTGCACTGACTCCGCCAGCGATCACCAGACGCTTGAGTCCGGCCTGTTTCAGGGCGCGTTTGCACTTGATGGTCAAAGTCTCCACCACCGCTTGCTGGAACGCCAGCGAGATGTCGCAACGGGCTTGCTCGCCGTCGTCTCCGGCGCTGACGCATTGCTGCCAGGTGTTCAGGGCGTAGGTTTTCAGGCCGCTGAAGCTGAAATCCAGGCCAGGGCGGTCACACATCGGCCGCGGAAAGACGAAACGCCCTTCAATCCCTTGGGCCGCCAACCGGGCGATTTCCGGTCCGCCCGGGTAATTGAGGCCCATCATCTTCGCAGTCTTGTCGAAAGCTTCACCGGCAGCGTCGTCCAGGGTTTCCCCCAACAGTTCGTATTGGCCGATACCATCGACCCGGACCAACTGGGTATGACCGCCCGAGACCAACAAAGCGACGAACGGAAACTCCGGTGGTTGCGGCTCCAGCATCGGCGCCAGCAAATGACCTTCCATGTGATGCACACCCAAGGCCGGGATCCCCCAGGCGAAGGCGAGCGCCTGGGCACAGGAAGCCCCCACCAGCAGCGCGCCCACCAGGCCCGGCCCGGCGGTGTAGGCAATGGCGTCGATCTCCGTCGGCACACAGCCGGCCTCGGCCAGGACCTGGCGAATCAAGGGCAGCATGCGCTTGACGTGATCGCGGGACGCAAGCTCGGGCACCACGCCGCCATAGGCGCGGTGCAGGTCGATCTGGCTGAACAGTGCATCGGCCAACAGGCCGCGTTCACTGTCGTATAATGCGACACCTGTTTCGTCGCAGGAGGTTTCTAATCCCAGTACTAGCATGGGTTTGCGCCTTGTAGAGGCTGAATTCGAAGGCGCGCATAATAGTCGTCACGTTGTGCCCCGACCAGCGGTTTTCGATCAGAGGCTTTGCATTCCGAGCGATGAGGGGTTAACATCCGCAACCCTTAAAAACCGACGTCTTCAAGTGCTCTTTTGCCGCGAGGATGTTGACCCCGGTAATGAATGAAGGTAGCTCTGGATGCCAGCCGTCAAAGTAAAAGAGAACGAACCCTTCGACGTAGCTCTGCGTCGTTTCAAGCGCTCCTGCGAAAAAGCCGGTGTTCTGGCTGAAGTTCGTAGCCGCGAATTCTACGAGAAGCCGACTTCCGAGCGTAAGCGCAAAGCAGCAGCCGCTGTTAAGCGTCACGCCAAGAAAGTTCAGCGCGAACAGCGCCGCGCCGTACGTCTGTACTAATACACAGACGTCCGTAGCAAGCTTCTGCCAAGCCCGGCCCTCAAGCCGGGCTTATGGCATTTGCGGAAAACGCTTGATGCTTCACCGTCAAAGTCGCACATGCGACCGAGACAACCTGCTTTACCACGTCAGACCTGGCTCTTTTGCCAGCGGTGCACGTCTCTTCTGACGAGCCTTCCAAGGCTACTGACGAGCACACCCCTGATTCCTCTAACGACGATCAGCCCAAGGCACCTGCTTGCGTGCCCACCTGATGATCCGAGGCCTGAAAGGCCGTTACCGGACTCAGCGCAACATATTCAAACAGTCGAATACTGATTAGTGATTAACGTCAGTGAACTATCGGCAGATACACTTCCCGACAGCGATGATGCAGACGACCCGGTCGAGCCACCGTTTTACCGTGCCTCAAGACCAAGAGTCGGTTACGCCTGCTGATTTCGGGTCCATATTTCGCGCAGTGATGATGAGAACGCCATGGCCGGGCTGATTCCCCAGAGCTTTATTGACGACCTCCTGAACCGCACCGACATCGTCGATGTGGTCAGCTCTCGCCTGCAAATGAAAAAAGCCGGCAAGAACTACACGGCCTGCTGCCCGTTCCACAAAGAAAAGACCCCGTCCTTCAGCGTCAGCCCCGACAAACAGTTTTATTACTGCTTCGGCTGTGGCGCTGGCGGCAATGCCCTCGGCTTTATCATGGACCACGACAACCTGGATTTCCCCCAGGCTGTCGAAGAACTGGCCAAAGCCGCCGGCATGGAAATTCCCCGCGAGGAAAGTGGCCGAGCGCACAAACCGCGCCAACCAACTGACTCGCCGCTCTACCCCTTGCTGACCGCGGCGGCCGATTTTTATCGCCAGGCCCTCAAAAGCCATCCCGCCCGCAAAGCCGCTGTGGATTATCTCAAGGGTCGCGGCCTGACCGGCGAAATCGCTCGGGACTTCGGCCTCGGCTTTGCCCCGCCCGGCTGGGACAATCTGTACAAGCATTTAAGCAGCGACACCTTGCAGCAGCGCGCCATGATCGATGCCGGCCTGCTGATCGAAAATGCCGAAACCGGCAAGCGCTACGACCGCTTCCGCGACCGGGTAATGTTCCCCATCCGCGACACGCGCGGGCGGATCATCGCGTTTGGCGGCAGGGTCCTGGGCGACGACAAACCCAAGTACCTGAACTCCCCGGAGACCCCGGTATTCCACAAAGGACAGGAACTCTACGGGCTATACGAAGCGCGCAAGAACAACCGCAACCTCGACGAAATCATTGTCGTCGAAGGCTACATGGACGTGATCGCCCTGGCCCAGCAAGGTTTGCGCAATGCCGTTGCAACCCTGGGCACCGCCACCAGCGAAGAACACATGAAGCGCCTATTTCGCGTCGTGCCCAGCGTGCTGTTCTGCTTTGACGGCGACCAAGCTGGTCGCAATGCCGCCTGGCGAGCACTGGAAGCGACGCTGCCATGCCTGCAGGATGGGCGGCGAGCGCGCTTTCTATTTTTGCCCGAGGGCGAGGACCCGGATACCCTGGTGCGCTCCGAAGGCACCGATGCATTCCGTGCGCGAATCAACCAGCACGCGCAGCCGCTGGCCGATTATTTTTTCCAGCAGTTGACCGAAGAAGCCGATCCGCGCTCCCTCGAAGGCAAGGCGCATATGGCCACCCTCGCCGCACCGCTGATCGACAAGGTACCCGGCGCCAACCTGCGCACCCTGATGCGCCAGCGCCTGACCGAAATCACCGGCCTGAACAGCGAGGCGGTCAATCAGTTGGTCCACAGCGCTCCCCAGGAAGCGCCGCCAGCCTACGACCCGGGCATTGATTACGACGCGATGCCGGATTTCGCCGACTATCATCAACCGCAGCAGGACTACGCGCCTACACAGGAATGGACACCCAAGAAACCGGGCAGCGGAGGCAAGAAATGGGACAAAAAGCCTTGGGACAAGAACGGTAAGCGCGGCGATCGCGACCAGCCACGTGCCCCACGCGTGCCGGCCGCCGTCGAACCACCAACACTGGCCGCCCTGCGGACTTTGCTGCACCACCCGCAACTGGCTGAAAAGGTCGAGGACGCCGGGCACTTCGCCGCCGAGGACCACAGCAATACGCAATTGCTGATCGCACTCCTTGAAGCCGTGCAGAAGAACCCCAAACTGAACTCTTTCCAGCTGATCGCCCGGTGGCACGGCACCGAACAAGGGCGCCTGTTGAAGGCCCTGGCCGAGAAGGAATGGCTGATTGATGGAGACAACCTTGAACAACAGTTTTTCGACACCATTACTAGCTTGTCCGCCCGCCAACGCGAGCGAAATCTGGAACAACTTCTGCGAAAAGCTCGCCAGAGCGAGTTGACCAGCGAAGAGAAAAACCAATTGCGCGACTTACTCAGCCGCAATGTTTGCGCATCAAACCCGACCTCAACTGGCGCGTGAGGTCACAGCTCAGGTATAATCCTCGGCTTGTTTTTTGCCCGCCAAGACCTTCAGTGGATAGGGTGTTATGTCCGGAAAAGCGCAACAGCAGTCTCGTATCAAAGAGTTGATCCTATTGGGTCGTGAGCAGGGCTACCTGACTTACGCGGAGGTCAACGACCACCTGCCGGAGGATATTTCAGATCCGGAACAGGTGGAAGACATCATCCGCATGATCAACGACATGGGGATCAACGTATTCGAGGTTGCTCCAGATAAGGATGCCCTTATGCTGGCCGACGCCGATACCGACGAGGCGGCCGCTGAAGAAGCGGCCGCAGCGTTGGCAGCGGTCGAGACCGACATTGGTCGCACCACCGACCCCGTGCGCATGTACATGCGTGAAATGGGTACGGTAGAGCTCCTCACACGTGAAGGCGAAATCGAAATCGCCAAGCGTATTGAAGAAGGCATCCGCGAAGTGATGGGCGCAATCGCGCACTTCCCTGGTACGGTTGACCATATTCTCTCCGAATACACCCGCGTCACCACCGAAGGTGGTCGCCTGTCCGACGTCCTGAGCGGTTACATCGACCCGGACGACGGCATCGCACCGCCTGCAGCCGAAGTGCCACCACCGATCGACGCGAAAGCCGCCAAGGCCGACGACGACACCGATGATGATGACGCCGAAGCCAGCGACGACGAAGAAGAAGCCGAAAGCGGTCCGGATCCGGTCATCGCTGCACAGCGTTTCGGTGCTGTGGCCGACCAGATGGAAATCACTCGCAAGGCTCTGAAGAAGCACGGCCGCAGCAACAAGCAGGCAATTGCCGAGCTGTTGGCGCTGGCCGAGCTGTTCATGCCGATCAAACTGGTGCCCAAGCAATTCGAAGGCCTGGTGGAGCGTGTCCGCGGCGCCCTGGATCGTCTGCGTCAGCAAGAGCGCGCGATCATGCAACTGTGCGTGCGTGATGCCCGCATGCCACGTGCTGATTTCCTGCGTCAGTTCCCTGGCCACGAAGTCGACGAAAGCTGGACCGATGCACTGGCCAAAGGCAAAAGCAAATACGCTGAAGCCATTGCCCGCCTGCAACCAGACATCGTTCGTTGCCAGCAGAAGCTGAGCGCGCTGGAGGCCGAAACCGGTCTGACCGTCGCCGAGATCAAGGACATCAACCGTCGCATGTCGATCGGTGAGGCCAAGGCCCGCCGCGCGAAGAAAGAGATGGTCGAAGCGAACTTGCGTCTGGTGATCTCCATCGCCAAGAAGTACACCAACCGCGGTCTGCAATTCCTCGATCTGATCCAGGAAGGCAACATCGGCCTGATGAAAGCGGTGGACAAGTTCGAATACCGTCGCGGCTACAAGTTCTCGACTTATGCCACCTGGTGGATCCGTCAGGCGATCACTCGCTCGATCGCCGACCAGGCCCGCACCATCCGTATTCCGGTGCACATGATCGAGACCATCAACAAGCTCAACCGCATTTCCCGGCAGATGTTGCAGGAGATGGGTCGTGAACCGACCCCGGAAGAGCTGGGCGAACGCATGGAAATGCCCGAGGACAAAATCCGCAAGGTATTGAAGATCGCCAAAGAGCCGATCTCCATGGAAACCCCGATCGGTGATGACGAAGACTCCCATCTGGGTGACTTCATCGAAGACTCCACCATGCAGTCGCCGATCGATGTCGCCACCGTCGAGAGCCTCAAGGAAGCGACTCGCGAAGTACTCTCCGGCCTCACTGCCCGTGAAGCCAAGGTACTGCGCATGCGCTTCGGCATCGACATGAATACCGACCACACCCTTGAGGAAGTCGGTAAGCAGTTTGACGTAACCCGCGAGCGGATTCGTCAGATCGAGGCCAAGGCGTTGCGCAAACTGCGCCACCCGACGCGAAGCGAGCACTTGCGCTCTTTCCTCGACGAGTGACGTTAAAAACCCCCGGCCCTGCCGGGGGTTTTGTTTTGTGCAGATAAAATCCCCCCGTTACGCCTCCCCGCCCCTATTGCCCGTCTACACTCGAAACATCCTCCCCAAGCCATGACGAGACCGTGATGCCCAGACTGACGGCCGTGATTTTGCTGTCATTGATGACCTGGACCGCAACGGCTGGCGCGCTGATGCTCACCGACGAAGAGCGCCGCTGGCTCAAGGACCACCCCGACCTGCGCCTGGGTGTCGACGCCTCCTGGCCACCGTTCGAATTTCGCGACGACCAGGGGCGATATCAGGGCCTGGCAGCCGACTATGTGGATGTTATTCGCGAGCGGTTGGCTGTCACGCTCACGCCTATCGAGCCCGTCAGTTGGACCATGGTGCTGGAACAGGTCGCACAGGGCAAAATCGATCTGTTGCCCGGTATCATGTCCACGCCCGAACGCCAGAACTACCTGGCCTTCACCCGCCCCTATCTCGACTTTCCCATCGTCATCCTGGCCCATCATGGCGGTGCAGAACCTCATAACCTTGAGGATCTGTACGGACTGAAAATCGCCGTGGTGGAAAACTATGCGCCCCACGAACTGTTGCGCAACCACCATCCAGACCTGAATCTGGTGGCGCTGCCCAATGTCAGTTCAGCCTTGCAAGCCTTGGCCACCGATAAAGTGGATGCGGTGGTGGGCGACCTGGCTTCCAGTGTCTGGAGCCTGCGCCAACTCAAGCTCGACGGGCTTTATGTCAGCGGCGAAACACCCTATCGCTATCAACTGGCCATGGGCGTCCCGCGCGAGAACAAGCTACTGGTGGGTATTCTGGACAAGGTCATAGCTGACATGTCGCCCGCCCAGATCAGCGAAATTCAGGAGAAATGGGTCGGCAATGTCCGAGATTACCGAAGGTTCTGGTCAGACCTACTGGTTTACGGCCTGCCTGCACTGCTCCTCTTGAGCGGCATACTCGCGGCGGTGATCCGCATCAATCGGCGCCTCAGCTCAGAGATCGCGCGACGAGTCGATCTGGAACAAGAGTTGCGCAGCAGCGAATACCACTATCGCGGGCTGGTGGAGAGCCTTTCGGCCATTGCCTGGGAGGCAAGGGTCAGTGACTTCACCTACAGCTACGTGTCCCCCCACGCTGAAGATCTGCTCGGCTATCCCCTCTCCCACTGGTTGATTCCAGGGTTCTGGCGCAACATTATTCATCCCGCCGACCTGATCCGCGCCCAGACCTATTGCGACCATGAAGTGCTAGCGGGCCGCGACCATTGCATTGATTACCGCGTGATCACTGCTGATGGCCGCTGCCTGTGGGTGCGCGATATTGTCAGCCTCATCCAACACGGGCACGAACCGGTGATGCGCGGGTTGATGATCGACATCAGCGAAGCCAAACGTACCGAGGAAGCGCTGCGCCTTTCCGAGCAAAAATTCGCCTCGGTATTCCGTCAGTGTCCGGACATCCTGGTGATCGCTCGCCTGCAGGACGGTTGCCTGCTGGAGGTCAACAAGGCCTTCGAGGAGCAGATTGGCCTGGGCGCCGCAGAGGTGGTGGGCCAGACCGCGACCGAACTGAACATCTGGGGCATCCAGGACGTCGGCCCGAGCCTGCTGCAACGATTACAGGCCGGCAGCATCCGCAATCTGGAGATGCCTTTTCGCCGCAGCAATGGCCAGGTGTTCACCGGGCTGATCTCGGCCGAACCCTTCGATCTCGACACCACCCCAGCGCTGGTCGTGGTCGTCCGTGACATCAGCCAGCTCAAGGAAACCCAGCAGCAGTTGCAGACCTCCGAAGAGAAGTTCGCCAAGGCTTTTCATGCTTCGCCCGACGGCCTGCTACTGTCCCGGCAAAGCGACGGCCTGCTGATTGAGGTCAACGAAGGCTTCAGTCGCATTACCGGCTTCAACAGCGCCCTGTCGGTGGACCGTTCCACCCTGGACCTGGGCATCTGGGTCAACCTCAATGAGCGCAAACAGATGCTCGACCTATTGCAACGAGACGGTTATGTCAGGGACTTCAGGTGTCATATTCGCCGTAACGATGGACAGATACGGCTCTGTGAAGTATCCAGCCGCCCTCTGCCCATCGGCGACGAAGACTGCATGCTGACCATCGCCCGGGACATCACCGAACGCCACCTGATGCAGGAAAAACTGCAACAGGCCGCCACCGTGTTTGAAAGCACCGCCGAAGGCGTGCTGATCACCGATACGCAACAGCACATCAGCGCAGTGAACCGCGCCTTCAGTGAAATCACCGGCTATAGCGAAACCGAAGCCCTGGGTCATACCCCGCGGCTGTTGGCTTCCGGCCTACATGACAGCGCGTTCTATGCCGCGATGTGGCACCAGTTGACGGCTGAGGGACACTGGCAGGGGGAGATTTCCAACCGGCGTAAAAACGGCGAGCTGTATCCCAGTTGGTTGACCATCAGCGCGGTGCGTAACCGGGATCGGGAAATCACCCATTTCGTTGCAGTCTTTGCCGATATTTCCAGCCTCAAGCACGCTCAGGCCCGACTCGATTACCAGGCGCACCACGACCCGCTCACCGGCCTGCCAAATCGCACATTGTTCGAAAGCCGATTACTCATGGCGCTCAACAGCCAGCAGGAAGATGGCGGTCAGGGTGCGGTGCTGTTCCTGGACCTGGACCGCTTCAAGCACATCAATGACAGCCTGGGGCACCCGGTGGGGGATCTGCTGCTCAAGGGCATCGCCGTGCGCTTGCGTGAGCAGTTGCGCGACATCGACACCGTGGCGCGCCTGGGTGGCGACGAATTCATCATCCTGCTGCCAGGCCTGCAACAACCCAGCGATGCCGAACACATTGCCCAAAAACTCTTGAATTGCTTTGCCGCACCGTTCCAGGCCGGCGAACATGAATTCTTCATCAGCGCCAGCATCGGGACCAGTCTGTACCCCCAGGATGGCTGCGACGTTGCCACGCTGGTCAAAAATGCCGATGCCGCGATGTACCGCTCCAAGGCCAAGGGTCGCAACCGGGTTGAAAGCTACACCCGGGACCTCACCGCCCAGGCCAGTGAGCGGGTGGCTCTGGAGCACGAGTTGCGACGCGCCATCGAGCGCAACGAACTATCACTGTCCTTCCAACCCAAATTCAGCCTTGCCGACAACCGGCTGGTGGGCGCCGAGGCGCTGATACGCTGGACCCACCCCACGTTTGGCGACGTACCGCCGGAACATTTCATCCCGCTGGCTGAAGAAAACGGCATGATCCTGCAGATCGGCGACTGGGTACTGGAACGTGCCTGTCGGCAACTGTCCGAATGGAACGATACCTATGAAAGTCTCGGCCCACTGTCGGTCAACCTGGCAGGAGCCCAATTGCGCCAACCCAACTTGCTGGGGCGTATCGAGCAACTGCTGCGTGAGCACCATCTCAAGCCGGGCTTATTGCAACTGGAAATTACCGAAAACTTCATCATGAGCCAGGCCGAAGAAGCCCTCGCGGTGCTGCACCAGCTGAAAAAGCTCGGTGTGCAACTGGCGATAGACGACTTTGGCACCGGCTACTCATCCCTGAGCTATCTCAAGCGATTGCCATTGGACTTCCTCAAGATCGACCAGTCCTTCGTCCGTGGTCTGCCCGATGACCCTCATGACGTGGCCATCGTGCGGGCAATTATCGCCCTGGGCCGCAGCATGCAATTCACGATCATCGCCGAAGGCGTCGAGACCCTGGCCCAACAGCGATTCCTGGCAGAAGAAGGCTGCGAACAGATCCAGGGCTACATCGTCAGCCTGCCGCTGTGCGCCGAAGAGTTCGCCGCAACGTTTCTTCGTATGACCGTATCGGATTTTTCGGATAGCACAGCCGAGAAACCGTCGTTATAATCCGCGGCCTACTGAGGGCCTATAGCTCAGTTGGTTAGAGCAGAGGACTCATAATCCTTTGGTCCACGGTTCAAGTCCGTGTGGGCCCACCATACAAAAAGCCGCGCATTGCGCGGCTTTCGCGTTTCTGGCGGAACCATCGCGGATACGGCCCTATGGTCCAAATGAGCCTGTCCTTCATGGGCTCGGTAATTATTGATCGCGACACGTAGCCGCCATTTCACTTTTATTAAATTCTTTGGAACCCTTCTTCCGGCACGGTCACTCAGGGGTAAGGATGTCGCCGCTCATAGCGTCCAGGTTGAGATGTGTCGGAGCGGGGGAGTGATTGGCCGGGGGGGCGCGTAGGCCACCGGAGTCATTTGCATTCTTCTATCTGCCGATCACTCAGAGGAAAATGCCATGGATACGATTAATGTAGGTGCAAGCGGCTCGCTCAGTCGTGTACCTGATGGGATACAGCAGGAAGCAGCGCAACAGGCCTCTCATTCTCCTAACCTCGGCTCTATCGGGTTAGCGATGAGCATGCGCCTTGAAAAACATTTCGAGGCTCACCTCGAAACAGACGCTGACTCCGGCCAACCCGCCCCCCCTGCCTCAAGCGCCCGCAACGCGGAGCTGAACGCCATTCGCGATGACCGGGCTCAACGGTTAGAGGTGGGGGGTTATAACGTCCACGACATGGAGAAGGCGGAAAAAAACGCAGCCAGAGCCGACAGACTATTTGCGTCAATAAAGTCCGGGATGGGGGGGACGCCCTTTGCGGCGGTTACCGAGGCAGGTAATTTCAAGCCGTCCATCCTGCAGGTAGCGGGCAAGCATGCCAATACCGTACGCGAAGCGGCTATAGAGAACGCTATGGCGTGCTTGTATGCCGGCATGGCGGATGCTGCCGGCAACAAGACCATCGCCGGTTTTAAGCCTGGTTATTACCTTAAACCTGATAGCAAGACACTACACCCGGCGCTTCAAGCATCCGTGGCGCAAAAGCTGCTGGCCCTGGACAAAGGTCCATTGCGCAATGCCTTCGACGAAGCCAATAAATGGCTTACCGGGTTTGCCGTACGTAATACAGCAATGTACGCGTCAACGCTGGCCATGACGGCTGCTGGCAAAGAGAACCTGGATGCAATCCTGCAGCCCGCCCTCCGACCGGTCACGGCTATCATCGTGGGTATGGCAATTGAGCATTACAATGTAAGCCGCGACCGCACGAACCATTTAGCTGACCCTGCAATGCTCTATGGCCGTCGAGATGCTGTACCGGAGGGGCAGGCTCACAAGCCCATTGATCAAGACACCGAATGGCTGGACGACTTCAAGACTTTGAAGGATCTCGATGCCACTGCCCTGGTTAAGATGGTCTCCGCACGGCTCGGTGAAGGCGCGGCTACGGCTTTGAATGCGGTCATCAGCGGCGATGCCTTGAAAGAGATAGTAGACCCGGTCAGTGTGGTAGGAAACGGTCTCCTGATTGGCGGTTTTTCTGCAATGGGCGCGGGCACAGCCGCCACCGCTAACTTGGCCAAGTCCAAGGAACTGGGAAAAATGGCGGCTACCGCGGCCTCGGAGGGGGTAAAAAACGTATTGGGCACCGTGGCGTTCGGGTTGTGGGCAGCTGGCGCCTCGCTAGGTGGGTCGTTGCCGAAAAAAGCCACCGCTGCAGTCGATGCCCATGTACCAAAAGCAGTAGAAGGGAGCGCAGATGCAGCTGGCAGGGTGGCGGTCAAGGGCGGTGAGCTTGCACTCAAGACATCGCTCACCGGCGCCAGATTTGCCAAAGAAACAGCTGTTTCAGGGGCCAAGCACACCAAAAGTGCAGTTCAAGCGGCAGGGGACGGAGTCATCAGCGCCGCCGGCGCCATCGGCACCACCTCCCAGTTGGCCTGGGACAAAAGTATTGGAGCGCTGAGGCAACGCGCGGTGGGCAGCTCTCAAGGCCAAGCCGGTGATGGTCAGAACATCCCCATGCAACCGCTCGCCGCTACGCAGGCCCCCGCATCGTCCTCAGCACCCGCGCGTCCCCCTGCTCAGGATGGTAGCGATATCGTGTAGCAGCCTTCTGCGTCGCTCAGTGTCATCTTAGCGTGATGAGGTGGTTCCAAGGACACGCGCATAGGCAACCCTGCCGACCGACAGCTCATCCTTTTCGATGGCGATGACCTTCTGTCGCGTGAGCGAGATTGGCCTGGGTCAGACCGTCATAGGCTGGATAGGTCCCGGGATCTCCGGGCTGCCGCTATCCCACAGCCCGCTTCTGCAAGGCACATGACCGCGGTTGCCATGCATAGAACCGTTCCGGCGTCTGATTAAGCATCACTCTCAGGGCGCCGAAACTACCGCTCTGTAGTACAGTTGCGCCCGCCAGGGCCCGGCCACTGCCAGCGATAAAGGCCGGTGCTGCCCTCGAACGACTCGACGGTGCCATATTGCGGGTTTTCGGATCGGAAACGATCGGCGGCATCGAAACGTCCGAAGACGAGAAATCGGATGTAAAACCAGGCATAAACTGATCGCGGGACGCTCAAGAGAGCGGCTTCGCCGATAATAAGAAATATAGGAGAAACAGATGGAATTCCTGCAAACGCTGTTTGGCTATGTCGACAGCCTCACGTGGGGGTGGTCGCTCATACCCATTCTCGTGGTCTTCGGCGTGTTCATCACGATTATGTCGGGTTTCGTCCAGTTCGAATTCTTCGGCCGGATGTTCCGCGTGCTCTCAGGCAAGAACCAGAACAGCGACCCCAACAACCTCAGTGCGCGACAGGCGCTGCTGGTATCCGTGGGCGGTCGCGTGGGCGGAGGAAACATTGCCGGTGTCGCCGTCGCGATCACACTGGGTGGGCCCGGCGCGGTTTTCTGGATGTGGTGCATCGCGCTCGTCGGCATGGCGACAAGCCTCGTCGAATGTACGCTTGCCCAGATTTATAAGCGCACCGACGGTGAGCACTCCTTCCGTGGCGGCCCCGCCGACTATATCCGGCATGGCCTTGGCTCGAACTACAACTGGCTTGCGATCGTTTATGCGGTCTGCCTGCTGGCGGCCTTCGGCCTTGGCTTCAACGCCTTTCAAGGCAACACAGTTGCCGGCGCGATGCAGGATTCGTTCGGGATCAGCCGCTTGGTGACTGGAGCGCTACTGGTGCTTGTCACCGGGTTCGTGATCTTTGGTGGCATCAAGCGCATCGCCAAGGCGGCCGACGTCGTGGTGCCCGTCATGGCACTGGGTTACCTGGCGCTTGCCCTGATCGTCATCGTGATGAACATCGGTGAAATTCCGGCACTCTTCGTACGCATCGTCTCCAGTGCCTTCGGCTATGAAGAAGCCATCGCCGGTGGCATGGGGGCTGCGATTGCACAAGGCTTGCGCCGCGGCCTGTTCTCAAACGAGGCGGGGCTGGGTTCCGCACCGAACGTGGCAGCGACTGCGCTGGTACACCACCCGGTCAGCCAGGGCATCACCCAATCGTTCTCGGTCTTCATCGACACGATCGTGATTTGCTCGTGCACGGCTTTCATCATCCTGCTGGGTGATGTCTATGTTGCCGGGGCAACAGGCATTGACGGTGTCGTGCTGACACAGCAGTCACTGGCCAGCCATTTTGGTGAGTGGTCGCGCTATGCGTTGAGCCTGGCGATCCTGCTCTTCGCCTTCTCGTCCATCATCTACAACGTCTACCTGGGCGAAAACGCATTGGCAGCCATCACCCCCTCCAAACCGGCCCTGCTGGTGCTGCGCGTGTTTATCCTGGGCTTGATTTTCCTCGGCGCCGCGGCCCCGAACGCCACCTCGGTGTTTTTCTTCTCAGACCCGATGATGGGCATTCTGGCACTTGTAAACCTGATTGCGATTCTGATGCTGTTCCCTACTGCAATACGGGTGATCAACGACTTCCGCGCGCAGTTGAAAGCCGGTGTGGCAAGGCCGGTATTCGATCCGGCAAAATTCCCCGATCTGGATCTCGACCGCAAGGCATGGGATATCAATCGCTGGAAATGATCCTGGCCGGCCGCAGCCGGGATTGGGCTGCGGCCACATCTGAAACGGGCTGATACCCGCATCGCCAACTCTGCAGGTACTGCCGCCATGACCAACGTCATGGCGGCAGGCATTTCCCGACCGCATCCCAATGGAGTAGGTGGCAAAGGCATGCGAGCCTGTAACATGCCAGCCACCGATATCCACGCCGGAGCCCATCTTGTCTGACACCCGCCCTCCCGTCCTCGACGAAATCGACCGCCAACTGATTGCCGCCCTGCAAATCAATGCCCGGGAAAGCGTCGCCATGCTCGCGCGACAATTGGGCATCGCCCGCACCACCGTGACGTCGCGGCTGGCGCGGCTGGAAAAAACCAGAGTCATTACCGGATACGGCGTGCGTCTGGGGCAGCGGGTGATTGACGGCGGGTTGCAGGCTTATGTCGGCATCAAGGTTCAACCGCGCTCCGGCAAGGACGTGCTGCGGCGCTTGAGTGCGATGGCCCAGGTCCAGCAACTGTGTGCGGTCAGTGGCGAATTCGACTATGTGGCCTGGCTGCGCACGGACTCACCGGAGCAGCTGGATCAGTTACTGGATCAGATTGGCAGCGTGGATGGGGTGGAGAAAACCACCACTTCGATCATCCTCAGCAGCAAGATCGATCGAGGGCAGCCGGTCTAGAGTGTGCGACTTGACGTGCGCGTGATGCCGTCGGGCCGGCTAGCTCGCTCCCCAGAGGCCGGGTTTCGTCATTAGGATCAATGAATACGTCAAAATGACTATAAATCATCCAAAACGACGACACATTGCGTCTTATTAACGTGTTTCACCCTCTCTAGAATGGCTGGCATCTTTCCTATACTCAGACGCGAAAGCCGCGTCGAGTCGCCCAATCAAGGTCAGCCATGAACAAGAACAATCGCCACCCAGTAGACGGCAAGAAGCCCATCACCATTTTCGGTCCGGACTTTCCTTTCGCTTTTGACGACTGGATCGAGCATCCCGCCGGCCTGGGCAGTATTCCCGCCCACAACCACGGGGCGGAAGTCGCGATTGTCGGCGCCGGGATTGCCGGTCTGGTGGCGGCCTACGAGTTGATGAAGCTGGGCCTCAAACCGGTGGTCTACGAAGCGTCGAAAATGGGTGGGCGCCTGCGCTCACAGGCGTTCAACGGCGCCGAGGGTGTCATTGCCGAACTGGGGGGCATGCGGTTTCCAGTGTCGTCCACGGCGTTCTATCACTACGTCGACAAACTGGGCCTGGAGACCAAACCGTTTCCCAACCCTTTGACCCCGGCCTCGGGCAGTACCGTCATCGATTTGGAAGGCCAGACCTACTACGCACAAAAGATGGCCGACCTGCCGGCATTGTTCCAGGAAGTGGCCGATGCCTGGGCGGATGCACTGGAGGACGGTTCGCGCTTCGGCGATATCCAGCAGGCGATTCGCGACCGCGACGTGCCACGCCTCAAGGCACTGTGGAACACCCTGGTCCCCCTGTGGGACGACCGCACTTTCTACGATTTCGTCGCCACGTCCAAGGCGTTTGCCAAACTCTCGTTCCAGCACCGTGAAGTGTTCGGCCAGGTTGGTTTCGGCACCGGCGGCTGGGATTCAGACTTCCCCAACTCGATGCTGGAAATCTTCCGCGTGGTGATGACCAACTGCGACGATCATCAGCACCTGGTGGTTGGCGGTGTCGAGCAGGTGCCCCATGGCATCTGGAAACATGTGCCGGAGCGCTGCGCGCATTGGCCAGAAGGCACCAGCCTGAATTCGTTGCACCTGGGGGCCCCGCGCAGCGGTGTCAAGCGCATCGCGCGCGCCGACGATGGCCGGTTCAGCGTGACCGACGTGTGGAACAACACCCGCGAATATGCTGCGGTGCTGGTCACCTGCCAAAGCTGGCTGCTGACCACCCAGATCGAATGCGAAGAGGCGCTGTTCTCGCAAAAAATGTGGATGGCCCTGGACCGCACCCGCTACATGCAGTCGTCGAAGACTTTCGTGATGGTCGACCGACCGTTCTGGAAGGATAAGGACCCGGAAACCGGTCGTGACCTGATGAGTATGACGCTCACCGATCGTCTCACCCGTGGCACCTATCTGTTCGACAACGGAGACGACAAGCCGGGAGTCATCTGCCTGTCGTACTCGTGGATGAGCGACGCGCTGAAAATGCTCCCCCATCCGGTGGAAAAGCGTGTGAAGCTGGCGCTCGACGCCTTGAAGAAGATTTACCCCAAGGTGGACATCGCCGCACGGATCATCGGCGATCCGATCACCGTGTCCTGGGAAGCCGACCCGCATTTCCTCGGCGCATTCAAAGGGGCCCTGCCCGGCCACTATCGTTACAACCAGCGCATGTACGCACATTTCATGCAGGACGACATGCCGGCCGAACAGCGAGGGATCTTTATCGCCGGCGATGACGTCTCATGGACACCGGCCTGGGTTGAGGGCGCGGTACAAACCTCGCTCAATGCCGTGTGGGGAATCATGAAACACTTCGGCGGTGAAACCCACCCCGAGAACCCGGGGCCTGGTGACGTGTTCGACGAAATCGGTCCGATCGCCCTGCCCGAATAAAAGGAGTTTTTGATGCGTGTAGCCCTTTACCAATGTTCACCGCTGCCGCTGGACCCGGCCGCCAACCTGCAACGCCTGCACCAGGTGGCGCTGGAGGCCAGGGGCGCCGATGTGTTGGTGTTACCGGAAATGTTCCTGACCGGCTACAACATTGGTGTCGACGCGGTGAATGTATTGGCCGAGGTCTACAACGGCGAATGGGCGCAGCAGATCGCTCGCATCGCCAAGGCGGCCGGTCTGGCGATCGCCTATGGCTACCCGGAACGCAGCGAAGATGGGCAGATTTACAACGCGGTGCAACTGATCGACGCCCATGGCGAACGCCGGGCAAATTATCGAAAGAGTCACCTGTTTGGCGATCTGGATCACGCGATGTTCAGCGCTGGCGATAGCGCATTGCCGATTGTGGAGCTCAACGGCTGGAAGCTCGGCTTTCTGATCTGCTATGACCTGGAATTTCCGGAAAACGCCCGACGCCTGGCCCTGGCCGGTGCCGAACTGATCCTGGTGCCCACCGCCAACATGCAGCCTTATGAGTTCATCGCCGATGTCACCGTGCGCGCCCGAGCCATCGAAAACCAGTGTTTCGTGGCTTACGCCAACTATTGCGGTCATGAGGGTGAATTGCACTACTGCGGCCAAAGCAGCATCGCTGCCCCGGATGGCAGCCGCCCGGCCCTTGCGGGGTTGGACGAGGCCTTGATCGTGGGTGAGCTGGATCGGCAACTGATGGAAGAGTGCCGCGCGGCCTACAACTACCTGCATGACCGCCGTCCTGAGCTTTATGACGACTTGCACAAACACTGATTGAGAACGCCCCCTAATCCGCTAGCATGAGCGCTTCTCTGTTCTGGAAACGCTCATGTCGGCCGCCGATTCCTTCCGCCCCCACACTGAAACCCTGGCTAATGGCTTGCAAGTGACATTGCGCCATGCCCCTGGCCTCACGCGTAGCGCTGCGGTGCTGCGGGTGGCGGTCGGCAGCCATGATGCCCCCCTTGGCTGGCCGGGGCTGGCGCACTTCCTCGAACATCTTTTCTTTCTCGGCACTGAGCGGTTTCCCACAGGGCATAACCTGATGGCCTACGTGCAGCGGCATGGCGGCCAGGTCAATGCCCGCACCAGCGAACGCACCACCGATTTCTTCTTCGAATTACCGCCGGCGGCCTTTACCGGCGGTCTGGAACGACTGGGGGACATGCTCTCCCATCCGCGCCTGGATGAAGCCGACCAATTGCGCGAGCGGGAAGTGCTGCACGCGGAATTCATCGCCTGGTCCCAGGATCCAACGGCCCAGCGGCAGGTGGCCTTGCACGAAGGACTGTCCGCAGCTCACCCATTGCGCGGTTTCCATGCGGGCAATCGCGACAGTCTCGCGGTGCAGCAGGCCGAGTTCCAAAGGGCACTGCAAGACTTTTATCGAAGGTTCTACCAGAGCGGCCAAATGACGCTGAGTCTGGCGGGCCCGCAAAGCATCGAAGCCTTGAAGGCACTGGCCGAGCAGTTCAGCGGCGATGTGCCTGCGGGTGAAGCGGTCACTCGGCAGCCACCGCCGAAGCTGATGGCATCGCCCCAGGCCGGTTATCAACAGATCAGCACAGGGCGTCTCGATCTGCTGTGCGCCCTCGAGGGCTTGCCCGTCGCCTCGCCGCAAGCCATGGATTTCCTCTGCACCTGGCTGAACAACAGTAAACCGGGCGGCCTGCTCGCCACCTTGCGTCAGCGCGGTCTGGCTGACAGCCTCGAAGCTTCGACGCTGTACGAGTTTGCCGGGCAGGCGCTGGTACACATCGCGTTCAAACTCGGCAACGATCAAACGCTGAACGATATTCAGCCATTGCTGCACGATTGGTTGGGATTTTTCGCAGGCCAGGACGACTGGACGCCCTTGCGCGATGAGTTCACCGCCCGGCTGCAACGTTGGCAGGAGACGGCGGCGGCCTTGCAACTGGCCCGCTGGGACAATGAAGCTCGCGATGTTCGACTGTCGGAAAACGATCTGTCACGGCTCAGGGAAATCCTCAAGCAATTGCACCCGTCGCAGAGCGTCACCGGGCAATGGCAACTGCCCGCGCCCAACCCGTTCCTGCAAATGGCCAGCGAAGCCCCCCGTACCGGGTTGATACGAGGCCAGACCAGCGCCCATCGCGGTCTGCGCACCTTCGCCCAGGACCGTTCCCGCGGCCGACGGGAACGCTCCCCCATGCAGTTCAGCCAGGGGCTGGCGGACAACACCCCGCAAGGCGCGGTGTACCTGCGCTGGCGACTGACAACGCGCCCCCCCCTCGACCTCTCGGCCAGGCTAGACCGCCATCTGCAGGAGCTGCGTGAAGATGCGCGTCAGGCCGGCGTGGAAGTCACCTTTGAGTGCTGCGCCAACCCATGGCTGCTGAAGCTGGTTGGCCTGCAGGCACCGATGCCCTTGGTGCTTGAGCACATCCTGACGAAGCTGGAACAACCGCTGCCGCCGGCGCCCGCGAGGAACGAAACGCCGCTGATGCCGATTCGGCACCTGTTGAAGGAGCTGCCGAATCATTGCCAGCGAAACGCCCAATCATCAGCCTTGGCGCTGACCGAAAGCGACCCTGACGTGTGGACGACGGCGCAATGGGACGGACTGGCCATCGGCCTGTCGGCCGCCACCCAGGGAGCAATGGGCCCGGCGCTGGCCCGGGTGCCCGGCATTGCCGCCCAGCAAGCCCAACCGACCTCCCCTTGTGGGCCGCCGATCTGGCACACCCTTCAAGCCCATGGCGACGAACAGGCCGTGTTGTTGTTTTGTCCCACGCCTACTCGAACCCTGCCCGACGAAGCCGCCTGGCGGATGCTGGCACAGCTGTGTCAAACACCGTTCTACCAACGCCTGCGGGTCGAGTTGCAGTTGGGTTATGCGGTGTTCAGCGGCGTGAAGCAGATCGATGGGCAAACCGGTTTGTTGTTTGGTGTCCAATCACCCAACACCTCGGCGGCCCAGTTGATCGCCCATATCGACCAGTTCCTGAGCGGCCTGCCGGACCTGCTCCGACAGCTCGACGATTCGACGCTAGCCAGTCAGCAGCAGGCCCTCGCCGCCCAATTCCAGAGCGCCACCCTGCCCTGCGCCCAAGCGTCGGAACTGCTCTGGCAGGGCAAACTCGCTGGCCACCCGTCGGATTATCTTGAGCGATTGTCCGATGCCATCATGCGTGTGGATCGAGAACATCTGATGGGCGCCGTGCGGCATCTGATTAGCGCCGAAAGTGCACGCTACTGCCTGACCAATGGAGCCTGCCCTGGAAAGCCTTGGAACGCGGTGCCGTGATCATTACAGTCTGTGCAATGAGCTTTCTTAGAGAATTGCAGCCAACGAATATGTCAGATTTAGTAACATAGCCGCCTAAGCATCTGAACATCTCCCTTCGGAGGTGGACTATATGTATAGGTCTCAACCGACCCATCCTGATGACATCATCCCACCTAAAGGAGTATTTCCATGTCTTGGTCCAAACCCGCATATATCGACCTGCGTATCGGTTTCGAAGTCACCATGTACTTCGCCAGCCGTTGATTGCTGCAGGCGGTTAAACGCGCAGCACAACGCCTCGGTCAGCCGGGGCGTTTTTTATTTCGGTTTGCAGATGGAGCGGCCATGTTTGTCCAGATTCTAGGTTCCGCCGCCGGCGGCGGTTTCCCTCAGTGGAATTGCAACTGCGCCAATTGCGCAGGTTTTCGCAACGGCAGCCTGCGAGCCCAGGCACGCACCCAGTCGTCCATCGCCATTTCCGATGATGGCGTGAACTGGGTGCTGTGCAATGCCTCCCCGGACATTCGCGCCCAGCTCCAAGGGTTCGCCCCGATGCAACCGGGTCGGGCACTGCGGGACACCGGGATCGGCGCCATCATTCTGATGGACAGCCAAATCGACCACACCACCGGCCTGCTCAGCCTGCGCGAAGGCTGCCCGCATCAAGTCTGGTGCACCGACATGGTTCATGAAGACCTGAGCACAGGTTTTCCGCTGTTCAACATGCTGACCCACTGGAACGGCGGGCTGAGCTGGAACCGCATCGAACTCGACCAAAGCTTCAAGATCCCCGCCTGCCCGAACCTGCGCTTCACCCCACTGCCGCTGCGCAGCGCCGCACCGCCCTATTCACCGCACCGCTTCGACCCGCATCCGGGCGACAACATCGGCCTGATCGTCGAAGACCTGCGCACCGGCGGCAAACTGTTCTACGCCCCCGGCCTGGGCAAGGTCGACGGGCCGTTGCTGGAGATCATGGCCGCCAGCGATTGTCTGTTGGTGGACGGCACGATGTGGGACGACGATGAAATGCAGCGTCGGGGCGTCGGCACCCGCACCGGTCGGGAAATGGGCCACCTGGCGCAGAAGGGGCCCGGCGGGATGATCGAAGTGCTGGAGCAACTGCCCAATCAGCGCAAGGTCCTTATTCATATCAACAATACCAATCCGATTCTCGACGAAGACTCGCCCGAGCGGGCCGAGCTTGTACGTCGAAAGATTGAAGTGGCCTACGACGGAATGAGTATTGAGTTGTAGGACGGGCGCGACGATTGTGGGGGTGGGTGCGCTGTGTCAGCCAATCGCTGCTGGCTGATGAGACGCCATCGCGAGCAGGCTCGCTCCCACAGTAGTTTGAGTCGTACCGGATATTTCATGCGTTACAGATCGAGTGTGGGAGCGAGCCTGCTCGCGATGGGACCAA
The DNA here is from genome assembly GCF_039581215.1 of Pseudomonas halotolerans. Lineage (NCBI taxonomy): Bacteria > Pseudomonadati > Pseudomonadota > Gammaproteobacteria > Pseudomonadales > Pseudomonadaceae > Pseudomonas > Pseudomonas halotolerans. Next base: position 71,196 of record NZ_JBCNTJ010000011.1, read on the forward strand.
CCCTGACGCCACAGAATCCACGGGAATTACCCGGAGACCGAAATGACTGACACCCCCTTGTCCCCCGCCGAGTTCGAAGCGGCCCTGCGTGCCAAGGGTGCGTATTACCACATTCATCACCCGTATCACGTGGCGATGTATGAAGGCCGCGCCACTCGCGAGCAGATCCAGGGCTGGGTCGCTAACCGTTTTTACTATCAGGTGAACATCCCGCTCAAGGATGCCGCGATCCTGGCCAACTGCCCGGACCGGGAAATCCGCCGCGAGTGGATCCAGCGCCTGCTCGACCATGACGGCGCGCCCGGCGAAGACGGCGGCATCGAAGCCTGGTTGCGGCTGGGTCAGGCGGTTGGCCTGGATCCCGATCAACTGCGCTCCCAGGAACTGGTGCTGCCGGGCGTGCGCTTCGCGGTGGATGCCTACGTCAACTTCGCCCGCCGCGCCTCTTGGCAGGAAGCCGCCAGCAGCTCCCTGACCGAAATGTTCGCACCGCAGATCCATCAGTCACGCCTGGACAGCTGGCCGCAGCATTACCCCTGGATCGACCCCGCCGGCTACGAGTATTTCCGTACCCGCCTGGGCCAGGCTCGACGTGACGTGGAGCACGGCCTGGCGATCACCTTGCAGCATTACACCACCCGCGAAGGCCAGGAGCGCATGCTGGAGATTCTCCAGTTCAAACTGGACATCCTCTGGAGCATGCTCGATGCCATGAGCATGGCCTACGAATTGAACCGCCCGCCCTATCACAGCGTGACCGGGCAACGGGTGTGGCACAAAGGAATTAGCTTATGAGTTTTGACCGCAGCAAGACCCCACGCTGGCGCCCCGGCTATCGTTTCCAGTACGAGCCGGCACAGAAGGGCCACGTGCTGCTCTATCCTGAAGGCATGATCAAGCTCAACGACAGCGCTTCGCTGATTGGCGGCCTGATCGACGGTGAACGGGATGTGGCCGCCATCATTGGCGAGTTGGCCAAACAGTTCCCCGACGTGCCGGAACTCGGTGACGACATCGAGCAATTCATGGAGGTCGCCCGTGCAGAGCATTGGATCGAACTTGTCTGACGCCACAAGCCTGCCGCCCAAGCCTGAAGTCGGCCTGCCGCTGTGGCTGCTGGCCGAGCTGACCTACCGTTGCCCGTTGCAATGCCCGTACTGCTCCAATCCGCTGGACTTCGCCGAGCAGGGCAAGGAGCTGAGTACCGAGCAGTGGTTCAAGGTGTTTCGCGAGGCTCGTGAGATGGGCGCCGCGCAACTGGGCTTTTCCGGCGGTGAGCCGCTGGTGCGCCAGGACCTGGCCGAACTGATCGCCGAGGCGCGCAGGCTGGGTTTCTATACCAACCTGATCACCTCCGGCATTGGCTTGACCGAGCAGAAAATCAGCGATTTCAAAAAGGCCGGCCTGGACCACATCCAGATCAGCTTCCAGGCCAGCGACGAACAGGTGAACAACCTGCTGGCCGGTTCAAAGAAAGCCTTCGCGCAAAAACTGGAAATGGCCCGAGCGGTCAAGGCCCACGGCTATCCGATGGTGCTGAACTTCGTCACCCATCGGCACAACATCGACAAGATCGACCGCATTATCGAGCTGTGCATCGCCCTTGAAGCCGACTTCGTCGAACTTGCCACCTGCCAGTTCTACGGTTGGGCACAGCTCAACCGCGTCGGCCTGCTTCCCACCCGGGAACAACTGGTGCGCGCCGAACGTATCACCAACGAATACCGCGCCAAGCTGGAAGCGCAAGGCAATCCGTGCAAGCTGATCTTTGTCACCCCGGACTATTACGAAGAACGTCCCAAGGGCTGCATGAACGGCTGGGGCAGCATTTTCCTGACCGTCACCCCGGACGGCACCGCACTACCCTGCCACGGCGCCCGCCAACTGCCGGTACAATTTCCCAACGTGCGCGACCACAGCATGCAGCACATCTGGTACGACTCGTTCGGCTTCAACCGTTTCCGCGGCTATGACTGGATGCCCGAGCCGTGCCGCTCTTGCGATGAAAAAGAAAAGGACTTCGGCGGCTGTCGCTGCCAGGCCTTCATGCTCACGGGCGATGCCAGCAATGCTGATCCGGTGTGCAGCAAATCCGCACATCACGGTGTGATTCTTCAGGCTCGGGAAGATGCCGAGCATGCCACGCAAACCATTGAACAACTGGCCTTTCGCAATGAACGAAACTCACGCCTCATCGTTAAAGGCTGATTCTTTCAGCGCCACCCAGGCCGTGGCGGCAGGCATCGACTTCGCTGAACTGCAGGCCGGGCCCCTTGGCCTGTTCTGGAATGAATACCGTCCCGAAGACGGTGCCTGCCGGATCTGGCACTGGCAGGAGGGCAAGGCCCGATGCCTGACCCCGGACGGGTTCAGTGCACGTAGCCGGGTTTATGAATATGGCGGCGGATCGTTCTGCCTGAGCAACGACGGCGTGCTGTTCGTCAATGAAGCCGACCAGCAGGTGTACTACCAATCGCTGGCCGGCGAACAGCCCGTGGCGCTGACCTCAGGTGAGTGTCGATATGGCGATCTTCACTTCGTTTGCGGCCAGGTGCTGGCGGTGGAGGAGCAGGCCAATCAGCATCGCTTGGTCTCGATCGGCCTGGCAGATCATCAGCGCCATCTGCTGGCCGAAGGTGCGGACTTCTACGCCGCGCCGATCTTGAGTCCGGATGGTCGACGGCTGGCCTGGATTGAGTGGAGCCGCCCCCATCAACCGTGGACGTCAACCAGACTGATGCTGGCCGAGCGCAACGCGGGTGCCTGGGGCGAGCCGCGTTGCGTAGCGGGCAGCGCCAACGAGGAGTCCATTCAGCAACCGCGTTTTGATGATTGCAGTCGCCTCTATTGCCTGAGCGATCGTGCCGGTTATTGGCAACCCTGGATTGAATCGGCCGACGGCCTGGAGCCGCTGCCCGCCGCCGACGCCGATCACGCCCCTGCGCCCTGGCAACTGGGCGGCTGTACGTGGCTGCCGCTGGGCCAAAGCGCTTACCTGGCGAGCTGGACCGAGGCGGGATTCGGGCGACTGGGCCTTTGCCGCAGCGGCGATGTATACGAGGATTTCACCGGCCCCTATTCGCGTTTCCGCAGCCTGGCACTCGATGAGCGGTTCATCTATGCCATCGCCGCTTCGCCAGTCAGCCCGTCGGCGGTGATTGCGATTGACCGGCAAAGCCATGCAGTGGTGACGCTTGCCGGTGGCGTCGCACCGCTGCCCGCCGAACACATCAGTCGCCCCCGAACCCTGCGCTATCCCTCGGCTTCCAGCCTAGCCCACGGGTTCTTTTACCCGGCCATGAACGCCGAAGAAAAGCCGCCGCTGGTGGTGTTCATCCATGGCGGACCGACCTCGGCGTGTTATCCCATCTTTGATCCGCGCATCCAGTACTGGACCCAGCGCGGCTTTGTCGTCGCCGACCTCAATTATCGCGGCAGCAGCGGTTATGGCCGAGCCTATCGACAGGCCCTGTATTTGAACTGGGGCGTGGTGGATGTCGAGGATGCTTGCGCGGTAGTCACGTACCTGGAGGAGCAAGGTCTGATTGATGGCCGTTGCGCGTTCATTCGTGGCGGCAGTGCCGGGGGCTATACAACTCTTTGCGCCCTGGCGTTCCATGACGTGTTCCGTGCCGGCGCCAGCCTCTATGGCGTCAGCGACCCCGTCGCCCTGGCCCACGCCACGCACAAATTCGAAGGCGATTATCTGGACTGGCTGATCGGCGACCCGCAACAGGACGCCGCACGCTACCGGGACCGCACGCCATTGCTGCACGCTGATCAGATCCGCGCCCCGGTGATATTTTTCCAGGGTGAACTGGATGCCGTGGTCGTGCCGCAGCAGACACGTGCCATGGTCGAGGCACTGCAGAACAACAGCGTCGCGGTAGAAGCGCATTACTACGCCGATGAACGCCATGGCTTTCGCAAGGCGATCAACCAGGCTCATGCGCTGGAGCATGAATGGTTGTTCTATCGCAGGGTGATGGATGGGCCCCTATAGGGCAAATGCAAAACCAAATGTGGGAGCGAGCCTGCTCGCGATAGCGGTGGATCAGTCCATGGAGATGTTGACTGGATCTACCGCTATCGCGAGCAGGCTCGCTCCCACAGGTTATCTACAGCTATGAATTCTCAACGCTTGGCGATGATATACACCGCGTGCACGATGCCCGGGATGTAACCCAACAGAGTCAGCAGAATGTTGAGCCAGAAAGCCCCGGCGAAACCGACTTGCAAAAACACACCCAACGGCGGTAGCAGAATGGCGATGATGATTCGAATGATATCCATGGATGACTCCTGATGGGCGATGGCCACATTGCCATATAGCTCATGGACACCCGACCGCTCGTCAGGGTTCAGTGAGAAGCCATCCAGAAGGAATAAAGCGCGGGAAGATAAAAACGCGGGCAAAAGAAAACCCCGCCGAAGCGGGGCTTTGCAGACTGTTTCCCTGACATCCATTTCGCTCCGCCATCCTGGCAGAATCCTACGTGTCCGTGTTGTTGCTCTGCGCATCCTGCGCGACGTCCATGTGAAGTAGATTAGCCCTGGATCCAATCGGCCGATAGAGGGAAAAAGCCAGCACGCGATGTAAGCATTTGCTTACATCGCGGTGAATTTCAGAATTGCCCCGCGTCCAGCAGGAACAGCGACTCGCTGCCCGCCTTCACTGAAGCACTCAGCGAATGAATGCGCGGCAGCAAGCGGGCGAAGTAGAACCGCGCCGTACCCAGTTTGCTTGCATAGAAATCATCCTGCGTTTCCTTGCCCAAAGCAGCCCTGGCCATGAGTGCCCACATATAGGCATAGGCGGTGTAGCCGAATGCTTGGAGGTATTCCACCGAAGCCGCGCCAATTTCGTTCGGGTTGCTTTTGGCCCGGTCCAACAGCCATTCGGTCAGTTCATCCAGCGTACCGACAGCGTCGTTCAACGGCTTGGTGAACTCGGCCAGATCACCGCTGGCGGTAGCCGTGAAGTGGCGGATTTCGTCGGCGAACAGCTTGTAGAACGCCCCGCCACTGCCGACGATCTTGCGCCCTACCAAGTCCAGCGCCTGGATACCGTTGGTGCCTTCGTAGATCTGGGTGATGCGCACGTCACGCACCAGTTGCTCTTGACCCCATTCGCGAATGTAGCCATGGCCGCCGAAAATCTGCTGGCCATGGACAGTGGTTTCCAGTCCCAGATCCGTCAGGAACGCCTTCGCCACTGGCGTCAGCAACGCCACCAGATCTTCGGCACGCTTGCGGGTAGCCGGATCTTCGCTGAACTTGGCGGTGTCCAGTTGCATCGCCACGTAGGTGGAAAAAGCCCGGCCCCCTTCGTTCGACGCTTTCATGGTCAGCAACATCCGGCGCACGTCCGGGTGGACGATAATCGGGTCAGCGACTTTGTCTTTGTTCTGCGCACCGGTTGGCGAACGACTTTGCAGGCGGTCACGGGCATATTCGATGGCGTTCTGGTAGGAGCGCTCACCGGTGGCCAGGCCCTGGATGCCCACACCCAAACGCTCGTAGTTCATCATGGTGAACATCGCCGCCAGGCCTTTGTTCGGCTCGCCCACCAGATAACCCACGGCGTCGTCGAAGTTCATCACACAGGTGGCAGACGCCTGGATGCCCATCTTGTGTTCGATCGACCCGCAATTGGCCGCGTTACGTGCACCCAGGCTGCCGTCGGCATTGACCATGAATTTGGGCACCAGGAACAGCGAGATGCCTTTCGGGCCTGCCGGTGCGTCCGGCAACTTTGCCAGCACCAGGTGGATGATGTTTTCGGTGAGGTCGTGTTCGCCGCCCGTAATGAAGATCTTGGTGCCGCTGACCTTGTAGGAACCATCGGCCTGAGGTTCGGCCTTGGTGCGAATGATGCCCAGGTCTGTACCGGCATGCGGTTCGGTCAGGCACATGGAACCGGCCCAGACGCCGGCGTACATCTTCGGCAGGTACGCGGCTTTCAGCTCTTCACTGGCGTGGGCATTGATCGACAGGCAAGCCCCGGCGGTCAGCATGGGGTACAGGCCGAAGGACAAGCTGGCGGAGTTGACCATTTCTTCGACCTGAGCCGAAACAGCCTTGGGCATGCCCATGCCGCCGTAGGTCGGATCGCCACCGACACCAACCCAACCGCCTTCGGCGTAAGTCTTATAGGCCTGTGGGAAACCGGCGGGCGTGGTGACGGCACCGTCAGCCCAGTGGCAACCTTCTTCGTCCGCCGCACGGCTGAGGGGGGCGACGCTTTTGCTGGTGACTTTGCCGGCTTCCTCGAGAATCGCCTCGACGGTTTCAGCATCCACGGTCTCGGCCAACGCCGGCAGTTGAGCCCAGAGTTTCGCGACCTCGAACACTTCATTGAGGACGAAGCGCATATCGCGCAGGGGCGCTTTGTAGTCAGCCATGGCAAACCTCGCAGGATCTAAACAATTGGTTCGTAAGAAAACGGTTTTTGCAGTGGTCCGAGTGTACCCCAACAACTTTTGCGACACATAGGGTCAGCCGGTGACTGTTTTGTTATTTTTAGTCATCGCGAAAAAGATCGCAGGCTTCGCCAGCGCCTACAGAAGAGTGCGTACTCCCTGTAGGAACTGGCGAAGCCTGCGACCCTTGTCCCTCCTATCAGAGGGCAAACAACTCCGCTGGCAGCTTCATCAAGCAATCGCTCCCCGCCTCAACCGCGGCCCGATGGGCGGCGGTCCTGGGCAGCAGGCGCTTGAAGTAAAACTCACAGGTCGCCAGTTTGCCCCGACAGAAATCCGCGTCACCTTCGCCCGCGTCAAGTTGCGCCTGGGCCACCAACGCCATGCGCAACCACAGATAAGCCAGGATGATGTAGCCGCTGTACATCAGATAGTCCACGGAGGCGGCACCCACTTCATCCGGATTCTTCATGGCCGCCATGCCAACCTGGGTGGTCAGTTCGCCCCATTGCTGGTTGAGCCCGTTGAGTTGCGCGACGTAATCCTTGAGCTGCGGATGTTCAGCGTTGGCGGCGCAGAACTTATGGACGATTTTGGTGAACCCTCGCAGCAACTTGCCCTGACTGCCCAACACCTTGCGCCCCAGCAAATCGAGCGCCTGGATACCATTGGTGCCTTCGTAGATCGGCGCAATGCGACAGTCTCGCACCAGTTGCTCCATGCCCCATTCGCGTATGAAGCCATGACCGCCAAACACTTGCATGCCGTGGTTGGTCACCTCCAACCCCGTGTCGGTCATGAAGGCCTTGCAGATCGGGGTGAGGAACGCCAGCAGGTCTTCGGCCTCCTGGCGGGCGGTTTCGTCGCGGCTCAGGTGGGCGATATCCAACAGTTGCGCAGTGAAGTAAGTCAGTGCCCGGTTGCCCTCGTTGAAGGCTTTCATGGTCAGCAACATCCGACGCACATCGGGATGGACGATGATTGGATCGGCGGCTTTTTCCGGCGCCTTGGGACCGGTCAGCGAGCGCATCTGCAAACGGTCGTTGGCATATTTGATCGCGCCCTGGAAGCTCGCTTCCCCGAGGCACAGGCCCTGCATGCCGGTGCCCAGCCGGGCATGGTTCATCATGGTGAACATGCAGTTCAGGCCCTTGTTCGGCTCGCCGATCAAGAACCCCTTGGCCCCGTCGAAATTAAGCACGCAGGTGGCAGAAGCCTTAATGCCCATTTTGTGTTCGATCGACCCGCAGGAAACGCCATTGCGCGGTCCCGCTTCGCCCTTGGCGTCAGGCAGGAACTTGGGCACGATGAACAGCGAGATACCTTTGGTCCCGGCCGGGGCGTCCGGCAGTTTGGCGAGCACCAAGTGAATGATGTTGTCACTCATGTCGTGCTCGCCGGCGGAAATGAAAATCTTGCTGCCGGTGATCGCGTAGCTGCCGTCGGCCTGAGGCAAGGCGCGGGTCTTGATGATGCCCAGGTCCGTGCCGCAATGGGCTTCGGTCAGGCACATCGTGCCGGTCCACTGACCGGCCGTGAGCTTGGTGAGATAAGCCTGTTTCTGCTCTTCGGTGCCGTGGGCATGAATGGCCGACATCGCACCATGGGTCAGGCCCGGGTACATGCCCCAGGAGGTATTGCTGGAGCCGACCATTTCGCTGATGACCAGGCCCAGGGAACTGGGCAATCCTTGGCCGCCGTAAGCCGGGTCCGCCGCCAGCCCGTGCCAGCCGCCCTCCACGTACTGTGCAAACGCCTGCTTGAAGCCGGTAGGCGTGGTGACCACGCCATTGTCGAAATGGCAGCCTTCTTCGTCACCGGAGCGATTGAGCGGTGCCAGCACGTTCTCACAGAACCTGGCGCCCTCTTCGAGAATGGCGTTGACCATGTCCGGGCTGGCATCGCCGGCCCCCAGTTCGGCATAACGGCCATGGAAATCGAAGACGTGATCGATCAGAAAGCGCATGTCGCGCAGCGGGGCTTTGTACTCGGGCATGGTGGTCTTCTCCGGTAGCAGGTCGTTCAAACCTACTGCCGGCCACCGAGGCTCACAATCACAGTCCAGACGCTGAATGCGCCGTCATCACTCAACCCGCGGCAGCTTCCATGCGAACCGCACCGCGACGGTTCTGCCCATAGGCCATCACACAGTTACGCCCGGCCCCCTTGGCGTTGTAGAGCGCCTGGTCGGCGGACTTGAGCACTTCTTCGGGGGTGCGCTGCTCGATACGCTCGGCCACGCCGATGCTGACCGTCACCGACACACTGGATGCCCCGGCACCGGAACGACGCTGGCGGCCCTGTTGATCATCCTGAGGACGACTGTCGGGATTGCGTAGTTGGATGCTGTAGTTAGCAATGGATTCGCGAATGACTTCCAGGTGAGGCATGCACTCCTCGATGGTTTTGCCTGCAAATACCAGCGCAAATTCCTCTCCACCGTAGCGATAAGCCCTACCGCCACCGCTGATTTTCGACAGTTTGCTGGCGACCAGACGCAACACTTGGTCGCCCACGTCGTGGCCGTGGGTGTCATTGAATTTCTTGAAATGGTCCACGTCGCTCATCGCCAATACATAATTGCGCCCCAGACGCTGCATGCGCTCATTCAGCGCCCGACGCCCCGGCAGGCCGGTCAGTTCGTCACGGAACGCCATTTGATAAGCCTCGTGGGCGACCGCGGCCGCGATCATCAGCATCACCTGACTGCACATGATGTTCAGGGTAAACGGCAGGATGAAGGTCTTGGGCAACATCCAGAACACCCCGAGCAAACCCACCAGTTGCGCGGCATGCAACGGTCGCGGGTGGCGCCAGTATTGCCAGGCCAGCAACAGGAAGGCTGCGATGAACACCGGGTAGGACAACTGGATCAGGCTCATCCAGGCACCGTGCAACGCCGGCCAGCGAATCTCGGAAAGCCACAACAGCAGAGCCTGGGGATAACTTTGTTCCAGAGCCAGCGCCACGCTGCCAAAGACCAGCAGCACCGCGAACCGCGCGACCAGGTCCTGGAACAAGTGAGTACGCTCCTGCCACGCGGCGAAAAGGCCAAACAACAGAGGCAGTAACAGGCAGACCAGGTGAAACACCACCGCTGCGTCTTCGCGCACCTTGCCGTTGTCGCGGTAGAAGTCGGTCTGGGTGTCCAGCAGGAAGTAGGCGATGTACACCGTGATCATCAGAAACAGCTCACGCTGACGTCGGTAAACGGCGCAATACGCACCTCCTAGCAACAACACCAATGTAGGAAGGACGTTGAACAGGGAGGTGAAAAAGACATTGAGATCCTTGACGTAGGCAGCCGCAAGCCCCGCCAGCAACAGCACCAATGACGGCAGGAAATGACTGAGACGTACAGCGGAAGAACGCGGCAAGGGTAAAGCTCCGACCCGGCTGATCAAAGATGGCATTGTGCCTGCTACTGGAGCATTAAGGCACGCGAGATGTGACAGATGTCACACTGCCATCCTTGTAACGGCAGCATGGAGTGATTTCTTAGGGTTCAGTTTGATGAATGTTTTTCCATAGCTGCGCAGATTCTCTGTGGGAGCGAGCCTGCTCGCGAAAGCGGCCTATCAATCAACGTTGATGCCGTCTGATCCACCGCGTTCGCGAGCAAGCCCGCTCCCACAAGGGGACTGGCGGCAGGCATAAAAAAGCCGCTGCTCCCGAAGAAACAGCGGCCTGTGAAGAACCGCGTAAGGCTTAGTAACCCAGTGCGAAGTCTTCTTCTTTCATGTCCATCAGGTTGTTGGCGCCTGACAACATGGTTGCCACGTGAGTGCGGGTACGTGGCAGGATGCGCTGGAAGTAGAAGCGCGCGGTCTGCAGCTTGGCAGTGTAGAAAGCTTCTTCGGTGGTGCCGCCGGCGAGTTTTTCCGCCGCCAGGCGCGCCATGTCAGCCCAGAAGTAGGCCAGGCAGGCGTAACCGGAGTACATCAGGTAGTCCACCGAGGCCGCGCCAACTTCTTCGCGGTCTTTCATGGCCGCCATACCGACCTTCATGGTCAGTTCGCCCCATTCCTTGTTCAGCGCCGCCAGAGGTTCTACGAACTCTTTGACCGCGTCGTTGCCTTCGTTGCTTTGGCAGAACTTGTGAACGATCTTGGTGAAGCCCTTGAGCGCTTCGCCCTGGGTCATCAGCACTTTGCGGCCCAGCAGGTCGAGGGCCTGGATGCCGGTGGTGCCTTCGTACAGCATCGAAATGCGGCTGTCGCGAACGTTCTGCTCCATGCCCCACTCGGCGATGAAACCGTGACCACCGTAGATCTGCACGCCGTGGTTGGCCGATTCGAAGCCGACTTCAGTCATGAACGCCTTGGCGATCGGCGTCATGAACGCCAGCAGCGCATCGGCTTTTTTCTTCTCTTCTTCGTCGACGCCGTATTTGACGATGTCCACTTGCTTGGCAGTGAAGTAAACCATCGCCCGGTTACCTTCGGCGAAGGCCTTCATGGTCAACAGCATGCGACGCACGTCAGGGTGCACGATGATCGGGTCGGCGGCTTTGTCCGGTGCTTTCGGGCCGGTCAGGGAACGCATTTGCAGGCGGTCACGGGCGTACTTCAGGCCACCCTGGAAGCCGATTTCGGCGTGGGCCAAGCCTTGCAGCGCGGTGCCCAGGCGTGCGGTGTTCATGAAGGTGAACATGCAGTTCAAGCCTTTGTTCGCCGGGCCGATCAGGAAACCGGTGGCCGCGTCGAAGTTCATCACGCAGGTGGCGTTGCCGTGGATGCCCATCTTGTGTTCCAGCGAACCGCAGCTCACCGCGTTGCGCTGACCGATGGAGCCGTCAGCGTTAGGCAGGAACTTGGGAACGATGAACAGCGAAATACCTTTGGTACCGGCCGGGGCGTCCGGCAGACGTGCCAGAACGATGTGGACGATGTTGTCGGCCATGTCGTGTTCGCCGGCCGAAATGAAGATTTTGGTACCGCTGACCTTGTACGAACCGTCGGCCTGTGGCTCGGCCTTGGTGCGCAGCATGCCCAGGTCCGTGCCGCAGTGCGGCTCGGTCAGGCACATGGTGCCGGTCCATTCGCCGGAAACCAGCTTGGTCAGGTAGGCCTCTTGCTGCTCGGGCGTACCGTGCTCGGAAATAGTGTTCATCGCACCATGGGACAGGCCTGGGTACATGCCCCACGACCAGTTGGCTTCGCCGACCATCTCGCTGACCGCCAGGCCCAGAGACTCCGGCAGGCCTTGACCACCATGCTCCACGTCGTGGGCCAGGCTTGGCCAGCCGCCTTCAACGAATTGCTTGTAGGCTTCCTTGAAGCCAGTCGGGGTCTTAACGCCGGACTCACTCCAGGTGCAGCCCTCGGTGTCACCCACACGGTTCAGCGGTGCCAGCACCTGCTCACAAAACTTGGCACCTTCTTCAAGAATGGCGTCAACCATGTCTGGAGTTGCGTCCTGGCAAGCCGGAAGGCTCTGATAGTGCGCTTCATAGCCAAGCAGTTCGTCACGAACGAAGCGAATATCACGCAAGGGGGCCTTGTAGTCAGGCATAGCGATAAACCTCTGCTGATGTAACCGGGAATGAACGACCGCATGGATTTGTTGTGACGGTCAAACAGTTGTTTGAAACATACGTTTACGCCCAAATCTTGTCAAGCGCCGATCTTTTGCCGTTCGTCATCGTCCCTGAAAAAATCCCAGGCACAGCCATTCACCGCAGCGAAACACTCACAGCGTCCGTAGGAAAAGATTAGTTGAACCAGAAGGAGTTAGAGACGAAAACGCCGCGAATAATCGCGGCGTTTTGACAAACCTGAGGTGGAGAATCAGGCGAAAGTGTCGATCAACGTACCGAGCATTTCATCGGAAGCCTTGGCCACGTTCACGCCCAGTTCGACCTGAAATTTGCCCTGGGACATTTCAACCATGTTGCTGGCCAAGTCCGATTGCTGGCTGCGATCCACCGACCGTAAACGATCGGCCTGCAGTTCGGACGACTGGCTGGTGACCGAACGCTCGATGGTATTGTTGGCGATCTGGCTCGAAGCCTGATCGACACGGTTCTGCCCTGTCTGAATCGTGCTCAGACCGGCATAGAACGCGGTATTTCCTGAGATTTCCATGGCAGAACTCGTCTTCTTGAAGGGTAGACAGCGGCCATTGAAACAGAAGCCTGGGGAAAAGGCCCGACAAAAACACTAATGGCACAGTGCCTCGTCATAGCGAAAACCTTAGTAGTCCAGCAAATCCAGGTGCAGATGCGCAGCCACGGCTTCGGCGGTGACACCCTTGATTTTCGGCACACGCCCCAAGCATGGCGCGGGCAGGCGTTCAGCCAAGGTCGCTAGATTTTCTTCCAGGCGCGACGTCTTGGGGTCAATGATATTGGCGACCCAACCAGCCAGTTGCAGGCCGTCCCGGGCGATGGCCTCGGCGGTCAGCAGGGCGTGGCTGATGCAGCCCAAGCGCACGCCCACCACCAGGATCACCGGCAGCCCCAGGGCCATCGCCAGGTCCGAGAGGTTGTCCTGATCGGCCAGCGGAACGCGCCAGCCACCCGCGCCTTCGATCAGCGTGAAATCGGCCTCCAGAGCCAACACTTCACGCATCGGTCCCAGCAACGATTGCACGGTCAGGGCCACACCGGCTTCCCGAGCGGCCAGGTGAGGCGCGATGGCCGGTTCGAACGCCAGCGGATTGACCTGGGCATACTCAAGCGGCACCGAGCATTCAGCCAACAGCGCCAAGGCATCGGCGTTGCGCAGGCCCTTGGGCGTGACTTCACAACCGGAGGCCACGGGCTTACCCGCGGCGGTGCTCATGCCTGCCTGTCGCGCTGCGTGCAGGAGGCCCGCCGCCACGGTGGTCTTGCCCACGTCGGTGTCGGTACCGGTGATGAAATAAGCCTGGCTCATAGCGGTTTCTCCAGCACGGCGTAAACCACCCGGTAGGTCGCGGGCAAACCCTGTACCTGACGAAACTGTTCGTAAGCGTCAACCAGCGCGAGGATCCGCGCCCGGCCCGTCAACCCACCGGGCCGGCCGGGGTTCAGATTGTGGGCGCCGAGAGCTTTCAATTCATGGGTCAGACCGCGCACGTCCGGGTAATACATCACATGGGGACGGTTTTCCAGGCTGACAACGTTCAGCCCGCTGGCCGCACATAGCTGTTGATACGTTTCGAACCCGCGAAAACGGTTGACGTGCACCAGGCCATCCACCTGACGCCAGCTGTCGCGCAATTCGTACAACGTGCCAACGCAAAGGCTTGTAAAGGCAAACACCCCACCGGGTTTCAAAACCCGATGGACTTCGTTCAACACCGAGGCAAAATCCGCGCACCACTGCACCGCCAGGCTGGAGAACACCAGATCGCAGCTGGAGGCCTGCAAGGGCAAGCGCTCGGCATCACCGACTATAAAGTGCGCAGCCCCGCCCTGAGGGCGAGCATGGTTGAGCATACCTTCGGCGATATCCAGCGCCAACCCCGTCGCCTCGCCGAAGCGCGTACCCAGCGCCCGCGTGAAATAGCCGGTGCCACAACCCAAGTCCATCCAGCGCTCAGGCACGATCGAAGCGGGCAGCCGGTCCAGCAACTGCTGGCCTACGTCGCGCTGCAGCTCGGCCACGCTGTCGTAACTGGTCGCAGCCCGGGAAAACGAGGCTGCCACCTGGCGCTTATTCGGCAAAGCACCGGGCAATTGGGGAACAGACAAATCAGTCATCATCGGACTCATGCAAAAAAGCCTGAATCGCCCCCGCCACACCGTGGGGGTCTTCCAGAGGGAATCCGTGGCCGGCCTGCTCGATCAGACCGATTTCAACATCAGGTAGCAACACCAGCAACTCACCCGCTGCCTCAGCCGGTACCAGGGCGTCGAGCCCGGCAAACAAGTGAAGCTGCGGGCCACCGAAGCCCTGCAAGGCGGCGCGGGTATCCAGTTGCGCCAGCAGCTCGAGCCCAGCCATCAACACATCAGGCGAAGTGACAGGCGCCCCCGCCAACAACAATCGCGACAGGCCGCGCGGATCGCTGCAGCCTTGGGCGCACAACAGACTGAAGCGCTTGAGGGTCTGACGCGGGTCGGCGGCGCACCCGGCGAGAAACCCATCAAAGGTTTCACCGGCCATCGCGCTCGGCCATTGATCATGAGCAACGAAAGAGGGGTTGCTGGCCAGGGTCAACAAGCCGCAACAGCGCTCGCCCCGACGCGCCGCCAGCTCGCTGGCCAGCATGCCACCCAGCGACCAGCCACCCAACCAGGCATCCTGTGGCAGTGTGGCGTCCAGCTCCTCGAGCCATTCATTGAGGTCGCTTGAGGCCAGGGCCGGCAACGGCTCGATCTCGACCCGCAGATGTTCATCGAGCCCTTGCAGCGCAGCCGCCAGAGGCTCCAGCGGGGAAACGCCCAAGCCCCATCCAGGCAGCAATATCAGTCGATCACGCATGGCTTGGCTCCGGTCCCAGTTGTGCAAAACACTCGGCCAATGCCTCCAACAGCAGTTGCACCTGCGCCTCACTGTGAGCGGCGGTCAAGGTCACACGCAGACGGGCGCTGCCGGCTGGCACGGTGGGTGGGCGGATCGCAGTAACCATCAGCCCCCGCTCACGCAGCCTCTGCGACAAGCGCATCGCCCTCCCCGCATCGCCGATCAGGATCGGCTGGATCGGCGTGAAACTGTCCATCAACTGCAGGCCGATCTGCTCGGCACCGTGGCGAAACTGGCGGATCAGCACCTGCAAATGTTCACGCCGCCAATGCTCGCTACGCAGCAGCTCAAGGCTCTTGAGCGTAGCGCAGGCCAGGGCCGGCGGTTGACTGGTGGTGTAGATGTAGGGACGAGCGAACTGGATCAGGCTTTCGATCAGGTCTTCACTGCCGGCGACAAAAGCGCCGGCGGTGCCGAAGGCTTTGCCCAGGGTGCCGACCAATACCGGCACGTCCTCCTGGCTCAGGCCAAAATGTTCGACGATCCCGCCGCCATTGGCCCCCAACGGGCCGAAACCGTGGGCATCATCGACCATCAGCCAGGCGCCCTTGGCCCTGGTCTCACGGGCCAGGGCCGGCAGATCGGCGATGTCGCCGTCCATGCTGAACACACCATCGGTGACCACCAACGTATTGCCGGTGGCTTTCTCCAGACGGTTGGCCAGGCTCTGGGCATCGTTGTGCAGATAACGGTTGAAACGCGCGCCGGACAGCAACCCGGCGTCGAGCAACGAAGCGTGGTTGAGTCGATCCTCCAGCACCGTATCGCCCTGCCCCACCAGTGCGGTGACAGCGCCAAGGTTGGCCATGTAACCGGTGGTGAACAGCAGGGCCCGCGGGCGGCCGGTCAAGTCAGCCAAGGCTTCTTCCAGGGCATGATGGGGCGCGCTGTGGCCGATCACCAGATGGGACGCCCCGCCTCCGACGCCCCATCGCGTCGCGCCGGCGCGCCAGGCTTCGATCACTTGCGGATGATTGGCCAGGCCCAGGTAATCATTGTTGCAGAACGCCAGCAACGGCTGGCCGTCCACCACCACCTCTGGCCCCTGCGGACTCTCGAGCAGCGGGCGCTGGCGATAGAGGTTTTCGGCACGACGGGCAGCCAGGCGTGCGGCGAGATCGAAGGGCATGCAGGCCTCGGGGTGAACAACTATTAAAGACTGGGCAGATCTCTGTGGGAGAGCTTTTGTGGGAGCCGAGCTTGCTCGCGATGCAGGCTCTGCGGTCTATGGCAAGACCGCGTTATCGTTCATCGCGAGCAAGCTCGGCTCCCACAAAGCCCGCTCCCACACTTGGTTTTGCGTCAACTCAAACAGCCGCGTTATAGAACTGCTCGCTGCTCTTCTGCTCCACCAGCGCCTGCTCAATAGCCGCCTGATGCACTTCGTCGGCATGCTCTTCCCGGGCTTCGGGCTGGATACCCAGGCGAGCGAACAGTTGCATGTCCTTGTCGGCTTGCGGGTTGGCGGTGGTCAGGAGCTTGTCGCCATAGAAAATCGAGTTGGCACCGGCAAAAAATGCCAGGGCCTGCATCTGTTCGTTCATCGCTTCGCGGCCGGCGGACAGGCGCACGTGAGACTGAGGCATCATGATCCGCGCCACGGCGAGCATGCGAATGAAATCGAACGGGTCGATGTCTTCGGCATTTTCCAGGGGCGTGCCGGCGACTTTCACCAGCATGTTGATCGGCACCGATTCCGGGTGCTCCGGCAGGTTCGCCAGTTGGATCAGCAGATTGGCGCGATCGTCCAGGGACTCGCCCATGCCCAGGATGCCACCGGAGCAGATCTTCATCCCCGAATCACGTACATAGGCCAGGGTTTGCAGGCGCTCGCTGTAGGTGCGGGTGGTGATGATGCTGCCGTAGAACTCCGGCGAGGTGTCGAGGTTGTGGTTGTAGTAGTCCAGGCCGGCCTGGGCCAGGGCCTGGGTCTGGTCCTGGTCGAGGCGGCCCAGGGTCATGCAGGTCTCCAGGCCCATGGCCTTTACGCCTTTGACCATCTCCAGTACATAAGGCATGTCCTTGGCCGACGGATGCTTCCACGCCGCGCCCATGCAGAAACGGGTCGAACCAATGGCCTTGGCACGCGCGGCCTCTTCGAGGACTTTCTGCACTTCCAGCAACTTCTCTTTTTCCAGCCCGGTGTTGTAGTGGCCGGACTGCGGACAATATTTGCAATCTTCCGGGCAGGCGCCGGTCTTGATCGACAGCAGCGTGGACACCTGGACGCGGTTGGCATCGAAATGCGCGCGGTGCACGGTCTGCGCCTGGAACAGCAGGTCATTGAAAGGCTGGACGAAAAGCGCTTTGACTTCGGCCAAAGACCAGTCATGACGCAGGTTGGCAGTGGTGCTGGCGCTCATGGGCATTTCCTTGATTATGCTTGGCTGGCACCTGGGGACACGGAATACCCACAGGCGCGACACGGATGTTCGGCATATTTAAGGAAGAGCCATGCGCTGTCAACCACGATACGATGGACCGGTTTACATCTGGTTAAAAAACAAACAATCCTGTCTGTTGTGTGGCGAAACCACCGACACGCCCCAACCCATTTGCACCCCCTGCGAGAGCGAACTGCCCTGGCTGGGTGACCAGTGCAGTATCTGCGCCTTGCCTCTGCCCATGGCCGGGCTGCGTTGCGGTCAGTGCGCCACGCAGCCGCCGGCCTTCGAACGAGTCTTGGCGCCCTGGGCCTACGACTTTCCTATCGATAGTCTGATCGCACGTTTCAAACATCAGGCCAAATGGCCGCTGGGGCGACTAATGGGCGAACTGCTGGCGCAGTCCCTGCAACATCACTTCAATGAAGGGCTGGAGCTACCGGACGCACTGGTGCCGGTGCCACTTGCCAATCGGCGCTTGCGTCAGCGCGGCTTCAATCAGGCCTCGATGCTTGCCCGCTGGCTCAGCGCGACCTTGAAGATCCCTTGCGAAGAGCAACTGCTGCGGCGCGTCCAGGACACCCCCGCTCAGCAGGCGCTCGATGCCAGGGCTCGGCGCCAAAACCTGCGCCAAGCCTTCGCCGTCACACCCCACGCCGTGCTTGGCAACCGTCATCTGGCGTTGGTCGACGATGTGCTCACTACCGGCGCCACGGCCCAGGCACTGGCCCGCCTGCTACTGGATGCCGGTGCTGCCCGGGTTGATGTGTATTGCCTGGCCCGCACGCCGAAACCCGGTGAGCCGGCTTGACGCGCCGCTTGCGAGGCGCCAACGTCCGTCCATGATTCCTTTGCGCAGTTGTCCATCATGTCCTTGCCCCCGCTCCTGACCCAACACATCGTCCGGCGCCCACAACGCATCGCCTTGTTGCAGCACATCGCCGAACAAGGCTCGATCACCCGCGCCGCCAAGAGCGCGGGCCTGAGCTACAAGGCGGCGTGGGATGCCATCGACGAATTGAACAACCTGGCGGACCAGCCGCTGGTGGAGCGTAGCGTTGGGGGAAAAGGCGGTGGCGGCGCGAAACTGTCCGAGGAAGGGCGGCGCGTGCTGCGCCTGTATCAGCGCCTGCAAACCTTGCAGGCGCAGTTACTGGAGGCGAACGAAGATGCCGGGGATCTGGGCCTGCTCAGTCGCCTGATGCTGCGCACCAGCGCGCGCAATCAGTTGCACGGCAAAGTCCTGGACATCGAAACCCAGGGTCATAACGACCGTATTTACCTGGAACTCGCTCGGGGTCTGGTCATCCAGGCGCAGATCACCCGCGACAGCACGGTACGCCTGGAACTGGGTATCGGCACTGCCGTGGTTGCCCTGATCAAGGCCGGCTGGCTGGAACTGCACCCTGTCGACCCGTCGGGAAAAGCAGCCAGCAACCTTGGGGAAAATGCGTTGCGCGGCGTGATTGAACACGTTGCCGCCGCCGAAGATGGCCCTAGCGAAGTGCGCATCGGCCTGCCCAACGGCCAAACGCTGTGTGCCTTGGCCGATCCGCTGCAACTGCGCGAGCGAAACCTGAGTACAGGCTCACCAGTACAAGTGGAGTTTTCGGCGACAAATGTGCTGCTCGGCACACCGTTGTAGCGCGCTGCAACAAAAGCGTCATCGACCGGCTTTAAGGTGGCTGCCAAAACCAGCAGGGAGCCTCAGATGAGCCTATTAGAAGAAAACCAATCCACCGACCTGGAAAAGATCGTCGGCCTGAGCCGTCGAGGTTTCATCAGTGCCGGCGCCCTGTGCGGCGCGGCGATGTTTCTGGGCGGCAACCTGCTGAGTCGCAGCGTACTGGCCGCCGCCGTCAGCGAAGGCAACAGCAAGCTGCTGGGCTTCGAAAGCATCGCCGCCGCCACAGCCGACACCATTACGCTGCCGCCGGGCTACAAGTCCTCGGTGCTGATCAGTTGGGGTCACCCCCTGCAGAAAAATGCGCCGGCGTTCGATCCGAGCGGCAATGGCACCGCACGCGCCCAGGAAGTGCAGTTTGGCGACAACAACGACGGCATGAGCCTGTTCCCGTTTCCCGGCGACGACAACCGCGCGCTGATGGCGATCAACAACGAGTACACCAACTACCAGTACCTGTTCCCCCACGGCGGCCAACCACAGTCAGCCGAAGATGTACACAAGGCCCAGGCCTGCGAAGGTGTGTCGGTGATTGAAATACAGCGTCGGGACGGGCAATGGCAGTTCGTCCAGGAGTCGCCCTATAACCGCAGGATTCACGGCAACACGCCGATCGACCTCAGTGGTCCGGCCGCCGGCCATGACTTGATGAAAACCAGCGCCGACAAGAGCGGCAAAAAAGTGCTGGGTACGTTCCAGAACTGCGCCAACGGCATGACGCCGTGGGGCACCTACCTGACCTGCGAAGAAAACTTCACCGACTGCTTTGGCAGCAGCAAGGCGGACTTGCAGTTCGATACGGCGCAGAAGCGTTACGGCGCCACCGTCGCCAGCAGCGAAATCGACTGGCACCTGCACGACCCGCGTTTCGACCTGGCGAAAAACCCCAACGAACTCAATCGCCATGGCTGGGTCGTGGAAATAGATCCGTTTGATCCAAAATCCACTCCGGTAAAACGCACCGCCCTGGGCCGTTTCAAGCACGAAAACGCCGCCCTGACACAAACCAGCGACGGTCATGCCGTCGTGTACATGGGCGACGACGAGCGCGGCGAGTTCATTTACAAATTCGTCAGCCGGGACAAGATCGACCACAAAAACCCCAAGGCCAACCGCAACCTGCTGGATCACGGCACCTTGTACGTGGCGCGCTTCGACGCTGGTGACGCCAACCCGGACCATCCCAAAGGCATGGGGCAGTGGATTGAGTTGACCCATGGCAAGAACGGTCTTGACGCCAGTCATGGTTTCGCCGACCAGGCCGAAGTCCTGATCCACGCGCGCCTGGCTGCCACCGCTGTCGGCGCCACCCGCATGGACCGTCCGGAGTGGATAGTCGTCAGCCCCAAAGACGGCCAGGTCTATTGCACCCTGACCAACAACTCCAAGCGCGGCGAAGCCGGTCAGCCGGTGGACGGGCCCAATCCCCGAGCCAAGAACGTCTACGGGCAGATCCTGCGCTGGCGCACCGACCGCGACGATCACGCTTCCAGTACTTTCGCCTGGGATTTGTTTGTGGTCGCCGGCAACCCGGCGGTACATGCCAACACGCCGAAGGCCGGTTCATCCAACATCAACCCGCAGAACATGTTCAATAGCCCCGATGGCCTGGGTTTCGACAAGGCTGGACGGCTGTGGATTCAGACCGACGGTGATTTCAGCAATACCGGGGACTTCGCCGGCATGGGCAACAACCAAATGCTCTGCGCCGACCCCGACAGTGGTGAGATCCGTCGATTCCTGGTCGGGCCGGTGGGTTGCGAAGTGACCGGAATCAGCTTCTCGCCGGACTACAAAACCCTGTTCATCGGCATCCAGCACCCCAGCGGCGGCTCGACGTTCCCTGAGCACCTGCCCAACGGTAAGCCGCGCTCGTCGGTGATGGTGATTACCCGTGAGGACGGCGGGGTCATCGGCGCCTGATCGGGCTTATCGCGAGCAGGCTCGCTCCCACATTGATTCCAGTGCACCTACAATCTACGGTGCGCCACAAAATCCTGTGGGAGCGAGCCTGCTCGCGATGGCATCAGCACAGCCGTCACCTATCTCCCTCCGTCTGCGCTACCATGCTGGGCCGGACGCGGCAGCCCTGCCGCTGCGCAGGAGTCAGCATGTCCCATCCGTTTGAAACCCTCACACCCGACCTGGTGCTCGATGCCGTTGAAAGCATGGGCTTGCTCAGCGACGCCCGTGTGCTGGCCCTCAACAGCTATGAAAACCGTGTCTATCAGGTGGGTATCGAAGACGCCGAGCCGCTGATCGCCAAGTTCTATCGCCCTCAGCGCTGGACCAACGAAGCGATTCTGGAAGAGCACCGCTTCACCTTCGAACTGGCCGAATGCGACGTGCCGGTGGTAGCGCCGCTGATTCACAACGGCGTCAGCCTGCACGAACACGCCGGGTTTCGTTTCACCCTGTTTCCCCGTCGCGGCGGCCGCGCGCCTGAGCCGGGCAACCTCGACCAACTCTATCGCCTGGGGCAATTGCTCGGGCGCCTGCACGCGGTTGGGTCGACCCGTCCGTTCGAGCATCGTGAAGCGTTGGGCGTGAAAAACTTCGGCCACGATTCGCTGGCCACCGTGCTGCAAAGCGGTTTCGTGCCCCGCAGCCTGCTGCCAGCCTACGAGTCGGTGGCCAGGGATCTGCTCAAGCGGGTGGAAGAGGTCTATGCCGCCACGCCCCATCAGAACATCCGCATGCACGGCGATTGCCACCCCGGCAACATGATGTGCCGCGACGAGGTTTTTCATATCGTCGACCTGGACGACTGCCGCATGGGCCCGGCGGTACAGGACTTGTGGATGATGCTCGCCGGTGATCGCCAGGAATGCCTGGGGCAATTGTCGGAATTGATGGACGGCTACCGCGAGTTTCATGACTTTGACCCGCGTGAACTGGCCTTGATCGAGCCACTGCGGGCCCTGCGCCTGATGCACTACAGCGCCTGGCTGGCACGCCGTTGGGACGATCCGGCGTTCCCGCGCAGCTTCCCGTGGTTCGGCAGCGAACGTTACTGGGGCGACCAGGTGTTGGCGCTGCGCGAGCAACTGGCGGCGCTCAATGAGGAGCCGTTGAGGTTGTTCTGATGTCACTCAGAATCATCCTGTGGGAGCGGGCTTGCTCACGAAAGTGCTGGGTCAGGCAAAGTTGTGCTGCCAGACACGCTGCCTTCGCGAGCAAGCCCGCTCCCACAGGAAATCCTTGATGATTGTTCACAAGGTTCCCAGCACAACCTGACAAATCTCCTTACAATCACTCCTTTGTTAGCTGCCTAAGCAAGGATTCTGCATGCAAGCCGCCAACCCGCGTCGCGGGTATATCCTGGGCCTGAGTGCCTACATCATCTGGGGTCTGTTCCCGATCTATTTCAAAGCCATCGCCAATGTGCCGTCCGTGGAAATCATCATCCACCGGGTGCTGTGGTCGGCGCTGTTCGGCGCGGCGTTGCTGATGGTCTGGAAACACCCGGGCTGGTGGCGTGAACTGCGGGATAACCCGCGCCGGCTGGCGATCCTGGCCCTGAGCGGTACGCTGATCGCAGCCAACTGGCTGACCTATGTCTGGGCGGTGAACAACGGGCGCATGCTCGAAGCCAGCCTGGGCTACTACATCAACCCATTGGTAAACGTATTGCTCGGCATGTTGATCCTGGGTGAACGGTTGCGGCGCATGCAGTGGCTGGCAGTGGGGTTGGCGGCGGTCGGTGTGGCGCAGCAGGTCTGGCAAGTGGGCAGCCTGCCGTGGGTGTCGTTGATGCTGGCGCTGACCTTCGGCTTTTATGGGCTGATCCGCAAACAGGCCCCGGTCAAGGCTTTACCCGGGCTGGTAGTGGAAACCTGGATGCTGGTGCCGATCGCCGTTGCCTGGTTGTTGTTCAACCCGGCGGCGACCAGTGCCCAAGCCGTTTTCTGGACCACTTCCGAAGCCTGGTGGCTGGTGGCGGCAGGGCCCGTGACACTGGTGCCACTGGTGTGTTTCAACGCCGCTGCACGGCACTTGCCCTACACCACCTTGGGCTTTCTGCAGTACATCGCCCCGACGCTGGTGCTGCTGCTGGCGGTGTTGTTGTTCGACGAGCATCTGTCGTCCAGCACGTTAGTGGCGTTCCTGTTCATCTGGGCCGGGCTTGCGGTGTACAGCATCGATGCCGTAGTGAGCATGCGCCGACGTAATTGATCAAAAATCGAACAGCCCTGCGCAGGCCACAGACGACGTGGCCTGCGTCGATCCGCCCCAAGGTTATCCACAGCCTGATCCCCGCCGTTTGTGCACAAGCCATTGAAAACTGGTGATTTTTTAATCACTCATCATCGAGCCCCGGCCCGTATGGGCTAGCGGCGTGTCTCTACAGGTTATCCACAGGCAGGCGCAGTTTTTCCTTGGATAACCCGTATCAGCTTTCGTCGCTGAGTTTCAGCTCCACCATCAGCTCATCGGCCAGGGTTTCCAGACGCTCCTGCAACGTCTCCAGGGACAAGGTCACCGGCACCCCGAGAAGCGCTTCGGCGTGGAACAGCAACTCGCTGCTCATCGGTGCCGGTCGCACGTCCGTGACCAGTCGCTCGACGTTAACCCCCTGCTCACTCAGCAGGCGCGTGATGTCACGGACGATGCCAGGACGATCGTTACCCACCAGTTCCATCGCGATAGGTTTCCAGGTGCAGGACTCTTCGACGCTGCCCTCGGCGATCAGCACGCGGATGTTGTGGGCCGATAGCCCTTGTAGAGCTTCGATCAGTTCATCATGGGACTCGGCCGGAACACTCAGGCGCAGGATGCCGGCAAATTGTCCCGCCAGACGGGACATGCGGCTTTCCAGCCAGTTACCGCCGTGCTCGGCGATGCAAAGGGCGATTTGCTCGACCAACCCAGGCTTGTCCGGGGCGAAAACAGTGATGACGAGATGGTCCATGGCGCGAGCCCTCTGGTTGTGGAAAGAAGAGTATAGGCAGGTGGTCGCGGACAGGCGGGTGGCCTAAAGATATATACCTCGCCCCTGTGGGAGCAAAGCTTGCTCGCGATGAAAACAATTCGGTCCTTCTGAAACCACGGCGCCTGTATCGCGGGCAAGCTTTGCGCCCACGGGACTGACGCGCCAAGAATATCGTGTACAACTTCAAAGATTTAACTGGAACAATCTGTAATTTTTTTGAGAACATTCCGTGCCTCGTTGTGACCGTAGCACTTTAGTGGGTCGCAGAACGACGCAATTAGTCTAATTTTCACAACCGCAACTGATCATGTAGTATGCCGCAGCGCGCACTACATAACGTTGGACCGATGTCTGCTTAAGGCGCAGTCGCATCCCTGAAAGCCCCGTCAGCAAGGCTTAACGCCCGTGACAGGTCCCACCCAGCCGCCAGCGATGGCATGTACTGGTTCCGGGGTTTGTGGTTTAAATGTCCCGAGGCTTCATTGTCAAAATCGAAGAGCTGAAAAGCGAAATAGCTGAGCAGAGTGAGGCAAGCAATGACTGAACACGTTCAAGTCGGTGGCCTTAAGGTCGCCAAAGTCCTGTTCGACTTCGTGAATAACGAAGCCATCCCCGGAACCGGCCTCACCGCCGATGCGTTCTGGGCCGGTGCCGACAAAGTCATCCACGACCTGGCCCCGAAGAACAAAGCCCTACTCGCCAAACGCGACGATTTCCAGGCGCAGATCGATGCCTGGCACCAGGCCCGTGCCGGCCAGGCCCACGACGCCGTGGCTTACAAAGCCTTCCTGCAAGACATCGGTTATCTGCTGCCGGAAGCGGCGGATTTCCAGGCCACGACCCAAAATGTCGATGACGAAATCGCCCGCATGGCCGGCCCGCAGTTGGTCGTCCCGGTGATGAATGCCCGCTTCGCCCTCAATGCCTCGAACGCCCGCTGGGGTTCGTTGTACGACGCGCTGTACGGTACCGATGCCATCAGCGAAGCCGACGGCGCGGAAAAAGGCAAAGGCTACAACAAGGTTCGCGGCGACAAGGTCATCGCCTTCGCCCGCGTCTTCCTCGACGAAGCGGCCCCCCTGGCGGCCGGCTCCCATGTCGACTCCACCGCATATAAGATCGTCGATGGCAAACTGGTGGTTGCCCTCAAGGGCGGCAGCAACAGCGGCCTGCGTGACGACGCGCAACTGATCGGTTTCCAGGGCGATGCTTCGGCACCGACCACCCTCCTGTTGAAGCACAATGGCCTGCACTTCGAAATCCAGATCGACGCCAGCACCCCCGTCGGCCAGACCGATGCCGCCGGCGTCAAAGACATTCTGATGGAAGCCGCGCTGACCACCATCATGGACTGCGAAGACTCGGTCGCCGCCGTCGATGCCGATGACAAAGTGGTGATTTACCGTAACTGGCTCGGCCTGATGAAGGGCGACCTGGCGGAACAAGTCGCCAAGGGCGGCCAGACGTTTACCCGCACCATGAACCCCGACCGCGTCTACACCGCAGTCGACGGTTCGAGCGTGACGCTGCACGGCCGCTCTCTGCTATTCGTGCGCAACGTCGGCCACCTGATGACCATCGACGCCATCTTGGACCAGCACGGCAACGAAGTACCTGAAGGCATTCTCGACGGCCTGATCACCAGCCTGGCGGCGATCCACAGCCTTAACGGCAACACGTCGCGGCGCAACAGCCGCACCGGCTCGGTGTACATCGTCAAGCCAAAGATGCACGGGCCGGAAGAAGCGGCGTTCACCAACGAACTGTTCGGCCGCGTCGAGGACGTGCTGAACCTGCCGCGCAACACCCTCAAGGTCGGGATCATGGACGAGGAGCGCCGGACCACGGTCAACCTCAAGGCCTGTATCAAGGCCGCCAGTGAACGCGTGGTGTTCATCAACACCGGCTTCCTGGACCGCACCGGCGACGAAATCCACACCTCCATGGAAGCCGGCCCAATGGTGCGCAAGGCCGACATGAAGGCTGAGAAGTGGATCGCCGCGTACGAAAACTGGAACGTCGATATCGGCCTGAGCACCGGCCTGCAAGGTCGCGCGCAAATCGGCAAGGGCATGTGGGCGATGCCGGACCTGATGGCCGCGATGCTCGAACAGAAAATCGCTCATCCGCTGGCCGGCGCCAACACCGCGTGGGTTCCCTCGCCGACCGCCGCCGCCCTGCACGCGCTGCATTACCACAAGGTCGACGTGTTCGCTCGCCAGGCCGAACTGGCCAAGCGCGCTCGCGCTTCGGTGGACGACATCCTGACCATCCCGCTGGCCGTCAACCCGAACTGGACGCCGGAGCAGATCAAGAACGAACTGGACAACAATGCCCAGGGCATCCTCGGCTATGTGGTGCGCTGGATCGACCAGGGCGTCGGCTGCTCCAAGGTGCCGGACATCAACGACATCGGCCTGATGGAAGACCGTGCGACGCTGCGTATCTCCAGCCAGCACATCGCCAACTGGCTGCGCCACGGCATCGTGACCCAGGACCAGGTCATGGAAAGCCTCAAGCGCATGGCGCCGGTGGTGGATCGCCAGAACGCCAACGACCCGCTGTACCGGCCGCTGGCGCCAGACTTCGACCGCAACATCGCCTTCCAGGCGGCGGTCGAATTGGTGATCGAAGGCACGAAGCAACCTAACGGCTACACCGAGCCGGTGCTGCACCGTCGTCGTCGCGAGTTCAAGGCAGCCAACGGGTTGTGATTGAGCGACCGTGACAACGAAAAAAGCCCTGATCGAAAGATCAGGGCTTTTTATTTGCGCAACCTGTAGGAACTGCCGAAGGCTGCGATCCTTTCAAAGATCCACTCCCAACTCATGCTTGACCAGGCCCAGTAATTTTTCCGTATCAATAGGCTTGAGTAAAAAATCCACTACGCTCAGGTGCATCGCTTCAATGGCGTCCTTCACGTCCGCATCGCCGGAGACGAGGATAATCGGCAGCGCGGCCCGCTCCGACTCACGGACCAGGCGGACCAATTCAAGACCATCGACGTTGCCCATACGCAAGTCGGTGATCAATAGGCCAATCGACGGCTTGGTTTCCAGCAACTTGAGCGCCGTTTCACCGCTGGCGGCGGTCATGCAGTGAATACCGTCCAGCGCCAGAATTTCCGACAACAGCTCGCGGGCGTCCTTGTCGTCATCGACAATCAAGACTCGCTGCGGCGGCAGATCGGGTTCCAGCATGACGGCACTCAGCGCCTCGCGCTCGGCGTCACTCAAAATATCGTGGTCGGACATGATGCTCTCTACGTTCTTTAAATCGATCCCCTGGCACAGTGGTCAGACATCGTTCTGCGACACTTCAATGTGCACTTCGTCGGATTTTTTTCCAAGTACATTTACTGCAGACTTGATGAGACCAACCGTGGGATTTTTCTATCGTTCCCCGCCTTTTGCCGCGACCTAGACTTACGTCCAATGGGCACCCTACCTTCAGGGGTTGACCATGGGGACAGATCCGACCACAACAATTCAAAAAAAGACTGCGCCATGGTGATGAAAAAAACGGACGCCTTTACCCAGGCAGGGAAAACCGCAGTGTTGCAAAACATCCAAGGGACGCTGCAATTCCTGCAGCGTTTTCCCCCGTTCAACCAAATGGAAAACGCTCACCTGGCTTATCTGGTGGAGCAATGCCTGCTGCGTTTTTACGCACCGGGGGAAACCATCATCAAACCGGCCGACGGCACGGTGGAACACTTTTATATCGTCAAGCAGGGCCGGGTCGTGGGTGAGCGTCCGCATTCGGCAAAAGGTGGCACCGAGACCACCTTCGAAATCACCACCGGCGAATGCTTCCCCCTTGCCGCGCTGCTGGGCGAGCGGGCCACGCGCACCGAACACCGTGCCGGCGAGGACACCTTCTGCCTGCAGTTGAACAAGCAGGCATTCATCAAGCTGTTCGCCCTGTCGAGCCCGTTCCGTGATTTCGCGCTGCGTGGCGTCAGCAGCCTGCTCGACCAGTTCAATCAGCAAGTCCAGCAGAAATCCGCGCAAGCCCTTGGCACCCAATACTCCCTCAACACCCGGCTGGGCGAACTGGCGATGCGTCATCCAGTGAGTTGCCCCCCCGACATGCCGCTGCGCGAAGCCGTGAAACTGATGCACGAACAGCAGGTCGGAAGCATTGTGGTGGTGAACGAGCAAAAAGCGCCGGTAGGGATTTTTACCCTGCGCGACCTGCGGCATGTGGTCGCCGACGGTTCAGGGGACTTTTCCGAAGCCATCGCCGCGCACATGACCCCGACACCCTTTTATCTGTCGCCGGACCACAGCGCCTTCGACGCGGCCATCGCCATGACTGAGCGCCACATCGCCCACGTTTGTCTGGTCAAGGACCATCGCTTGTGTGGCGTGGTGTCCGAGCGCGATCTGTTTTCCCTGCAGCGGGTCGACCTGGTGCATCTGGCACGGACCATCAGCAGCGCCCCGAAAGTCGAGAGCCTGGTGGCCCTGCGCGGCGAGATCGGTCAATTGGTGGAGCGCATGCTGGCCCATGGTGCGTCGTCGACGCAGATCACCCAGATCATCACCCTGCTCAACGACCACACCGTGTGCCGGGTCATCGAACTGACCCTGGCCGACAAGGGCGACCCAGGCGTGCCGTTCAGTTGGTTGTGTTTCGGCAGTGAAGGGCGGCGCGAGCAGACCCTGCACACCGACCAGGACAACGGCATCCTGTTCGAAGCCCGAGACGCCGCCCATGCGGCGCAGATCCGCGGGCTGCTGCTGCCCATCGCCCAACAGATCAACCAGAGCCTGGCCCTCTGTGGTTTCACCTTGTGCAAGGGCAACATCATGGCCGGCAACCCGGAGCTGTGCCTGTCCCGCGCCGAATGGGCCCGACGCTTTGCCGCCTTCATTCGTGAAGCGACGCCGGAAAACCTATTGAGCTCGAGTATTTATTTCGACCTGCGGGTGGTCTGGGGCGATGAGCAAGGCTGTGAGCAGTTGCGCCAGCAAGTGCTCGAACAGGTGGCCGATAACCGTTTGTTCCAGCGCATGATGGCCGAGAACGCGCTGCGTCATCGTCCACCGGTGGGACGCTTCAGGGATTTCGTGCTCAGCCGCAAGAACGGCGAAAAAGCCACCCTGGACTTGAAAGTGCAAGGCCTGACGCCTTTTGTCGACGGCGCCCGCCTGCTGGCCCTGGCCAATGGCATCGAAGCCAACAATACCCTGGAGCGCTTGCGGCAACTGGTCATCAAGGACGTGATCCAACCGCTCGATGGCGCGGCCTATGAAGAGGCCTATCACTTCATCCAGCAAACCCGCATGCAACAACATCAGCTGCAAACCCGCGAAAACCTGCCCTACTCCAACCGGGTCGATCCCGACAGCCTTAATCATCTGGACCGGCGCATTCTGCGCGAATCCCTGCGCCAGGCCCAACGGCTGCAAAGCAGCCTGACGCTGAGGTACCAGTTGTGAGCATTTTTTCCTGGCTACGCCCGGTCCAACCGATGTTGCCTGACGACGTGCAACAGCGCCTGGAACGCCTACCAGCCCCCGCGCCCCTGGGTGAATGCAGCCTGAGGGAGCAACGCTGGGTAGTGCTGGATCTGGAAACCACGGGGTTGAACCTGAGCAAGGATCAGGTGCTGTCCATCGGTGCGGTGGTCATAGAAGACGGCGCCATCGACTTCAGCCAACAGTTCGAACGCACCTTGCAGTGCGACAAGCAAAAGCTGGGGCCAAGCGTATTGATCCATGGCCTGGCGCCGAGTGAAATTGCCGCCGGCAGCGACCCCGCCGAGGCGCTGCTGGCGTTCATGGAGTTCGTCGGCGACAGTCCACTGTTGGCGTTCCATGCGCCGTTCGACTCCCACATGCTGGGGCGGGCACTGAAGGATTACCTCGGTTACCGCTTGCAGCATACGTTTCTGGATGTCGCTGACCTGGCGCCCATGCTCTGCCCTCAAGCACACCTGCGCAAGGCCGGCCTGGACGACTGGATCGACTGGTGCAAACTGCAAGTCTTCGACCGCCATAACGCCAGCGCCGACGCCCTGGCCACCGCCGAATTGGCGCTCATTCTGTTCAGCCGCGCCCGTCAGCAACAGATCCATAGCCCACTGGATCTGCAACAGCGCGTAAGCCAATGGAAGCGACGGCAACGGGCGCCTTCGCTCTAAATCCTCTGCTCCGAGGGTGGGTTTACCTGTGGGAGCAAGGCTTGCCCGCGATGGCATCGCCTGGTTTGACAGCCAAACCGAGTCGCCTGCATCGCGGGCAAGCCTTGCTCCCACAGACTTGTTTGGGCCCACAGACCGGGTCCCGACCAGCGCCAATTGCTTTCCCTCCCCCGCCTCTGCGACAATCGCGAACAATTCTCGTTACTTAAAACGTCGGTGATGCTTCGTGTCGTCAGTCCCAAGCCCCCACAATGATCTGGTTGGTGCGTTGTACCGTGACCATCGCGGGTGGCTATTGGCATGGCTGCGCCGCAACGTGGCCTGCCCGCAGCGGGCCGAAGATCTGAGCCAGGACACCTTCGTGCGCCTGTTGGGCCGGACGGAACTGACAGCGCCCCGGGAGCCCAGGGCATTTTTGGTGGCGATCGCCAAGGGACTGCTGTTCGATTATTTCCGTCGGGCAGCGCTGGAGCAGGCCTACCTCACTGAGCTGATGCTGATTCCGGAAAACGAACAGCCGTCGTTGGAAGAGCAGCAACTGATCCTCGAAGACCTCAAGGCGATTGATCGGCTGCTTGGCAAATTATCGAGCAAGGCTCGCGCCGCCTTCCTTTATAACCGCCTCGACGGCCTCAGCCATGCAGAAATCGCCGAGCGCCTGGGGGTTTCCGTGCCCCGGGTGCGGCAGTACCTGGCCCAGGGCATGCGCCAATGCTACATCGCCCTTTATGGTGAGCCGACATGAGCACGCCTTCTTCCAAACCCGTCTCGAACGGAGTTCTGGATGCGGCCATTGCCTGGCAACTGTCCCTGGACTCAGGCGGCGGTAGCGCCCAAGAGCGTGAAGCGTTCGCCCAATGGCATGCCGCCGACGAAGAACATGCCCGGGCCTGGCGGCAACTGGGCATGCTCGACCAACGCTTCAGTGTCGCCAACGGCCCTGGGCGAGCGGCGTTGTTGCAATCCAGAGCCAACATTCGTCGCCGGGTGCGCAAGCTCGGCAGCAGCCTGGCCAGCATTGTTGCAGTGATCGGCCTGGCGTTGTTTGCCGGGGATCGTTACTTGCCGCTGGATTACTGGCTGGCCGACCAGCGCACCGCCACCGGCGAGCAACGCGTCCTGCGCCTGGCGGACGGCACGTTGATCAACCTCAACACCCACAGTGCGCTGGACGTGCGTTTCGATGACAAGCAGCGACGCATTGTCCTGCAAGCAGGCGAGATCCTGGTGGAAACCGGCCACAACGATCCGCGTCCGTTTATCGTTGAAACCCGCGAAGGCAACATGCGCGCCCTCGGCACCCGGTTTTTGGTCAAGCGAGAAGCAGAAGGCACGCGCTTGAGCGTGTTGAAGTCGGCGGTGGCGGCGCATCCACAGGCCACCGACGAAGAGCAGATCCTGCGTGAAGGCCAGCAGGTGTTGATGCGTCGCGACGGTCTCGGGCCGACGATGGCCCTCAGTCCAGGCGCCGATGCCTGGACCCGCGGCATGCTGGTGGTGGACAACGCCCGCCTCGAAGACCTGGTCCATGAGCTGGGGCGCTATCGTCGCGGCTACCTGGGCGTCGAGCCAAAGGTGGCAGACCTGCGCATCACTGGCAGCTTCCCGCTGCACGACACCGATCTGGCACTCAGCGCCCTGCTGCCGACCTTGCCGGTGCAGGTCGAGCATCACACGCGTTGGTGGGTGGTGGTGGGGCCGAGGGTCGCGCCGAAACCCTGAGCGATCTTTTATCAGGTAGGCCGCCTTCGCGAGCAAGCCCGCTCCCACATGGAAATGCGGACTCCTGTGGGAGCGGGCTTGCTCGCGAAGAGGCCTGTTGCCTCAGCACAAAAACCAGACTGGACGCCCCAATCCGCAAACCGAATCTAAATTATTTTCATCCAGCCCTATCACTTTTGAATTTTCATCCGGCACCAAGGCAATTGAGAAATATTTCCATTCAGGAGCCGCCGTATGTCCCGCCCGCTAGACACCCTGTTGCGCCCCAGTCTGTTGGCCGTCGCCATCGCTTTTGCTGCCCCGTTGGTCAGCGGCCCGTTGCTGGCCGCCGAACAAGCCTCGAGCGTGCGCACCTACAACCTGCCCGCCGCGCCATTGGCCAGCACCCTGAACCAGATCGCCAGTCAGGCCGGGCTCGCCCTGAGTCTGACCCCGTCCCTGGCCTCGGGCAAAACCTCGGCACCGGTCCAAGGCCAGTTCGATGCCATTGGCGCATTACGTGAGGCCTTGCGCGGCACGGGCCTTCAACTGCAACAAAGCAGCGCCGGCACCTACAGCCTGGTGGCCGTGCCCGAAGGTGTCATGGCGCTGCCGGAAACCAGCGTGATCGGTGCCGGCCTCAGCGAAACCGCATGGGGCCCCACTGAAGGCTACGTCGCCACCCGCACCGCTGCCGGCACCAAGACGGATACGCCGATAGTCGAACTGCCGCGCTCGGTTTCCGTGGTCACGCGCCAGCAGATGGAAGACCGCTCGGTCCTCAACCTCAATGACGCCCTGCGCTACACCGCGGGCGTGCAGAGCAGCGGCTACGGCTCGGACTCACGCAACGACTGGCTGCTGGTTCGCGGTTTTGTACCGACGCAGTTTCTCGATGGTCTGCCACTGCCCAAAGGCAACTACGTCACGCCAAAAATCGAGCCCTGGAACCTTGAGCGCATCGCCGTGCTGCGTGGTCCAGCGTCTTCGGTCTACGGCCAGACGCCGCCCGGCGGCATGCTGGACATGGTCAGCCGTCGCCCGCAAGCCGAAAGCAGCCACGAGGTCGAACTGCAAGCCGGCAGTAACGAACACAAGCAGATCAACTTCGACAGCACCGGCAAGGTCGATGACGAAGGCCAGTTCCTGTATCGGGTCAGCGGCACCGTGCGCGACAGCAACGCCCAGGTCGATCACATCCCGGACAAACGCTACAACATCGCCCCAAGCCTGACCTGGAACATCAACGACGACACCCGCCTGACATTCCTGTCTCAATACACCCGCGACGACACCGGCATCACCGGGCAATTCCTGCCGCTGCAAGGCACCAAGCTGTCGTCGCCGGCCGGCAAGATTTCCCACCACAAAAACCTGGGTGACCCGGACTGGGAATTCTACGACCGCACCTACTACGCCCTCGGTTATGCGTTTGAACATCGTTTGAACGACACCTGGCAGTTCCGCCAGAACCTGCGTTACACCAAGAGTGATCTGGCGTTTCAGGGCGTCACGGCCGGTGGCTCGTTCTGGCCGGATGGTCCTGACGAAGCCGTGAGCGCCGACGGCACCATCAAGCGCAGCGCCGGCATCGTTGACGAAGACGTCAGTCAATTCGCCGTGGACAACAACTTCCAGGCCGATTTCCAGACCGGTGCCCTGAGCCATACGCTGTTGCTGGGCCTGGATCACCAGCGCTCCAACAGCAATGCCCGCTGGCAGTGGGGGTCCACCGGCGTGCCGACCAGCAACATCAATAACCCAACCTATGGGCAGGACTTTTCCAATGTCCAGTGGTTCGACATGTATGACTACAACCAGAAAACCCAGCAAACCGGCGTCTACGTCCAGGACCAGATCGCCCTGGACAACTGGCGCCTGACCCTTGGTGGTCGTGAGGACTGGATCCACACCGGCACGGTGTTCCACAACCAGGCCGACGCAACCAACACCCAGCGCGACAAGAAATTCAGCGGCAACGCGGCGCTGAGCTACGTCTTCGATAATGGCGTGACGCCGTACATTTCCTTCGCCCAATCCTTCCAGGCGGCGGCCGGCACCAACGTCAACAGCACCGACGCCTTCAAACCGACCGAAGGTGAACAGTACGAGGCTGGCATCAAGTACCAACCGCCCGGCACCAAGACCTTGTTGACCGCTGCGGTGTTCGACCTGACCCAGAAAAACAACTCCGTTACCGAAAACAGCGTCACCCGCCAGGTAGGCGAAGTGCGAGTGCGCGGCCTTGAGCTGGAAGCCTCGGGCGATGTGACCGACAACCTGAAACTGATCGGTTCCTATACCTACAACGACAGCGAAATCACCAAAGGCACTGCGGCTGAAAAAGGCAAGCGCATGGCCCAGGTTCCGCGCAACCAGGCTACCGCCTGGGCCGACTACACCTGGCACAACGGCCCGCTGGACGGCTTCGGTGTCGGTGCGGGTGTGCGTTATGTCGGCGACACCTACGGCAACACCACCAACACCGACTGGGGACATGTCGGTTCCTATACCGTGTACGACGCCTCGGCCCATTACGACTTGGGTCGCCTGAACAACTCGCTCAAAGGGGTCTCGGTGGCGGTGGATGCAAAAAACGTCTTCAACAAGGACTACCTGTCCACCTGCGACGGTTTCTACTGCTACTACGGCGATCAACGCAGCGTCGTCGCCAGCGTGAATTACAAATGGTAAACGGTTAGCATTTGCGCAAACCTTTTTAAGGGCCACCTGTTGGCCCTTTTTGCCCCCGGATCAATCATGAAAAGCAAAACCATCCGCCGCTGGTCCTTCGTCCACACCTGGACCAGCCTGATCTGCACGGTGTTTCTGCTGATGCTGGCGATCACCGGGCTGCCGTTGATTTTTCATCACGAAATCGAGCACCTGCTGGGCGATGCCCCCGAGCTTCGGGAAATGCCAGCCGACACGCCGCAGTTGGACCTCCAGCAACTCGTGGAAAAAGCCAAAGCCCATCGCCCCGGTGAGGTGGTCCAGTATTTTGGCTGGGACGAGGATGATCCCAACGGTGTCATCACCATCATGGCGCCGACGCCGGGCACCGAACCCAATTCCTCCCACACGTTCATGCTCGATGCCCGCACCGGCGAGGCCCTGGAAATGCCCTCGGCCAACGGCGGCTTCATGATGGTGATGCTGCGCCTGCATGTGGACATGTTCGCCGGCTTGCCTGGCAAGTTGCTGTTGGCGTTCATGGGCCTGTTGTTCGTGATCGCCATTGTCTCCGGTGTGGTGTTGTACCTGCCGTTCATGCGCCGCCTCAAATTCGCCACGGTGCGCCAGGACAAATCCACGCGCCTGCGCTGGCTCGATTTGCACAACCTGATTGGCGTGGTCACGCTGGTCTGGGCGCTCACGGTGGGCGTAACCGGGGTCATCGCTGCCTGCGCCGACCTGATCATCGCTGCCTGGCGCAATGACAGCCTCAGCGCCATGGTCGAGCCCTATCGCGACGTCCCACCGCTGAAGCAATTGGCCCCGGCGACCCGCTTGCTGGACATCGCCAAAGAGGTTGCGCCGGGCATGGAACCCAGCTTCATCGCCTTCCCCGGCACGCTGTTTTCCAGCGAACACCACTACAGCGTGTTCATGAAGGGTGACACCCACCTGACCTCCCATCTGCTGACACCCGTATTGATCGATGCCAGCACCCTGGACGTCACCGCCGTGGCTGAACGGCCGTGGTACATGGATGTGATGAGCCTGTCCTTGCCGCTGCACTTCGGCGACTACGGCGGCCGGCCGATGCAGATCTTCTGGGCGACCCTGGACGTGCTGACCATCATCGTCCTCGGCAGCGGCGTCTACCTGTGGGTCGTGCGGCGCAAAGCGGCCAAGCGCGCAGCGGTCGCAGCGCAGGTGGTCGCGTGAGGCCCCGGCAGTCGAGTTTCTGGAAGGTGTTTGGTATTCCCCTGCTGATTGGCGTGCTTAGCGCAGCAGGTTTGTTTTCAGCATTGCTGGGCGACGGGGCCTGGGATGCCGTGAGCTGGGTGGGACTGGGAATACCGACGGTGCTGGGGGCCTGGGGCCTGATCAAACGCAGATAAATTCAGCCCGACGCGGCCCCAATGTGGGAGCGAGCCTGCTCGCGATGGCGGTGAACCAGTCACATTTATATCGACTGACACTGCGCTATCGCGAGCAGGCTCGCTCCCACACTGGCATCCAATCGGCCTCGCCGGCCGCCTTGGAACTGTCTAGGCTAAGCTCTTGCCCGCCAATCGAGGATACCTGCATGTCGGCCCCCAGCATGACGTTGTTCCACAACCCCGCTTCGCCTTTCGTGCGCAAGGTCCTGGTGCTGTTGCACGAAACCGGCCAGCAGGACCGCGTGGCCTTGCAGCTCAGCCAGCTTACGCCGGTCAAACCGGATCCGGCGCTCATGGATGACAACCCCCTGAGCAAGA
Organism: Pseudomonas halotolerans; assembly: GCF_039581215.1. Taxonomy (NCBI): domain Bacteria; kingdom Pseudomonadati; phylum Pseudomonadota; class Gammaproteobacteria; order Pseudomonadales; family Pseudomonadaceae; genus Pseudomonas; species Pseudomonas halotolerans. The sequence goes on from NZ_JBCNTJ010000011.1 coordinate 107,351, forward strand.
TCCCGGCCCTGCGCCTGGCCAACGGAACGGTGATCCATGATAGCCGCGTCATCCTCGATTACCTCGACCACCAGCACGTCGGCAATCCGCTGATCCCCCGGGACGGCGCAGCCCGGTGGCGCCGCCTGACCCTGGCGTCCCTGGCTGACGGAATCATGGATGCGGCGGTAATGATTCGCTACGAAACCGCCCTGCGACCTTCAGAAAAACACTGGGCCCAGTGGCTCGATGCGCAACGGGACAAGATCCGCCGCGCCCTGGGCATGCTCGAAGCCGAGGCAATCGCCGAACTGGCCTGCCATTTCGACATTGCGTCCATCAGTGTGGCCTGCGCCCTGGGTTACCTGGACCTGCGCCATCCCGATCTGGAATGGCGCGAGGCCAATCCGCAATTGGCAGCGTGGTTTGCCGAAGTAAGCTTGCGGCCTTCGATGGTCGAGACAGTGCCCAGGGTCTAACTTTGCGGTGACTGTACCGACGTCATCGCGGGCAAGCCTTGCTCCCACAGCCTGAGCGCGGTTCCTGTGGGAGCAAGGCTTGCCCGCGATGGCAGCGCACCGAATCCAAGGGAAACAACTGCGCTATGCGCATCACCAACACTTCCCGCCATTGCCGATCTTCGCGCAACCCCAGCGACCGGCTCATTTCACCTCTCCCAGATCGAACGTCATCGCCGCCATCGGCTTCGCTCCGACCCGGTACCAGTCCAGCTTACGGGTCAAGACCATGAACACACCGAGCAGACCGAACAGCAACAACGACCCCATTAGCAGCGCATAATCCTCAGCGCTCAACAACCCATAGAGCAAACCGTACAAACCCGCCAACCCCGCCGAAAACCCCAGGCCATGGCTCACGCTGCGCAACACATGGCAGACATAGAACCCGATCAGCAGCACACAGGCGCTGGCTGACACCAGATACGCCAGGGCAAAACCGATGTGTTCCGACAGGGACAGCAGCAACAGGTAAAAGAACGCCAGCGCCACACCCACCAAGGCGTACTGGACCGGATGCACCGCCAGGCTCTTGAGCACTTCGAAGAGAAAGAACCCGGCAAACGTCAGCGCGATGAACAGCAGTGCATATTTAATCGCCCGGTCGCTCTTGAGGTATTGGTCCACCGGGTCGATGAAACTCACACCAAAGGCACGGCTGCGAAACGCTTCACAGCCATCGCTTGGCTCGCAGGCTTGCAGGGTTTCCAGCAGGTTGGTAGAGAAAAACGACGTCTGCCAGTCGGCACTGAAGCCCTGCTCATTGATGTCGCGCTGGGTAGGCAGGTAGTTGCCGATGAAGCTGGGGTGCGGCCAGTCGGCCGACAGGTGCACTTGGGTGGATTTACCTACCGGCAGAATCTGTAACTGACCGGTGCCTTGCAGCCGCAGGTCGAAACCGAAGGTCAGCTCAGTGCTGCCCTGGGCCGTGACCATTGGCAACGGCACATGCACACCCTGCCCCAGCCAGCCGATCCGCGAGCCGGGCAGGAAATCGACGGTCTGCTGGTTGAGTGTCAGGGTCAGGGCATTCTCGATGCCGCGGATGTCGCTGATGCCCACGCTCAGGTACGGCTCGTCAAAGCGGTAGTCGGCCAAATCCTTGGTGGCCACGCCGAAACGCTCAGGCACCTTGAAGTGGCCGTCGATCCGGTTGTCGGCATGAAACAACCGCGCCTCGTAGATCCCGCGCGCACGGGTTTCTGTGCGGATCTGGCCGTCGATGTCCAATTGCTCCGGCAGAAAATACAACTCACCGCTTTGCTCGACGGTTTCCAGGAAACGCACGCCGGTCTTCTCGTTGGTGTTCCAGACTCGCACATCCTTGCGAAACGGCACCACGATCATCGGCCCGATGAGTTGCTGGCTGTGACTGGAACTGCGGGCGATATCCTGCAGCACATCGTCGCGCAGCTCCTGACGCTCGTCGATGAGGCCGTTGATCATCAACAACGGGATCATCAGCAGGAGGATCAATAGGGCGATCATGCCCAGTTTTATGGCGAGGCTGCGGTTCATGTGGGGCTCTCCCTGTTCGAATGAAGGAGAGTCTGGGGTGGCTGTGTGCCGGGGTTATGGAGAGATTATGGAGATTGTGTGGAGACTGAACGGGCCCCTTCGCGAGCAAGCCCGCTCCCACAAGGACTGCGCTGAACCTGTGGGAGCGGGCTTGCTCGCGAAGGCCGCGCCTCGGTTTCAGGGCAACCGCAGAACCACCTCAACCCCACCCTCGACATTGCCAATACTGAATTGCCCGGCATGCAACTGCACCACTTCCTCCACAAAGTTGAGGCCCAGACCCGTGCTCTTGCGGCCACTGTCCGGGCGCGGCAGGGAGTAGAAGCGTTCACTCAGGCGCGGCAGGGCGTAGTCGGGAATCGGTTCGGCCTGATTGAACAGCCGGATCTCGACGCGGTTGCCGACACGCTCGGCACTCATGCGCAACAACCCGTTGACGGGCGTGAAGTCCAGGGCGTTTTCCAGCAAATTGCCCAGGGCCTGACGCAACAGAAACGGCTCCCCGGTCAATGTCAGGTCCACGGCAATGTGCCGCTCGATCCGCAACTGCCGGCTTTCGATCCAGCCGCTGCGGGCTTCCAGCAGGTCGTCCATCAATGCCGCCAGCGGTACGGCAATCTCTTCTTCCAGTCCCTGGCGCTGCTCGACCTGGGCCAGGTTGAGCAAACGCTCGATCAACTGCTGCATACGCACGCTTTCGTTGTCGATGTTGCTGACGAAACGCTGGCGCTGGGCCGTCGGCATGTCACTCTGGAGCAGCTCGGCCGCGCCACGAATCGCCGCCAGCGGGCTCTTGAGCTCGTGAGTCAGGGTGTGCACGTAGCGCTCGACGTAGGCCTTGCCTTCCAGTTGGGTACGCATGTGCTCAACCGCACCGGCCAATTGTTCGAACTCGCCGCCGCGATAATGCGGCACCTCCACCCGTTGGCCCTGGCTGACGGCCTCGGCATAAACGGTCAAACGCCGCAGCGCCGCGCTCAACCACCACGACAGCACGGCGCCCAACAGCAGACCGAGGCCGATCAGCCCCACACCATAAGCCAGCAGACGCCGCTCGGTGCGGTCGACATAGGGTTGCAGCGAACTGTTGGGCTTGGCCACGGTGACCACGCCGATAATCCGGCCGTTGTCGCGAATCGGCGCGCCCACGTGCATCACCGAAGACGTCGGATCATCGGCAACGCTGCGGGTCGAGCGCGCGCCGTACTGTCCGCGCAGGGTCAGGTAGACGTCGTTCCAGCGCGAATAGTCCTGGCCCACCGCCACACCGCTGGAGTCGAGCACCACGATGCCCTTGGCGTCCGTGACGTAGATGCGATGGTTGACCTGATTCTTTGGCAAACCCCAGATCGATGCCGCCGGCTGGCGCTCACCGTAAGCCTTGAGCAGTTGCGGCCAGCGGTTCTGGTTGAGGGTGCCGGCCTTGAAATCGTCCCGCAGGATCTCGGCCATCAGGTTGGCGGTGTCCACCAGGGTTTCTTCGGTGGACTGGCGCACGCCGGGGCGTATTTCTTCCATCACCGTGTTGAGGACGAAATACCCGGTCAAACCGATGAACAGCACATACACCAGGAAAATCCGGATGCCCAGCGACATCAGCTATGCCCCGGGCTGTAGCTGTAACCGAGGCCACGGTGAGTCTGGATCGGCTCAGCCTCGGCCCTGACCAGACGCAACTTGGCGCGCACGCTCTTGATGTGGCTGTCGATGCTGCGCTCGTAACCGGCATCACTGGCCACACCCAGGGCGTCGAGCAGTTGTTCGCGGCTGAACACACGCTCGGGTTGCTCCAGCAGACAGTTCAACAGGCGAAATTCGTGGCGGGTGAGGTTCAGGGGTTTGCCGCGATAGTTGATCTGCACCCGGTCGGTGTCGACATGAAATAGCCCGGCACCCAAATCGGTGGGCGGTCGCGGCGCGACCCGCTTGAGGATCGCGCGGACCCTTGCCGCCACTTCCCGAGGGCTGAACGGTTTGACCACATAATCGTCGGCCCCGATCTCCAGCCCCACCACCCGGTCGATCTCAGCATCCCGGGCTGTAAGAAAAATGACCGGAACGTCGCTGAAACGTCTGAGATTTTTGCACGTCTCGAACCCACTGATATCCGGCAGGCCCACGTCGAGGATGATCAGGTCTGCCGGGGTGTTTTTCTGATACTCAAGCGCCGCGGCGCCGAGGCTCAGCCAGGTGGTGCCGAAACCCTCCCCGTGCAGGGCAAACACCAGCGTATCGGCAATGGCCGCTTCGTCTTCGACAATCAGAATGTGAGGCATGGCGTCCGCGCCCGACAGTAAAGTTGCCGGAACGGTGCCCCAACCCCGGGGGCACGTCAATCAGGGAAATCAGCAGTCGGGCTTGTCCGCGGTGTAGCGTCGGGCCGGGTTCACCGCCGCGTCGAACTCACGCAGGGCCTTGGCGCCGATCAGCAGCGGGTAGTTGAAGCTGCTGCGGTCCGTCAGGTTGACCTCAACGGTACGCTTGACATCACCCAGGCACATTTCAAGCTCCACCACCGGACGTTTGCTGGGTGCAGCCGATTCGTCGTCTTCGTCCTCCTCGGAACGAGTCTTGATCTTGCTGATGCGGGCGACTTTATGCTCAAAGAGCTTGTTGCTCGCGCCTTTGGTCGCCAGGCGGAATCGCACCCAGTCCTCGCCGTCGCGGGTAAAGGTTTCGATGTCCTTGGCCGACAGCGAGGCCGTCAGGGCGCCGGTATCCATCTTGGCCTTGAGCACTTCACCACCGATTTCCGGCAGCGCGATGTATTCGTAGCGCCCGTACAGGGTCGGCTCGGCGGCCAGCACTGGCAGGGCCACCAGGGAAAGCAGGGCAAGAAGGGATTTCACGTAATGGACTTCCTTTATAAGGGTGGGCAGCGGGATTTTAGACCGTGGGCTGTGAATTCGTTCGGTTGGCGTCAAGAACATCTCTGCCGGGGAAAAGGGGTCTGTGGGAGCAAAGCTTGCTCGCGATACAGCCACCCCGGTTCCAGAGAAATGGCGTTACCTTCATCGCGAGCAAGCTTTGCTCCCACAGATCACTTCGCTCGCCACAAGCTGCTCGTTTCACCTCGATTTGGCCTGCCGCCCGAAGCTGCTTATCATGGCCCGCCCACCTGTTTGCAAGAGTCATCTATGCGCCGCCTGCTCACCGGCTGTTTTGTCACCCTGCTGCTGTTGCTCAACACCCTGGTGCTGTTCGGGCCGTTGATGGTGTTCGCGTTGCTCAAACTGGTCCTGCCCGGGCGTCTTCGCGACTACGCCTCGTGGGCAGTGATGTGGATCGCCGAAACCTGGGCCGAAATCGATAAATTGATCTTTGCCCTGTGCATCCCCACCCGCTGGGAAATACGTGGCGGTGGCGACTTGCGCCGCGACACGTCCTATCTGGTCATCAGCAATCACCAGTCCTGGGTCGACATCCCCGCGCTGATCCAGGCCCTCAACCGGCGTACGCCATTCTTCAAGTTTTTCCTCAAGAAAGAGCTGATCTGGGTACCGTTCCTGGGCCTGGCCTGGTGGGCGCTGGATTACCCGTTCATGAAACGCTACACCAAGGCCTTCCTGGCAAAAAACCCGGAACTGGCCGGCAAGGACCTGGAAATCACCCGTCAGGCCTGCGAGCTGTTCAAGCGCCAACCGGTCACCGTGGTGAACTACCTCGAAGGCACACGCTTCACCGCCGCCAAGAGCCAGCAGCAACAGTCTCCCTTCATTCACCTGCTCAAACCCAAGGCCGGTGGCGTGGCATTCGTGCTGGCGGCGCTGGGCGAGCAACTGGACGCGGTGCTGGACGTGACGGTGGTGTACCCCCAGGCGCGGACGCCGGGATTCTGGGATCTGATCAGCGGTGCGGTGCCGAAAGTCATTATCGACATCCAGACCCGCGAGCTGGACCCGGCGCTGTGGCAAGGTGATTACGAAAACGATCCGGTGTTTCGCCAGCACGTCCAGAACTGGGTGAACCAGCTCTGGATCGAAAAAGATCAGCGCATCGCGGCCTTGCGCAGCGAGCGCGACTGATCAGATACCGGCACCGGCACCCCAGATGCCACTCAGGTTCTGCAGCAGCGAGCCGGCGACGCCCTGTTGACCGAGGTACTCAAGGATCACCGGGGCAAACTGGCCGATCATGCCGCTGTCCATGCCCAGCGCGCTGAAGGCGTTGTTCAGGTCGCGGGTGTCCTTGACGTTACCCAGCAGGCCATCGAGCAAGGCGTTTTTGTCCGACCCGCCACCGAGCAAGCCGCCCAGGCCGCCCAAGCCGTTCAGCCCGCCGATGGCGTTGTTGCCCGCGATCTGATCCAGGCCCGGCACACTTCTGCTCAACTCGGAAAACTGCGGCTCGCTGAGCCGGTTCTTCGCCAGTCCCAACATCGCACCGGCGCCGCCGATGGCCTGCTCTGGCGTGATCTTAAGCTCCGAGCCCAAGGTATTGAGCAACCCGGCGGCTTGCGGCGCAGCTGCCACCGCGCCCTCCTGCTGATCGCCCTGCATCGCCGCCACCGCATTGGCCGCATCACTGAGGCTGAACTGCGCGAAGGCCGGACTGGCTGCCAGCGCAAGCAGGCAAGACAGTGCAAAACCGCGTGAAACCTTCATCCCGGACATCCTCTTGAGCCATGAAAAAACCGCCCGCAGAGGGGCGGCGCAAAATCGTGCGTTTGACTGGGGCAGGCGAGGATTGTTCCCCCACACAGGCCATATACCCGGCACGCCTTTCATTGCTCCAGTGCCCGTCAACTCATGCGACACCGCCTACATAAACCAAACAGTGGAAGCGTTATCGCCAAGCGTCAATAGCCCCTCCTTTTGTTATTCAAAATTGGCATGAATAACTGTCAGTACTGACAGTAGCCCGTCCGGAAAAAGCCGCAAACCATAGAAACAAACCAAGGCTTGGGGCCCGGCACATGCAAAACACACTGGGGAAAGTGGCGGGATTACTGATGCTGTTTGTCGGCCATGTCCAAGCCGATGAAATAACCTGCCCCGCCGTCACTGATATCCACAAAAAGATTGAATCCGTGGAAGATGTCTACTCGGTCGAAGTACGCGATGATCGCCAATGGCAGAGCCAAAGCCTGGTGGACGTGGTCGATCCGGCGCTGCTGCAATTTAACGGTGCCGAATACGCTATAGATGAACCCGACGACGATGAGCAGACGCCCACGCGGGCGACCATCACCTGCAGATACGGCGAAATCAATCTGACGCTGGAGTATCTCCAGGTCGTGGAGCCAGGATTTTCGCCATGGGAAGACAATCGTTGCGAGAGCCCGGACACCGAGGACTGCAAGTTGATAACCGCCGATTACTTCAACCTGAACTTTTGACGGTTAAACCTGATTCATCTGAATATGTCGAAGGAGCCGTTATTTCCTATCGGCATTGGTCACTGTCAACTCTGACAGTAGGCATCGCTGCGTGCCGCCTCTACGCTGCACCCGTGTCAACGAAAACGAGGCAAAGGGCACACGGCAGTCCCTGGTCTTTGTTCACCCGGGCAGGCAGGATAATAAAAATGAACGACAGGATCACAGGAACCGTCAAGTGGTTCGACGATGCAAAAGGCTATGGATTTATTACTTGTCGCACAGGAGGTGATGAACTGTTCGTTCATTATTCGGCGATCGCGGGCGAGGGTTATAAAACCCTGAAAGAAAGGCAACTTGTTTCCTTTGAAGTAGAGAGAGGCCCCAACGGCATGCAGGCCACGAGAGTGATGACGCAATAGCAAGGCACCGACTCCTCTCCAGGCAATGACCTCATCTGAATTGAAAAGCGAAACGTAAAAAAAGGGCGACATCACGTCGCCCTCTTCACTTTTGCGAGGCGCTTTACGCCGCACTGAACAACTTATGCGGATCAATCACAAACTTCTTCGGTACGCCCGCGTCGAACTCGCCATAACCCTTCGGTGCATCATCCAGGCTGATCACCTGTACGCCGACGATTTCTGCGATGTTGATGCGATCCCACATGATCGCTTGCATCAATTGGCGGTTGTACTTCATCACCGGGGTCTGGCCGGTGTGGAAGCTGTGGGATTTGGCCCAGCCGAGGCCGAAGCGGATGCTCAGGCTGCCCATTTTTGCCGCGGCATCAACTGCGCCCGGGTCTTCGGTAACGTAGAGGCCGGGGATGCCGATCTTGCCGGCCACGCGAACCACACCCATCAGCGAGTTGAGCACGGTGGCCGGAGCTTCGTGCTTGACGCCTTCATGGCCGTGACCACGGGCTTCGAAGCCCACAGCGTCAACGGCGCAGTCGACTTCCGGCTCGCCCAGCAGCGCGGCGATCTGTTCGTGCAGCGGAGTGTCCTTGGACAGGTCGGCGATTTCAAAACCCTGGGCCTTGGCGTGGGCCAGGCGGATCGGGTTGACGTCACCGATAATGACCACAGCGGCACCCAGCAGGCGGGCGGAAGCGGCAGCCGCCAGGCCAACCGGACCGGCACCGGCGATGTACACGGAGCTGCCAGGACCAACGCCGGCGGTAACGGCGCCGTGGTAGCCGGTGGGCAGGATGTCGGACAGGCAAGTCAGGTCGCGGATTTTCTCCATGGCCTTGTCGCGGTCCGGCAGCTTCAGCAGGTTGAAGTCGGCGTACGGCACCAGCACGTATTCGGCCTGGCCACCGGTCCAGTCGCCCATGTCAACGTAACCGTAGGCACCGCCGGCACGGGCCGGGTTGACGGTCAGGCAGACGCCGGTGTGTTGCTCTTTGCAGGAACGGCAGCGCCCGCAAGCCACGTTGAACGGAACAGACACCAGGTCGCCGATCTTCAGGTTTTCGACGTCGTTGCCCTTTTCGATCACTTCACCGGTGATTTCGTGGCCCAGGACCAGACCGGTCTGAGCGGTGGTGCGGCCGCGCACCATGTGCTGGTCGGAGCCGCAGATGTTGGTGGATACCACGCGCAGGATGACGCCGTGCTCGATCTTCCTGCCGCGCGGGTCCTGCATTTTTGGATAGTCGATTTTCTGTACTTCGACCTTGCCGTTGCCGAGATACACGACACCACGATTGCCAGACATGCTTTCACCTCGCTGTTGTTTTTGTGGAACTGCGTTGCCCAGGCAGGCAGCGCGTTGATTGCTCGGGTAGTGCTTGTGTCTTGTTTCTTTGTTGTCTGTAAGGGCCTCTTCGCGAGCAAGCCCGCTCCCACATGGGTTTTCTGGTGTAACCAGGACCTGTATGCCGGCACACATCCTGTGGGAGCGGGCTTGCTCGCGAATGGGCTGCGAAGCGGCCCCGAAATCTAAAGAACGACAGTGCGATTGGCGTTCAAAAATACCCTTCTCTCGATGTGATACCCCACCGCCCGAGCCAGGGTCAGCCCTTCGATATCCCGACCCTTGGCGATCAGGTCTTCGGGGTAGTGGCTGTGGTCCACCACTTCCACACCCTGGGCGATGATCGGGCCTTCGTCCAGGTCGTTGTTGATGTAATGCGCCGTGGCGCCGACCAGTTTCACGCCTTTGTTGTAGGCCTGGTGATACGGCTTGGCGCCCTTGAAACCCGGCAGCAGGGAGTGATGGATGTTGATCGCCTTGCCGTCGAGTTTGCGGCACAGCTCCGGCGAGAGCACTTGCATGTAGCGGGCGAGAATCACCAGCTCGGCGCCGGTGTCTTCGATCACCTGCCACACCTGCCGCTCCTGGGAGGGCTTGTCGTTCGGGTCCAGGGGGAAATGGTAGTAGGGAATCTGGTGCCAGTCGGCCAGCGGCTTGAGGTCCGGGTGGTTGGACACCACGGCCACCACGTCCATGGACAACTGGCCGATGCGCTGACGGTAGAGCAAGTCGTTGAGGCAGTGATCGGCCTTGGAGACCATGATCACCACTTTGGGCCGGTAGTTGGGTGGCGTCAGTTCGAAGACCATGCCAAAGGCCTCGGCACGCTCGGCCAGGCCACTGCGGAAGTTTTGCTCGTCGAAGCCATCCGGCTGGCGAAATTCCACGCGAATGAAAAAACGTCCCGAGAGCCGGTCATCGAAGGAGTGGTGCTCGGTGACGTAGCAGCCCTGCTCGAACAGAAAGCGGGTCACCGCGTCCACCGTGCCGAGCACGCTGGGGCAGTCGGCAGTCAAGATCCATGTGTCTGGGGCGCGGCTCATTGCGGTGACTCCTGTTTGTTATGGATAAGCCCCGCCGAACACAGAACTCTGTGGCGAGGGGATTTATCCCCGCTGGGCTGCGAAGCAGCCCCAAAAAGCTTGATGCGATCGGCCTGATACACCAAGGTGGCTGGTTGAGGGCTGCTGCGCAGCCCAGCGGGGATAAATCCCCTCGCCACAAAAGTGTCCGGCTTTGGACTGCGATATTCAGGCCTGCACGCTCAATCCATACTCAGCCGCCGCATCCTGCAACCACAGCCACCAGTAATCGGAGAAGCTGCGGCGGATCAGCAGTTCCCAGGTGTCTTCACCGGTATGGCGGATCACCAATTGCGACTTGGCGAACACCGTGCCCACCGCCTTGCCCACCGGGAAGTTATTGGGGTGTACATCGTAGCTGGTGGATTTCATCAGCACGTCACGCACGTTCGGGCCGGACAGCTCGAGGATCTGCTGCCCGCCGCTGACGTTGACGATCTGGATGTGCAGGTCGCCCAGGGCTTCGCGCAGGTTTTTCTCGGCGGCAAATTCTTCGCCACTGGGCACCACCAACAGCCACTCGTCCGGGCCGAGCCATTGCAGGCTGGTTTCACCCTTGACGATGACGGTCAGCGCGCCCGGCAGCTCCAGGCCCAGAGCCTTGTGCACGCCAGCGGCGAACGCAGGATCATGACCATCGCCACGGAGGGTCAGGTGGCCCAGGAGTTTTTTCTCGCGCACGGTCACGCCGGCGTTCTTGCGACCCTTGCCCACCAGACTGGCGAGGTCGGCATGGTGCAGCGACGACTCGGCCTTGGCCCCGGTGGTTGGGCGTTGTTGGTACACGTTGACTGCGGTCATGTGGAGCACCTGTCTTGAATTCTGATTCAGGCCCTTGTGGTGGCTATTCTGCCGCCATCGCGAGCAGGCTCGCTCCCACAAGGGTCATGCGATCTCCTGTGGGAGCGAGCCTGCTCGCGATGCAGGCAGCGCGGAGCAACTTCTCACCACAGACCTGAAGGTCATTAGATATTCTGCCGATCCCCCTTCGGATCGAAGAACACCGAAGAAACAATCTCTGCCTCGATCACGCTGCCGTCGGCCAGAGGCGCGAAGACGCGCTCGCCCATCCGCTTGAGGCCGCCCTTGACCACGCCCATGGCAAATGAATAACCCAGGGAGTTGTGAGCGTAGCTGGACGTCACATGCCCAACCATGGTCATCGGGATCGCCTGCTTGGTGTTGAACACCAGTTGCGCACCTTCCGGCAGCCAGACATTCGGGTCGATCGGCTTGAGGCCCACCAGTTGCTTGCGGTCCTCACGCACACAGTCTTCGCGATTCATGCCACGCCAGCCGATCCACGAGAACGGTTTGGTCCGGCCTACGCACCAGCCCATGTTCAGGTCGTCCGGGGTCATCGAGCTGTCGGTGTCCTGACCGACGATGATGAAGCCCTTCTCGGCCCGCAATACGTGCATGGTTTCGGTGCCGTACGGGGTCAGGTTGTATTTCTTGCCGGCCTCGACGATCTGCTCGAGCACGCCCATGGCGTAGTCGGCCTGCACGTTGACTTCGTAAGACAGCTCACCGGTGAACGAGATACGGAACACCCGCGCCGGTACACCACCCACCAGGCCTTCTTTCCAGGTCATGAACGGGAAAGCGTCCTTGTCCAGGTCGATGTCGGTGACTTCGCTCAGCAGCTTGCGACTGTTGGGGCCCGACAGGGTCATGGTCGCCCAGTGGTCGGTGACCGAAGTGAAGTACACCTTCAGGTCCGGCCATTCGGTCTGGTGATAGATCTCCAGCCATTGCAGCACGCGCGCCGCGCCGCCCGTGGTGGTGGTCATCACGAAATGGTTGTCCGCCAGACAGGCCGTCACACCATCGTCGAAGACCATGCCGTCTTCCTTGCACATCAGGCCGTAGCGGGCCTTGCCCACGTCAAGCTTGGTCCAGGCGTTGGTGTAGACGCGGTTAAGGAACTCGCGGGCGTCCGGGCCCTGGATATCGATCTTGCCCAGGGTCGAGGCATCCAGCAGGCCGACGCTGTCGCGCACGGCTTTGCATTCGCGCTTGACCGCAGCGTGCATGTCTTCACCGTTCTTCGGGAAGTACCAAGGGCGCTTCCACTGGCCGACGTCTTCGAATTCAGCGCCATTTTTCACATGCCAGGCATGCAGCGCGGTGAAGCGTACCGGTTCGAAGATGTGCCCGCAGTGCCGCCCGGCTATCGCGCCGAAGGTCACCGGCGTGTAGTTCGGCCGGAACATCGTGGTGCCCATCTGCGGGATGCTCACGTTCAGCGAGCGGGCCGCGATGGCCAGGCCGTTGACGTTGCCCAGCTTGCCTTGGTCAGTACCGAAGCCCAGGGCGGTGTAGCGCTTGACGTGTTCCACCGACTCGAAGCCTTCGCGGGTGGCGAGTTCGATGGCGGCGGCGGTGACGTCGTTCTGCAGGTCGACGAATTGCTTCGGCGCCCGTGCGGTGGATTTTTCATGCGGCACCTGGAACAGTGCCAGGGTCGGTTCTTCCTGACGGCTCAGGGCTTTGGGCAACACGCCCTCCACCGCCTTGAAACCGGCTTCAGTGGCCGCGCGCACGCCGCCCTCGAAACCATCGGCCAAGGTATCGCCGAGGCTGTAGACGCCATTCACGCCGCCGACGCAGACACGCTTCTGCGGGGCTTCGCCCGGTACGAAACCGAGGATGTCTTCGCGCCAGATCGGCTTGCCACCCAGGTGCGAAGCCAGGTGAACCACCGGGCTGTAGCCGCCGGAGCTGGCTACCAGATCGCAGTCCAGCCATTCGCCGGGGCTGGTGACTTTGTGCGCTTTGACGTCGATGGCGGCGATGCGGGCCCCGGTGACGCGCTTGCTGCCACGGGCCTCGATCACGGCGCTGCCGGTGAGGATGCGAATGCCTTTGGCGCGCGCCTCTTCCACCAGGGCGCCACGCGGGTTGCTGCGAGCGTCGGCGATGGCCACCACTTGCAGACTGGCGTCGAGCCAGTCCAGCGCCACGCGATAGGCGTGATCGTTGTTGGTGCTCAGCACCAGTTTTTTGCCCGGCGCCACGCCGTAGCGGCGCACGTAGGTGGAGACCGCGCCGGCCAGCATGTTGCCCGGTACGTCGTTGTTGCCGTAGACCAGTGGCCGTTCGCAGGCGCCGGTTGCCAGGACTACGCGCTTGGCGCGGACCCGGTTGATGCGCTGGCGAACCTGACCGATCGGCGCACGGTCACCGAGGTGGTCGGTAAGGCGCTCGTGGATGGTCAGGAAGTTATGGTCGTGATAACCGTTCACCGTGGCGCGAGGCAATAGCACCACGTCTGGCATCGACTTGAGTTCAGCGACAACAGAGGCGACCCATTCGGTCGCCGGCTTGCCATCCAGGCTCTCACGGGAATCGAGCAGGCTGCCGCCGAACTCTTCCTGCTCGTCGGCCAGGATCACCCGCGCACCGCTGCGGGCCGCTGCCAATGCCGCAGCCAGGCCAGCAGGGCCCGCGCCGACAACCAGCACGTCGCAGTGACGGTTCATGTAGTCGTAGGTGTCCGGATCGTTCTCGGTCGGCGAGCGACCCAGACCGGCGGCCTTGCGGATGTACTTCTCGTAAGTCATCCAGAACGATTGCGGGTACATGAAGGTTTTGTAGTAGAAGCCCGGCGGCATCAGCTTGCCGCCGACCTTGCCGAGAATGCCCATCATGTCGTTGTTCACGTTCGGCCAGCCGTTGGTGCTGGTGGCGACCAAACCTTGGTACAGCGCCTGTTGCGTGGCGCGCACGTTAGGAATCTGCGTGGCTTCGGTAGCACCGATCTGCAGCACCGCGTTCGGCTCTTCGGCGCCGGCGGCAAAGATGCCGCGCGGACGGGAATACTTGAAGCTGCGGCCGATGATGTCGACGCCGTTGGCCAGCAGTGCAGCGGCCAGGGAATCGCCCTCGAAGCCTTTGTAGGTCTGGCCGTTGAAGGTGAAGCTCAGCACTTTGTTGCGGTCGATCCGTCCACCGTTGGACAGGCGATTGATCTGGCTCATACCTTCTCTCCCAGAGCCTGCGCGGCCGCTTTCGGACTCTCAGCCTTGTCGGTGAATTGCGGCTTTTGGCCGATCTTGTAGGTTTCCAGAATCTCGTAGGTCACGGTGTCACGGGTCACGTTGAAATACTGGCGGCAACCGGCGACGTGGTCCCACAGCTCATGGTGCAACCCGCGCGGGTTGTCACGGAAGAACATGTAGTCGCCCCACTCCTCGTCGGTGCAGGCATTCGGATCCAGCGGCCGCGGGATGTGCGCCTGGCCGGATGCATGGAATTCCTCTTCGGAGCGCAGTTCGCCGCAGTGAGGACAGAAGATGTGCAACATAGGGATTTCTCCTGTTAGTGGGCGACGGCAGCAGCGCCGTGTTCGTCGATCAGTGCACCGTTGTGGAAACGGTCGATGGAAAACGGCGCGGCCAGCGGGTGCATTTCACCTTTGGCCAGGCTTGCAGCGAAGACATTGCCTGAGCCCGGGGTTGCCTTGAAGCCGCCCGTGCCCCAACCGCAGTTGAAGAACATGTTCGGCACTGGCGTCTTGGAGATGATCGGGCAGGCGTCCGGCGTGGTGTCGACGATGCCGCCCCATTGGCGGTTCATGCGCACCCGCGAAAGCACCGGGAACATCTCGACGATGGCCTGAACCGTGTGCTCGATCACCGGGTACGAGCCACGCTGGCCATAGCCGTTGTAACCGTCGATACCGGCACCGATCACCAGGTCGCCCTTGTCGGACTGGCTGATGTAGCCGTGCACTGCGTTGGACATGATCACGCTGTCGATAATCGGCTTGATCGGCTCCGACACCAGCGCTTGCAGCGGGTGGGATTCGATCGGCAGGCGGAAGCCCGCGAGTTTGGCCATGTGTCCGGAGTTACCGGCGGTCACCACGCCGACGCGCTTGGCGCCGATGAAACCTTTGTTGGTTTCCACGCCGATGCACACGCCGTTTTCCTTACGGAAACCGATCACTTCGGTCTGCTGGATCAGGTCCACGCCCAACGCGTCCGCCGCCCGGGCAAAGCCCCAGGCCACGGCATCGTGACGGGCCACGCCGCCGCGACGCTGGACGGTGGCGCCCATCACCGGGTAGCGAGTGTTTTTCGAGCAATCGAGGTACGGAATTTCGTCGGCCACTTGCTTGGCGTTGAGCAGCTCGCCGTCCACGCCGTTGAGGCGGTTGGCGCTGACGCGACGCTCGGAATCACGAATGTCCTGCAGGGTGTGGCACAGGTTGTAGACGCCACGCTGGGAGAACATCACGTTGTAGTTCAGGTCCTGAGACAGGCCTTCCCAGAGTTTCATCGCATGTTCGTACAGATGGGCCGATTCGTCCCACAGGTAGTTGGAGCGCACGATGGTGGTGTTGCGCGCGGTGTTACCGCCGCCCAGCCAGCCCTTCTCGACCACGGCCACGTTGGTGATGCCGTGTTCTTTAGCCAGGTAATAGGCGGTCGCCAGACCATGCCCGCCACCGCCGACAATGACCACGTCGTAGACCTTTTTCGGGGTCGGCGTGCGCCACATCCGCTGCCAGTTTTCATGATGGCTGAGAGAGTGTTTGAAGAGGCCGAAGCCCGAATAGCGTTGCATAGTCATTACTCCAAAACCGACTCAGCGATAAACCGGGAAGTCCGCGCACAGGGCCGCCACTTGCTGGGCAACATTGGCCTCGACATCGGCGTCGCCGAGGTTGTCGAGGATGTCGCAGATCCAGCCGGCCAGCGTCACGCACTGGCTGACCTTGAAGCCACGCGTGGTCACCGCCGGGGTGCCGATGCGCAGGCCCGAGGTCACGAACGGCGATTGCGGGTCGTTCGGCACGGCATTCTTGTTGACGGTGATGTGGGCGCGGCCCAGGGCGGCGTCGGCGTCCTTGCCGGTCAAGCCCTGACGGATCAGGCTGACCAGGAACAGGTGGTTATCGGTGCCGCCGGACACTACATCGTAGCCGCGCTTGATGAACACGCCAGCCATGGCCTGGGCGTTATCGATCACTTGCTGCTGGTAGGCCTTGAAGCCTGGCTCCGCCGCTTCCTTGAAGCACACCGCCTTGCCGGCGATGACGTGCATCAGCGGGCCGCCCTGGGCACCGGGGAAGACGGCAGCGTTGAGTTTTTTCTCGATCTCTTCGTTGGCCTTGGCCAGGATCAGGCCGCCGCGCGGACCGCGCAGGGTCTTGTGAGTGGTGGTGGTGACCACGTCGGCGTATGGCAGCGGGTTGGGATACAGACCGGCAGCGACCAGACCGGCAACGTGGGCCATGTCAACGAACAGCAGGGCTCCGACCTTGTCGGCGATCTGGCGGAAACGTGGGAAATCCAGGGTCTTGGAGTAGGCCGAGAAACCGGCGACGATCATCTTCGGCTTGTGCTCGACCGCCAGGCGCTCGACTTCGTCGTAGTCGATCAGGCCGGTGGTGGTGTCGATGCCGTACTGCACCGCGTTGTAGAGTTTGCCCGAGGACGACACCTTGGCACCGTGGGTCAGGTGACCGCCGTGGGCCAGGCTCATGCCCAGGATGGTATCGCCGGCCTGCAACAAGGCCAGGTACACGGCGCTGTTGGCCGAAGACCCGGAGTGCGGCTGCACGTTGGCGTAGTCGGCGCCGAACAACTGCTTGGCGCGCTCGATAGCCAGGGCCTCGACTTTGTCGACGTGCTCGCAGCCACCGTAGTAGCGCTTACCCGGATAGCCTTCGGCGTACTTGTTGGTCAAGCCGCTGCCCTGGGCTTGCATCACACGCTTGCTGGTGTAGTTCTCTGACGCGATCAGCTCGATGTGATCTTCCTGGCGTTGCTCCTCGGCATTCATCGCCGCCAGCAGTGCATCGTCGTAACCCTGGATCTGGTCTTGCTTGCTGAACATCGCGTCTCTCCCAGCGGCGGCGGTGCGCCTTTCGTCTCGGTGAGGCACTGACCACCGTTCGGTCGTGCCCTTTGGAAGCGATGGTATGGCCGGCGCAGGCAGGTCAAATGCCTATGGACGCCACGCAAAGGTGCGTTTACGACATAGGAACAGACACGGTCCTGTTTGGACTGGAGACAGGGTCCTTGTGGCGAGGGGATTTATCCCCGCTGGGGCGCGAAGCGGCCCTAAAACCAGACACCTGGGTGTGTCGGATTGATCGAGTTAGCCAGCTTGGGGGCTGCTTCGCAGCCCAACGGGGATAAATCCCCTCACCACAGATAAATCCTCTCGCCACAGGGTTCTGTTCAGGCCGATAGGTGGCGAACCGCGAGCAAAACCAGGAAATGCGCCGGATACAGGCCATACGCCCAGCGCCGCATTGGCGGAGGATGAAAACGACCAGCGTGTCGCAAAAGCATCAGCCCAAGCCATGGCGCAAACAGACAAGCCAGCAAGCCGCTGATCGCCACCCAATCCCCCAGCCACGCCGCGCCATACAGCACCCGCCATTGATTGGCCGCCAGGCATACCAAGCCTGGCAGCAACGCGAAATACCAGGGTCGACGAAACACCAGCAACATCGCCAACGGCAGCAGGACGCCGAAAAAACCGAACATCAGCCGCGACGAAAACAGCGCCGCCAGCAGCAACGCCCCCGCCGCCAGCAAACGCGCCTGCAGCGTATGGGTTTGCCAGCTGCGCGCCACCAGCAAGCCCAGGGTCAGGGTCGGCAGCACGTTCAAGGTGGCGGGCACAGGAATGAACAGCCGGTAAGGAATTTCGCTCACCGAGCTGAACAGCAACAGCCACCCCAGGTAACGCCACGAATCCGCGCTGGCCCCGTCGCGTGCCAGGTTCGCCGCCATCGCCAGACAGAACCAGGGGAACGCCAGCCGCCCGGGCACGTACAACCAATCGACGGAGTAGCCGACATATCGCAGGTGATCGAGCACCATCGTCAATAATGCCAGCCACTTGAGCAGGTCCAAGGCTCCGTCGCGCCGGCTCACGTGTACAGCCGCCCTAGGGTTTTGTGAGTTTCTGACAGAAACATCCAGTGTGTTCCCCCGCGATTCTTGGGTAAAGTGCGCACCACTATCGACCACCGCGTGCCGGACTCAAAGCACGCCGGACCACGGAATTCTCCATCCAGGAATTCTGTCAGGGATCTCTTACCCAGGACTCTCTATTTCAGGAGCAAGGCCATGACCGACAAGAGTCAACAATTCGCCAGCGACAACTATTCCGGCATTTGCCCCGAAGCCTGGGCCGCCATGGAAGAAGCTAACCAGGGTCATCAGCGCGCCTACGGCGATGATGAGTGGACCCACCGCGCGGCGGATGATTTCCGTGCCTTGTTCGAAACCGACTGCGAAGTGTTCTTCGCGTTCAATGGCACGGCGGCCAACTCCCTGGCGTTGTCCTCACTGTGCCAGAGTTACCACAGCGTGATCTGCTCGGAAACCGCTCACGTCGAAACCGACGAATGCGGCGCGCCAGAGTTCTTCTCCAATGGTTCCAAGCTGTTGGTCGCACGCACTGAAAACGGCAAGCTGACCCCCGAGTCGATCCGCGAGATCG
Organism: Pseudomonas halotolerans; assembly: GCF_039581215.1. Classification (NCBI taxonomy): domain Bacteria; kingdom Pseudomonadati; phylum Pseudomonadota; class Gammaproteobacteria; order Pseudomonadales; family Pseudomonadaceae; genus Pseudomonas; species Pseudomonas halotolerans. The sequence continues at coordinate 126,001 of NZ_JBCNTJ010000011.1, forward strand.
CCCTCAAGCGCCAGGACATCCATTATCCCAAGCCACGGGTCGTGACCCTGACCCAGGCCACGGAAGTCGGCAGCGTCTACACCCCGGATGAAATCCGTGCCATCAGCGTCACCTGCAAGGAGCTGGGGCTTAACCTGCATATGGACGGCGCTCGCTTCTCCAATGCCTGCGCCTTCCTCGGCTGCTCGCCGGCAGACCTGACCTGGAAAGCCGGCGTGGACGTGCTGTGCTTTGGCGGAACAAAAAACGGCATGGCGGTGGGAGAAGCGATCCTGTTCTTCAACCACGACCTGGCAGAAGACTTCGACTATCGCTGCAAACAGGCCGGGCAGTTGGCCTCGAAGATGCGCTTTCTCTCGGCGCCCTGGGTCGGCCTGCTGCAAAACGACGCCTGGCTCAAACACGCACGCCACGCCAACCACTGCGCCCAACTGCTGGCGCAACTGGTGAGCGACATCCCGGGCGTGGAATTGATGTTCCCGGTCCAGGCCAACGGCGTATTCCTGCAACTCTCCGAACCCGCCATCGCTGCGCTGACGGCCAAGGGCTGGCGCTTCTACACCTTCATCGGCAAGGGCGGCGCGCGGTTCATGTGCTCGTGGGACACCGAAGAAGCACGCGTGCGGGAATTGGCGGCGGATATTCGGGAAGTGATGAGCCTTTAAGGCGGCGACCCAAAGCCTGGATGGCTTTGGGAGGCTTTTGTGGCGAGGGGATTTATCCCCGCTGGGCTGCGAAGCAGCCCCAAAACCTGGCACCCCGGTGTGCCAGGTCAATAGCGTTAGTTGCTTTGGGGGCTGCTACGCAGCCCCAGCGGGGATAAATCCCCTCGCCACAAGAGCTCATCGCCTGCCAGAGAACGGATCAAAACTCGATCCGCACATCCCCCTTCGGTACGCTGCAGCACGACAGGATGTAACCTTCGGCCTCGTCGTCCTCGGTGATCCCGCCGTTGTGATCCATCTCCACTTCCCCGCCCAGTTTCAAGACCTTGCAGGTGCCGCAGATGCCCATGCCGCAGGCCTTGGGGATCATCATGCCGAGCTTGGCAGCGGCGGCGTGGACGGTTTCTCCCGGGCCCACGCGAATACTCTTGCCGGAGGCGGTGAACTCCACCAGGTGCAGGTCCGCCACATCGACTTCCGGGGCGTCGGCAGCCTGTTCGGCTTGCTCCACGGCATCGGCACGGGCTTCCGGTGGCGTGGCGCCGAAGGACTCCTCGTGGTAACGCGTCATGTCGAAGCCAGCCGCTTCCAGCAGACGCTTGACCGCGTTCATGTAGGGCGTTGGGCCACAGCAGAACACTTCGCGCTCAAGGAAGTCCGGCGCCATCAGCTCGAGCATTTTGTGGTTCAGGTAGCCTCGGTAACCGGCCCAAGGCTCGCCCAGGCCGTGCTTTTCGCAGATCAGGTGCAGATTGAAGTTGTCGATCCGCGAGGCCATGTGCTCCAGCTCGCGGTGATAGATGATGTCCTTGGGCGAGCGGGCGCTGTGGATAAACACCATATCGACGTTGGCATTGGTGTCGTAATACCAGCGCGCCATGGACATCACCGGCGTGATGCCGACGCCGCCGCTGAGGTAAAGCACCTTCGGGTTCGAGAAGTCGATGGCATTGAACAGGCCGACCGGCCCGTGTACCGCCAGTTCCTGACCTTCGTGCAGGGTGTCGTGCAACCAGTTGGAAACCTTGCCCCCCGGTACGCGCTTGATGGTCACCGAAAAGCTGTAGGGCACCGACGGCGAGCTGGAGATGGTGTAGGAGCGCATGATCGGCTGACCTTCGATTTCAAGCTCCAGGGTGACGAATTGCCCCGGCTTGAAAAAGAACAGAATCGGCTGATCGGCCATGAAGCAAAAGGTGCGCACATCCCAGGTTTCCTGGATGACTTTGACGCAACGGACAATGTGTCGACCATTGGCCCAGGTCTGGGTGGTTACCGGGTTCAGGAAGCTGTTGGACATGCTGATCTCCACGGCCGACTGTCGGCCTCTTATGAGGCGATTCTGCGTATAGCGCGAACCGCCCATTTACCTATCTGCGACATTCACATGCTTACCGCGACCAGCCCCCAACGACAGGACCTTGCGCGTCGGGAACAGATTGGGCCATGTCGCCCATGGATAAGGTTCGCCCCCTGCGCGGCCCCACACTCGCCCCCAACAGACAAATAATATTTTCTGCCTTGCGTAGCACATTTGATTAGCCACTTTTCGCCGGCCACGTAGAGGGCCCATGAGGATAAAACGATGGACGTCACCGCAACCCTGAGCCTGGGCGATCCGCTGGAACCCGCACGCAAGGCCACCGCGCAAATGCTGCAGGAACGCGAGCGCACTTTCTCGCTGCCGCAGCCGTTCTACTCCGATGAGCGCCTGTTTGATATCGACATGCAGGAAATCTTTCAGAAGGAGTGGCTGATCGCCGGCATGACCTGCGAAATCCCGACCAAAGGCAACTACCTGACCCTGCAGGTCGGCAAGAACCCGATCATCGTGATTCGCGGCGCCGACGGTGTAGTCCATGCCTTCCATAACGTCTGCCGTCACCGTGGCTCGCGGCTGTGCACCAGCGAGAAGGGCAAGGTCGCCAAGCTGGTCTGCCATTACCACCAGTGGACCTACGAGCTGGACGGTCGCCTGTTGTTCGCCGGCACCGAAATGGGCGCCGACTTCGACATGAAGCAGTACGGCTTGAAGCCAGTTAACGTGAAGACCGCCGGTGGCTACATCTTCATCAGCCTGGCGGAGAACCCCCCGGCCATTGACGACTTCCTGGCGACCTTGACCCATTACATGGAACCCTATGACATGGAAAACACCAAGGTGGCGGTGCAAACCACCTTGATGGAAAAGGCCAACTGGAAACTGGTGCTGGAAAACAACCGCGAGTGCTACCACTGCGGCGGGGCGCACCCGGAACTGCTCAAGACCCTGCTGGAATGGGACGACGTCACCGATCCGCGGGCCGACCAGGCGTTCAAGGACCATGTGGCCGCTTCCGCCGCCGCTTGGGACGCCGAGAAAATCCCTTATGCCCACGCCAGTTTCGGCCTGCGCAACCGTATCGTGCGCATGCCGCTGCTCAAGGGCACCGTGTCGATGACCATGGACGGCAAGCAGGGCTGCGCCAAACTGATGGGTCGCATCAAGAACCCGGACCTGGGCTCGATGCGCATCCTGCACCTGCCGCACTCGTGGAACCACTGCATGGGCGACCACATCATCGTGTTCACCGTGTGGCCGATCAGCGCCCAGGAAACCATGGTCACCACCAAGTGGATCGTGCACAAGGACGCGGTCGAAGGCGTGGATTACGACGTGGCGCGCATGCGCCAGGTCTGGGACGCCACCAACGACCAGGACCGTCGCCTGGCCGAAGAAAACCAGCGCGGCATCAACTCCACCGCGTACCAGCCAGGCCCGTACTCCAAAACCTATGAGTTCGGTGTGGTGAACTTCGTGGACTGGTACAGCGAGCGCATGCTCAACAACCTGGGGGCGGAACCTGCACCTTACCTCAAGGGCGTTCCGGTCCAGGGTTAAGTCAGAAGCATCGCGAGCAAGCTCGCTCCCACAGGGTTCTGTGTCGTTCACAAAACCTGTGGGAGCGGGCTTGCTCGCGAAAGCGGTCTGGCATTCACCCAATTATTTGGAAGACCACCGCACCGACCCATCCTCCCCATAAAACGTCTCTTCGATGTTCTCCCCCACCAACCGCACCTTCACATACCCGTTCAACACCCGTTCCGGGTACGCTTCATCCCCCGCCAGCTGCGTCTCCGACCACAACACCCCGGCATGTCCGTTCAACTCGCTGGTAGTACCGTAGGGAATCGCCCCGTGCCCGGCGCAGCGTGCGTGCAACCCGCCCTGGGTGGCGTAGCAGATGCCGTTGTGCAAATGCCCCCAATACCAATAGTCCGGCTCACGCCCGAGGGCATCGCAGACGGGTTGGTAAAGCGCGGTCTTGTGGTGCCCGGAAATATCGAAACCCTGATGATGACTGAGCACCATGAGCTTTTTGCGCTTGGGCAGGCTTTTCATCCAGTCAATCTGTTGCGCGTTGAGGGTACCGTCCATGTACAGGTTCATGGCGTCCGAGGCGTAGGCACTGTCGAGGCCAACCACCAGCCAATCGTCGTTGTACAGAGCAAAGTAACTGGTGCCCTGTTGCACCGGGAAACGCTTGGCCAGCTCCTTGAAATAGCCATGGGCGCCGCTGTACATCTCGTGGTTGGAATTGAGCGTGAACGAGCCGTGCTTGCCCTGGGGCCAGCCGACCATGTCGACGTCTTCCTGGGAATGGGTGCCGGCGTAGTACACATCGCCCAGATGAATGGTGAAGTCGGCCTCGGCCAGTTGCATCTGATTGGCGACAGCCACCGCCGGCGCGTGGCTGTCAAACGGTCCGGTGCCCCAGTCGCCAGCGATCGCCAGCACCACATCGCTGTCCATTTTCACCAGCGCCGGGTGAGTGGCGAACGGCGCGTGGTGGCGCAGGTTCTCGATCCACTTGAGCAACGCCTCACTCCACAACAGGTCGAGCAATTCCCATTTGCGGCAACCGAGCAAGGTGCCGTCCTTGAGCACGCGGGTCGGCAGCTCGTCCTCGGTTTGTGGCAAGGCGCTGGCATTGCCGATCTTCAGGATCGAAAGACCATGGGCCAGCTCCCACGGCACGGCCGGTTCGTCAGCCGGCAGGTCGCCGTGATCGATGACGTGCCGGGCCTGATCGTGGCCGCGCTGGAGCAGCTTGACGATGGCCTCGAACTCTTCAGGCTCGAGGTCGTTGACGAGTTTTTTCCAGGACATTTCCAGCCGCGTGACCAACCCATGCAGGCGGACCTTGACCTTGTCGAACTCATGTTCCCAATGGTGCAGTAATGACATGTGAACGCTCCTTCGCAGTGCCCTGGGCTACAGGGTTTTCATGAATTCGATCAGGGCCCGTTTGTCGGCATCCGACAACTGCGTGCCATACAGGTGGCCGCCGTTGTGGTTGCCTTCCAGGCGGGTGTCGTATTTGAAATCCGCCGACGCCTTCATTTGCGCGCCGCTGGTGATGAAGCCGACCTTCTCCTGGTCGTAGATGTCGGAACCGGTGTAGAACACTTGCGGGCGCAACTCGGGCGGTTGCAACAAGTCCCACAGGGTCGGTACCGAGCCGTTATGCAGGTACGGCGCCCTTAGCCAGATGCCGTCGGTGGGGGTGTTGCTGTAGCTCTGGGTCTTGCGGTACGCACCGAAGTCGAACGGCGGTTGCTTGAAGCCGTGGAACGCCGTCACCAGCCCGACGGTGAAGGAGTTCAGCCGATGGGGATCGGTGCCCAACTGGTCGATGTTGGTGGTGACCTGTCCCGTGTCGGCACGGCCGAAGGCGTGGCAAGCGGCGCAGTTCTGCTCCCAGATCGGTTTGCCCTGGGCGACTTTCGCCTGGTCCAGGGCGAACGGCCACGCGGGCGCCTTGTGGCCCAGCAACCAATTGGTCACCCGGTTGAAACTCGGCGGCAGCACCGATTGCGGCGTCGCCCCCACGGCCATGGCCGCCGCGTAGTTGCGTTCGTGAATCTTGTTGTTATTGCCGTCCCAATGCAGATACATCGACTCACGGGGTTTCTGGTTCCAGACCTGCGGCAAGTCCACGGTGCCGATGGTGGAGTCATCCGGGAAGCCGAACACCACCATTTTGGTCGGGTTGAAGGTATCGGTCCGCCCTGGACCTTGGGCCGGGCGCAGCTTCTGCCAGGCGTAGGCCTGCTTCTGCTTGAGCAGTGCGCTCTTGGCCATGGGGATGATCAGGTAGCGGTTGTACAGCTTTTCGAAAAAGCCCAGTTGGAACTTGTTGTTGATCGCCGCCATGACCGCATCAGGAGTGAATTTCGGGTCGCTGGCACACTCGTAGGCAAACCACTGGAAGGCTTGCAATTGCAGGGTGTTGGCCGGTGCGGTGGCGACCGGAACCGCTACGTCACTGGCATTGGCCCGGTACGAGCCGGTGTGGCACAGCGCGCAGTTCGGCTCCACGGTGGGATAACCCAGTTGCCGCTTGGCCATGCCGATGGGCAAGTCGTTACCGTTCTCATAGAGAAACCCGAACACCTCGTAACCGCCGGGCTTGGGCAGTTTTTCCGGGCACATCTGCGGCAGCACGGCGAACAGGTAATAAGGGATCCGCGCTTCGATGCCCAGGCCGATGGCGGCGTATTTGTAATGGTCTTCGTCGGAAGCGAAGTCTGGCTGGGGCACCTCTCGTATCATCTGGTACCAGGTTTGGTAGCCGATGAAACCCAGCAGCAATACCACCACCAGCGTACCGACCTTGAAACCGTGACGGTGCCAGCGCCGCGCCCAGCCCGCGCGCAACTCCCGCCAACCGGCACAGAGCAGGGCCAGAGGACGCTGGGCCACCGGGCTGCCCAGGTACAGCAGCACGCCCAGAATCAGGAACATGCTTAGGTCGCCCATCAGCATCGGCACGAACAACTGGCCCTGGTTATTGGTGTTGATCAGGTAGATCCAGAACACCACCGCCACCAGTCGCGACAGCACGCACAACCACGAATGCACCACGAAACGCGGCGCGTTGAACCCCGAAGGCATGTAGAACAGGCTGATCCCCACCAGCAACATGCCGGTGTTTTCCAGCCAGGGATCGGACAACACGGGCGGCAGGCCGAGCATGGACGTCAGCAACGCCGGCGCGAACAGCGCCGGAATCGCGAAGACCATGTTCATCACAATGCCCACCCAGATGAGGCGTTGGAACCAACGGATGTAAGTGTTCATGGCATCCATTTCCTTATTCTTGAACCGGAGCAAAGCTTTTGTGGCGAGGGAGCTTGCTCCCGCTGGGTCGCGCAGCGGCCCCCAGATTTCAGGAACGACGACTGCTTCGCAGCCGAGCGGGAGCAAGCTCCCTCGCCACGGGTCAGTTATCCTCCTAACCGAGGGCGGTCTTCTCCAGGTGCTCAAGAATGATCGGATACACATCCACCACCGCATCCTTGCCGAACATGCAATCGATGTGGCCGTAACCCGGCACTTCGTGGCGGCTGAACAATTGCGGGCCGTGCATGTCGCACAGTCGCTCGTAGGTCTTGAGGGTGCTTTGAGGGAGGTAGCACTGGTTCTCGGCACCGCTGATGAAGCAGATCGGCAATTTCAACCGATCGAAATGCGGCATGTAGACGTCGTTGCCCTTGAAGTCCACCAGATGCCCCTTGCGCACGATCAGCGCCAGGTGCTCGAAGGTCTGGATGTTCGACTCACCGAACAATTCATGCAGGTTGTCGTGCAGGGTTTCGTTGAGGGTGTCGTGGCGGTACAGCGACGCATACATGAACGTGATGCGGTGGCAGACCGGGTTGGTGCAATAACCCTGGGCCTCGATCCGGGCATAACCGTTGAGGGCCTTGTCGTAGAGTTTGTTGAACCAGCTTTCCTTGGTGTCGGCGTAGGCCGTGAGGGACTTGATGCCGATGGCATCGAGCATCCCCGGCAAATGCAAACCGGCCTTCAGCCCGGTGGCGGTGGCAACCACCGTGTCGGCAGCGATCTGCGAGCAGACCACCGAGCGCACCCCTTGCAGCCCCGCCAGCATCGACATGAAAAACGTTGTCGCCCCGTAGCAATGCACTACACATTGCACGTCACGGGCGAGCGTGGCCTGCTGGATCTGCTCGATAGCCGCCTTGAAGTCGTACTGGGCCACCTGGTCGCCGTTCCATTCATGCTTGCTGGCCGGCAGCAGGATGCTCACCCGCAAGTCCAACAGCCAGACGTCGTACTCGTGCTTGCACAGGTACTCCAGCAGGTTGGTCTGGATGGTGTCGGTGGAGAAAATATTCGACCCCACCCCCAAACCATGCACCAGCATCACCGGGCCTTTGCTGCCCGCCTGATAGCGAGTCAGGCGTAGCTCGACGTTGTCCTCGGTCTGGAAGAAGTGCACGGTCGGCGCCGGGGCGTCCAGCGGCCGCTTGCTGCGGGGCGGCGCGTCCGGGTTGAAGTACACATCGCCTGCAAATACCCCACCGTAGCTCTCCCACAAAATGCCGGCGAAGAACTTGCCGAAGCGGGCCAACGCTTCCACTCGCTCACGCTCGTTGCGGGCGTTGAGCACTTTCATGGTGGTCATCTGCTTGGCGAAGTCGGCCGGCAGAATGTGCATCACCCCCGAGCCGATGACCTCGCCGTGCTTGTCCGGCCCGCGATACAGCGTGACATAGAGCGTGCTGGTGTCGTGCCAGATGTTCAGCACCCCGTTGTCCTCGGGCACGGTCTTGAAGGCACTGAAGTAATAATCGCTGCCGTCCTCGGCGGTCAGTTTCATGTCGTAGTTCATGTGCCGCACATCCACCTGTTCCTGATATTGCTCGAACAGGTTGAACACCCCGTTGCTGGCGACCAGCGGCTTGGGCGAGAGCAGCGGCGCATCCAGCGTACCCACCAGGGTTGCAGCGTGTTCCGGTTCCTTGATCAGGCGATTGAGGTCGGCGGCGGTGATGGTCAGGGTGAACTCGATGGACGAGTTATCGGCTTTGCCGCGCTTGGCCGCCGCTTCGTAAAGCGAAAGATCAGTGCCCTGGGGCTGGGTAAATGCCGTGGAGAAGTAACCCTTCATGGTTTCAGTGAACTGCACGCCCAGGGTCGGCGCCGCCACCGGTTTGCGCGGGGCCGAGGGTAGCGTGTAATCGATGATCCAACCGCGATCGGCCGCCAGCAGGCCCATGTTGCGTTCGCTCACCGCCGAAATGGTCAACAACGGGTTAACCGCCAGGGAAGTCGGGATCACCGCACCGTCGGTCACGTACAGGCCAGGGTAGACATCCGTACCGCTGGCGCCACTGAACACCTGGCCCTTGTGGTTGACCACGCCTTGCGTCGCGTCTTCCCCCATCACGCAGCCGCCCAACGGATGGACCGAAACGATGCTGTGCTTGAGCAGCTTGGTCCAGATCGGATTCTCGACCCAGATCCCGCCCAACGCCTTGGTGCTCTGGTGCAAACGCTCATTGCCCAGCGTCACGTTTTCCTGCTCGCCGACGCCGGGCCAGTCGATGCGCAACTGATTCTTGTTGTCGAGCACCATGCGCCCCTTGCCGTTGTCGTGACTCATGATCAGGTACGTCTGCATGTTATGCAGCGCGCCGTAGTACGGGCCGCGCAGAAAGCTCTCGGCTTCCCGGGCCTTGTACTTGAGGCTGGCACCCAGGCCCGTGTCGGTGGGCACGCCGATCATCTCGGCGAACGCCGCCATGCTCGGCACCATGGCCCGGCCGAGGGCGCCGGGGATCGAGCCCTCCTCGATGACCATCCGGCTGCGCCAGTCGCCCTCGGTACGCATATCGATGATTGAGGTGATACACGGTCCCACCGGCTCCAGCTCCTTGGCCGAATGGGCGCCGAAGCCGATGCCATTGATGGTCTGGTCGCAGTTGTGGCCAAAGCCGAGGATGTCGCCGTTGCCGCTCATGTGCTCGCCCAGTTGACTGGACATCGACAGGCCCTTGTCCCGTGAGCGCAGCATGATCTCGGTAGAGCCCAGGGTGCCGGCGGACACCACCACGATGTCGGCGCGCACGAACAAGGTCGGTGCCGAGAACATTTCACGGCCGCTGTCCAGGTACTGGAAGTGCACGATCCAGCCATCGCCGTCGCGCTCTAGGTGCCTGACTTCGGCCTGGCAGAAAATCTCCGCGCCGTGGTTCCAGGCATCCGGCAGGTAATTCATCAGCGTGGTGTTCTTGGCCTTGTTGTTACAGCCCGAGACGCAATCCCCACAGCCGTTGCACGGCAATTGCTCGACGCCGACGTGGTTGAGGTTGTTGGGCAGCTTGTCGAAGGTCACATTGATGGGCGGCTTGTAGAAATGCGCGTCCTGCTTGAGGTAACTGGCCGATTTGCGGTTGGCGTCGAGCTTGGGCAGCTTCGGCGACGAGTCGGGATACGGGTTGGGCTTGAGCATTTCCCGGGCCCGTTCGTAGCCGTCCTTGAGCAGCGTGTCGCGATGTTCGCGCACCGCCAGTGGCCAACGCGGGTCCTCGAATACGCCGGGCTCCGGCTCCAGCGCAACGTTGGCATTGATCAGCGACGTACCGCCCAGGCCGCAACCGACCACCACGTTCTGCTGGGCGTTGACGTGCAGATCAAACAGCCCGGTGCGCGATCCGATGTGACCGTCCGGGTCATGCACCTGCAACTCCTCGGTGGCCGCAAGCAGGGTGTTGGGGTATTCGCCGGGCTGGATCTCCCGGCCCCGCTCCAGCAGACAAACCTTGCGCCCGGCCCGGGACAAACGTGAAGCAGCAATGCCTCCGCCGTAGCCGGAACCAATGACAATCACGTCGTAATGCTCCTTGATGTCGCTGATGGGGGTCGAGATCCGTGTCATGTTCAAGTCCTCTCAGGCAGATGGGGCAACTCTGCGGTTGCCTGCAAATCGACAGGCGCACGAACGCCTGGCCACTACCCCGTACGGGTTGGAGCGGCAGTCAACGGTGCTACAGGGGAAACTCAGGGCTCAACGAGGCGCTATAGACGCGCACGCTGATTGGTGGCACGACGACGTCTGCGTTTGGGTAACCGGGTGGGAGGGGTCGGAGTACAGGTCGCAGCCGAGATCGGGTACCAGCAGGGGGACTTGCTATCCATCATGCGTTCTCCCTGAACCAGATATGGATAAAGTGGCGGTGTCCTTGTGCCATGAGTGAAGACAGCGGCCAGGGCCACGTCAAGGTGGATCCTTAGAACTGTATGAAATTTGATCTATCGCGTCTGGGCCTATGCCCGCCGTGGCCTTTACGCTTTCGCAAACAAGTTATCCACATGTCCACCCACAGCTAATGGGGACAAGTGCGTCATTGCGACCTGTTTTTTTAAGTAAAAGCTAAAGAAAAACCGTGACTTATGAACAAAGAGCATTTCTTTTCCATATCGATCAAAAACTGATCAACGGCGTGAAAGCCTTGTCTGTCCTGGCTTCTGGAGGAGAGCGAACACCTTATCCACAGAAGCGCCAACAGCGTTTGGGGGTAATTCTGACGGTTCTGTGGAAAACCGCGTATGCGGCCGGTAAATAGAGGTTTTAGCGGAATTTTCCGAATAAAAATGACGGATTGATCATTTTATAACCAACCTCATGAAAGCCCCGTTCCGTATGGCTTGTAGACGGTAGCGAACATCTTATCCACAGAAGCGCCAACAGAGATTGGGGGCAAGTAGCGCCCTGCACGCAAGCTTATTCACAAACAAAACCGAGAAAAAACCGGGGGTTAGGCTGGTTGTTTTTTAAGCGCACGCTTGAGGAGCTTGATCCGCGTAGGGTGTGGCGAGGGGCGAACAGGTTATCCACAGAGGCGCGCACAGGGATTGTGGGTAAACACATGCCCGCTCCCACAAGGGTTAGGGTGTTCCGGGGTTTAGCGAACAACCCCCTCCTCAACAAGCAACTTGAGAATCGCCTCGGCGCCGGCCTGCGGGGTGACGTCTTTGAGCACCTGCCCGCCTCCGCCGCTGGCCTTGGCCGTGGCGGCTTTCATGCGGTCGGCGCCGCTCTTGGCCTTGATCACTTTCAAGCGTTTGGGCCGTGGTTTGGCCGGTTGCAGGGTCGCCACCGCCAACAGGGCGTCGTCGAGCACCTCGACATCTTCAGCGTGCAACACTCCGCGTCGGGCTGGGCCGTAGGCGCTTTGCCGGGGTTTGGGGGCCGCGTTATCCACCGTGGCGAGAAACGGCAGGCGCACTTTGAGACGTCGCCGCTGGCCGCGGGGCAAGGCTTGCAGCACCAAGGCTACGCCACTGTCGATGGATTCGACCTGGGCCAACCCCACCACCAGCGGCCAGCCGAGATTTTCCGCCAGCAGGAACGGCAACATGCCGGAACCCTCGCCGGTTTCCGCCTGACTGCCGGTGAGCACCACATGGGCGCCCGCGTCGCGCAGATAATCAGTCAGGGCCGGCAGTGCGTCGGCGCCGGCGGGGTTATCCAGTACGTAGAGTTCGTCCAGGCCCATGCCCAGATAGGCGCGCAGAGCCGGTTCAGCCACGTCGCCTGCGTGCAGCACTTGCAGGTCTTTGCCGGCCAGTTGCAGACCCAGTTCCACGGCCCGCGCATCCTGCTCGGCGCGCCGGGGCCGACCAGAGGTGGGGTGGGCGCCGATGGACACCAGGCTGATCACTTGAGTACTCATGGTTGAATCCTTAGCTTAAGCCGCATCGCGCTTGGCTTCGTTGCGGTACGCCTCTACCGCCGCGATCAAGGCCTGGAGAATCGCCGCGCTGTCGCCAATCACCGACAGGTCTGCCCGTTTGATCATGTCGCAACCGGGGTCAAGGTTGATCGCCACCACCTTGTCGCAGGCACCGATACCTTGCAGGTGCTGGATCGCCCCGGAAATCCCCACCGCGACATAGACCCTCGCCGTAACCCAGGTGCCGGACGCGCCAACCTGGCGATCCCGCGCCATGAAGCCATCGTCCACCGCCACCCGCGAAGCACCTTCGGTGGCGCCCAGGGCCGCAGCGGTCTGGTGGAAAAGCGTCCAGTCCTTGACCCCGTTGCCGCCGGAGAAAATGAATTCGGCCTCGGCCATCGGGATCGCGCCCGGGTCCACCGCCACCGCGCCCAAGTCTTCAATGCGCGACAAGCTGCGGGCCACGCCTGTGGATAACTCCACCGGCAGGGCTTCGTGACGGGTTTCACTGACCGGCTCGGCGCATTCGGCCGCGGCCAGGATCAACCGTGCCAAAGGCCGAGCCAGGTCTTGCAGGCCGGCACCAGCGCGGCCGATGCACTCCTCACCCTTGACCTGCCAAACCCGCGTGGCCGGGCGCTCGCCTAGGGCCGCCGCCAAACGCCGACCGAGTTCACCACCACCGGTGCGGCTGTCGGGCAGCAACCAATGGCGAGGATTGAATTGGTTATCCACAGCCCGCAGGCCCTGAACTCGCTGTTCCGGTGCATAACCGCTGAATGTTTCACCTTCGAGCACCAGCAAGCGATCGACGCCCGCCGTCGCAAAGGCGTTTTCCTTGTGCTCGCCGAATACCACTGCCAGCACCGCGCCGTCCGTACCTGCAAGCTGATGGGCCAGGCCCAGCAGATCGCGGTCGTGGCTGCTTAAGCGGCCACCGACCATGTCAGGCACCACGCTGATGTAGAACGCCGGTTGTGGCACCTGATGCAGCGGCAATTGCACTTCAACGGCGGCAGTGCGCTTGCTCGCGCCGCCCTGCTGGGCGCCGCTGCGGTCGATGCGTTTGATACCGTTAGGGCCGATGAAGCCCACGCCGTGGACATTCTTGCGGATGATGCCGTTGGGCCCCATCCAGCTGTGCTGGACCGGTTGCATGGCCGCGTGCAGCGGGTGCAGGCGGTTGCGGGCGATCCACTCGGCGCGAGGGTCGCGGCGGATGATGTCGCTCATTAGTGCACCTCCGCAGGTTCACGTTTGGCCGGGGCCGCTGGTTTACTTGGCGCCGCATCTTCGAGCAGAGCGTCGGCCACCAGTTCAGCGATGTCCTTGATCATCGGGCGCGGCTCGACCACGCCCTCAAGCATCGCGGTGCACTGTGGACAACCCACGGCCACCAGTTCGGCACCGGTTTCGCGGATGTCTTCCATGCGCATGTCGGGGATACGCTGCTTGCCCGGAATGTCAGTGATCGGCGCGCCGCCGCCACCGCCGCAGCAACGGGAGCGGAAACCGGAACGCTGCATCTCCTTGATCTCGATGCCCAGCGCACGCAGCACCTGGCGTGGCGCCTCGTATTCGCCGTTGTAACGGCCCAGGTAGCACGGATCGTGATAAGTCACGCTGTCGCCCTTGTGCTGGCCGAGGTTCAGGGCGCCGGCCTCGATGACTTCTGCCAGGTAGGTGCTGTGGTGCTGCACCCGGTAGTTGCCATCAAATGCGCCGTATTCGTTTTTCAGCACGTGGAAGCTGTGAGGGTCGCAGGTGACGATCCGGTTGAAGCTGTATTTGCCCAAGGTCTGGATGTTGCGCTTGGCCAATAGCTGAAAGGTCGCTTCATCGCCCAGGCGCCGGGCCACATCGCCGCTGTCGCGCTCTTCGAGGCCGAGCACGGCAAAGTCGATGTTCGCCGCCTTGAGCACTTTGACGAAGGCGCGCAAGGTGCGCTGGTTACGCATGTCAAAGGCACCGTCGCCGACCCAGAACAGCACGTCGGTGGCTTTCACCTCGCTGAGCAGGTTCAGGTTCAGGTCCGCCGCCCAGTTCATCCGCCCGCCTGGGGCGAAGCCGCCAGGGTTGTCGGTGGCAATGAGATTTTCCAATACTTCAGCGCCCTTGTTCGGCGTGGCGCCTTTCTCCAGGGTCAGGTGACGACGCATGTCGACGATGGCATCGACGTGCTCGATCATCATCGGGCATTCCTCTACGCACGCCCGGCAAGTGGTGCAGGACCACAGAGTCTCGGCGTCTACCAGGCCGTTGACGATCGGCTGGTGTGGATTGCCGCTGTGTTCGCCCACCGGTTTACCCGGATACGGACTGCCGGCGAATTTCGCATCGGTGCCTCCGGCCAGGCCGACGACCATGTCCTGAATGAGTTTTTTCGGGTTCAGCGGCTGGCCGGCGGCAAAGGCCGGGCACGCGGCTTCGCACTTGCCGCACTGCACGCAAGCGTCGAAACCGAGCAGCTGGTTCCAAGTGAAATCCTTGGGTTTCTCAACGCCCAGCGGTGCAGCGGGATCGTTCAGGTCCAAAGGTTTGAGACCGGTTGAGCGGCCGCCACCAAAGCGTTCGGCGCGGCGGTGCCAGGCCAGGTGCAGGGCCCCGGCAAAGGCATGTTTCATCGGCCCGCCCCAGGTCATGCCGAAGAACATTTCCGACACACCCCAAAGCACGCCCAGGCCCAACAGCACGACCAACACCCAGCCCCCGAAGTCCGCCGGCAAGATCCCCGCGACGGGCAAGGTCACCAGGAAAAAACTGATGGAAAACGCAAACAGGCTCTTGGGCAAGCGCATCCACGGGCCCTTGGACAGCCGTGAGGGCGGATTGCGACGACGCAAGGCAATGAAGATCGCGCCGCTGAACATCAGCAGCGTGGCGAACAGCAAGGCATAGCCCAGGATGCGGTTCTGCAGGCCGAAACCATGCACCAGGATCGCCAGCAGCGCCGCCAGCACAAAACCGCCCGCCGTGGCGACGTGGGTGTTGGCGATGTATTTGTCCCGCGCCACCACATGGTGCAAATCCACCATGTAGCGCTTGGGCATGGCGAAAAGACCACCGATCAGGTCGACCTTGGACGGTCGCCCCCGGCGCCACATGTTCACCCGCCGCAAAGCGCCAAGGACCGCAAGGCCCAAAGCGGCGAACAGCAGGATAGGAAGAAGGGTGTTCAGCATGGTGAAGCTCCCAAAGACCTCAGGTCTTGCAGGCACAGAAACCTGGATGTCTTGCTCGATCCCTGTGGGAGCGAGCTTGCTCGCGATGACGGACTCAAATTCAACATAAATGTCGATTGATCCACCGCTATCGCGAGCAAGCTCGCTCCCACAGGGTTATCCACAAGCCGTTAGAAATCCTTGCACAACCGCAGGGCGTCGTAGATGGCGGCGTGGGTATTACGCTGGGCCACACAGTCGCCGATGCGGAACAGCAGGTAACCATCGCCGCTCTGCTCCAGGCACGGCTGGGGCTTGATCGCGAACAGGGCTTCGACGTCGATCTGGCCCTTGTTGCGCGAACCTTCCTTGAGCGCGTAGTAGATTTCTTCGTCCGGTCGCACGCCGTTTTCCACCACCACCTGATCCACCACGCGCTCTTCCTTGGCCCCGGTGTATTCGTTCTCCAGCACCGCCACCAGCTTGTCGCCTTCGCGGTAGACCTTCTCCAGCATCATGTCCCCGGTCATGATCACTTCCTTGGGGTACATGCTGCGGTAGTAGGTCGGGAACGAAGTCCCGCCAATGGCCACGCCCGGCTTGATGTCGTCAGTGACGATCTCGACCTGGCTGCCCTTGTCGGCGAGGAAGTCGGCCACCGACATGCCGGTGAATTCACAAATGGTGTCGTAGACCAGCACGTTCTTGCCCGGTGCAACCTTGCCATCGAGCACGTCCCAACTGCTGACCACCAGCCCTTCGGCGGCGCCCCAGTGCTCGTTCTGCTCGATGAACGGATGCCCACCGACGGCCAGCACCACCACATCCGGACGCAGGTCCATGATGGTCGCTGCGTCCGCCGCCACGCCCAGGCGCAGATCGACTTTCAACCGCGCCAGTTCCAGCTGGAACCAGCGGGTGATACCGGCGATCTGGTCACGCTGCGGGGCTTTGGAGGCCGTGGTGATCTGTCCGCCGATGAATTCTTTCTTCTCGAACAGGGTCACGTCGTGGCCACGTTCGGCCGCCACACGGGCCGCTTCCATACCCGCCGGACCGGCACCGACCACCACCACCTTGCGTTTCGGCCCGGTGGATTTCTCGATGATGTGCGGCACGCCCATGTATTCACGGGAGGTCGCGGCGTTCTGGATGCACAGCACGTCCAGGCCTTGATACTGGCGGTCGATGCAATAGTTGGCACCGACGCACTGTTTGATCTGGTCGATCTGGCCCATCTTGATCTTGGCGATCAGGTGCGGGTCGGCGATGTGGGCACGGGTCATGCCGACCATGTCGACGTAGCCTCCCTCCAAGATCCGCGTGGCCTGGTTCGGGTCCTTGATGTTCTGCGCGTGCAGCACCGGGACCTTGACCACTTCCTTGATACCGGCGGCCAGGTGCAGGAACGGCTCCGGTGGATAACTCATGTTCGGGATAACGTTGGCCAGGGTGTTGTGGGTGTCGCAACCCGAGCCCACTACGCCGATGAAATCCAGCATGCCGGTGTCGTCGTAGTACTTGGCGATCTGCTTCATGTCCTCGTGGGACAGGCCGTCCGGGTGGAACTCGTCACCACACAGGCGCATGCCCACGCAGAAGTCGTCGCCCACTTCGGCGCGCACGGCTTTGAGCACTTCCAGGCCGAACTTCATCCGCCCCTCGAAGGTGCCGCCCCATTCGTCGGTGCGCTTGTTGACCCGTGGGCTCCAGAACTGGTCGATCATGTGCTGGTGCACGGCGGACAGCTCAACGCCATCCAGGCCACCGGCCTTGGCACGCCGTGCCGCCTGGGCGTAGTTGCCGATCACCCGCCAGATTTCTTCCGGCTCGATGGTCTTGCAGGTGGCACGGTGCACCGGCTCGCGCACGCCGGACGGCGACATCAGGGTCGGCCAGTTGAAACCGTCCCAGCGCGAGCGACGCCCCATGTGGGTAATCTGGATCATGATCTTGGCGCCATGCTTGTGCATGGCGTCGGCCAGGTTCTGGAAGTGCGGGATGATGCGGTCGGTGGACAGATTCACCGAGCTCCACCATTCCTGCGGGCTGTCGATGGCCACTACCGAGGAACCACCGCAAATCGCCAGGCCGATACCGCCCTTGGCCTTTTCCTCGTAGTACTTCACGTACCGGTCGGTGGTCATGCCGCCGTCGGTGGCGTAGACCTCGGCGTGCGCGGTGCTGAGCACGCGGTTGCGGATGGTCAGTTTGCCGATCTGGATCGGCTGGAACATTGCTTCAAAAGCCATGGCGCGATCCTCGACTTACAACGGCTTGACGATGAACAGGCCGTCGTCGTGGCCTTCTTCGGAACCGCCGTAGACCTGCTCGGCCACGGTGCGGATCGAACTGCCACGGGCGGCGAGAATCTGGTCCATGGCGCCGGCGAACCAGCCGGTGAACATGTAGTCGACCTTGCGCCCGACCTTGCCGTACACATAGACGAACGCCGAGTGTTCCAGCTTGACGCTGGCGGTGCCTTTTTCCAGGTCGATGTCCTGGATCTTGAACAGGCCCCAACCACGCTGGGACAGACGCTTCATGTAGTGCTCGAATACCGCGACGCCTTCCAGGCCATGGCATTCGGCTTCTTTTTCGCACCAGTGCCAGGCGGATTTGTAGCCGGCCTTGTAGAGAATCTCGGCGTAGGCTTCGGCGCCCAGCACTTCTTCGATACCCATGTGGTTATTGACGAAAAAGTGACGCGGCACGTAGAGCATCGGCAGGGCATCAGAGGTCCAGACACCGGTTTCACTGTCGACTTCGATAGGCAATTGAGGGGCGATTTTGGCCATGGAAACTAAACTCCGAAAATGCGTGGTATGCCTGCGACGCAAAGGGCCGCAGGTAAAGGATTCAGTGATGCGGCGGCGTTATTCGCCCCAGACGTCTTTCAGGACGTTAACCCAGTTCTCGCCCATGATCTTGCGCACGACACGCTCAGGATGGCCGCGTTTGAGCAGCGTCTCGGTGAGGTTCGGGAACTCGCCCACGGTGCGGATGCCCAGGGGGTTGATGATCTTGCCGAAGCTGGTCAGACGACGGGCATAGCCTTTGTCGTGGGTCAGCATTTCGAAGAAGTCCTGGCCATGGCCCTGGGTGAAGTCGGTGCCGATGCCGATGGCGTCTTCACCGACGATGTTCATGGTGTATTCGATGGCCTCGGCGTAGTCATCGATGGTCGAATCGATGCCCTTGGCCAGGAACGGCGCGAACATGGTCACGCCGACGAAACCGCCGTGGTCGGCGATGAACTTCAGTTCTTCATCGGACTTGTTGCGCGGGTGTTCCTTGAGGCCCGAGGGCAGGCAGTGGGAATAGCAGACCGGTTTCTTCGATTCGAGGATGACCTCTTCGGAGGTCTTGGAGCCGACGTGGGACAGGTCGCACATGATCCCGACCCGGTTCATCTCGGCGACAATTTCGCGGCCAAAGCCCGACAGGCCGCCGTCACGCTCGTAGCAGCCGGTGCCCACCAGGTTCTGGGTGTTGTAGCACATCTGCACCACACCAACGCCGAGCTGCTTGAAGATCTCGACGTAGCCCAGTTGGTCTTCGAAGGCGTGGGCGTTCTGGAAGCCAAAGATGATGCCGGTCTTGCCCTGAGCCTTGGCGCGCTGGATATCAGCGGTGGTTTTCACCGGGATCACCAGGTCGCTGTTTTCGCGAATCAGTTTCTGGCTGGCGACAATGTTGTTGATGGTGGCCTGAAAACCTTCCCACACCGACACCGTGCAGTTGGCGGCGGTCAGGCCACCCTTGCGCATGTCTTCGAACAGGTCACGGTTCCACTTGGCAATGATCAGCCCGTCGATAACGATGCTGTCGGCGTGCAATTCGGCTGGGCTCATCAGGCAGTCCCCTTTTGTCAGCGATTCATGCGCCGAATCGTGTGCCGGCGCTTTGGGGCCAGCATATGCCTCGGTGCATTGGCGACCGGGTGCAAAAACGACAGGGGAATTGCCGAAAGCGTCAATCCACGACAAAGGGCTATGAGCGGGCCACCCTGCCCGTCTGTTCTTTACCCGACGCTTGCGCCAGAATCCGCCGCATCACTGGCTTTCACTGAACTCGAGCGGCAACGCAATGAAATCAATCCTCCTGGCTTTGGCCCTGATCAGCACCGTCGCCCACGCGACCGAAGACACCGAACACAACCCCTGCGATGCTGTGGAAAACGACGTCCAGACCCTGGCCTGCTCGGCCTACGGCAAAGCCGCCGCCGAACAACTGCTTGCCGACAACCTGCAGAGCCTCAACGAACGCCTGCAAACCCTCTACGCCGACGACAAGGCCCAGCTCGACGACATCACCCGCAAAATCAGGACAGCCCAGCAACTCTGGCAAAAACAACGCGACGCCGACTGCGCCATCGCTGCCTTCCCGGCCAAACCCGGCAGCGAAGCCTACAAAATCGCCGAAAACGACTGCCTGGCCCAGATGAGTGATGACCGGTCGGAGTTTTTGGAGTCGATTGGGCAGGAGTAACGTGGAGCTGTAAGCTGCACGTCACCACCGAGCAAAGAGATTCACATGAAAATCTGCGGCATCGAAATCAAAGGCAGCGAAGCGATCATCGCCGTTGCCTCGCTGGATCAGCAGGCGTTGACTCACATCGCGCTGAACACCAAGAAAATCGCCCTGGACGACGATGACGAAGCCACCAACGTCAAGGCGTTTTCCGCTCAGGTGCGGGCGTTCGTGGTGGATAACGGTATCGAGCACATCGCTATCAAGAAGCGCAGCAAGAAAGGCGAGTTCGCCGGCGGACCGACCACGTTCAAGATCGAGGGGGTTTTCCAGTTGCTGGAGGGCTGCGAGGTGACACTGCTGTCACCGCAGACCATCAATGCGCAGAGCAAGAAACACGACTTCGCCTTGCCAGCGACGCTGAACAAATATCAGCATGAAGCGTACAAAGCGGCATGTTCGGCGTTGGTGAAAAAATAACGCCTACCTGTGGCGAGGGAGCTTGCTCCCGCTGGGCCGCGAAACGGACCTGAACCTCGCACCCTGGTGTGTCAGGTTGATTGAATGGATGACATTGGGCTACTTCGCAGTCTGCGGGAGCAAGCTCCCTCGCCACGGGATGTATTTCCGGGTTCAATGCTGCTTTCGATAGCCCTTCAACCAATCCGCAAACGCTTTATCCTCCAGCGCATAACCACCACGATTGGACTTCCACACCAGTTCCTTGTCACGCAGGGCATCGATGCAGGATTGGATGGTTTGAGTGCCGGGCACGACTTCGCTTCCCATACTGCTAAGCACCTTGCCCACAGCTTCCAACGTTGAATCGGTGAAGGGCGCAAAGGGCTCGTTGTTTTGCGAGCGCTCGGCCATGACCTGCAACACTGCCCGTTGTGGCACCGTCAGGGCATTCCAGGCGCTTTCAAATTCGGTCCAGACGCCGGCGCGCAGCATTTCGGCGCTGCTGCGCAGCAATTCGCCCAAATGACTCGCTTCCCCCAGTTCCAGGGCAATTTCGCCGATGACGCTGCGCAACATTTCAGGGCGGCGCCCCACCAGCTCAAATGCCTGGTCGAGGTCATCAGCATTGAACTGGTTGGTTTGGGCCAGATGAGCGTTCAAATGGGCGGCATAGGCTTTGGTGAACTCTTTGCCCAGCAGTGGGAATGGCGTGATGCTGGAACCATAGAAGGGTTGATTGCGGCTGAGTACCAGGCGAGCGAGTTTGTCGCGATTGGAGCCGGTGAACACCAGGCGCAGGCCGCTGGTAGCGTCTTCACGCCCCTGGTTGAGCTGATCGCGGGCGGCCTTGAGGCCGAACATCGCATTGACCCCGGCCTCGGTGGTCAACGCATGCTGGGCTTCGTCGATCACCAGCACCACGGTTTTATCGGCAGCGCTGTGCAATAACTCCAGCGCCTGGGTCAGCGTTGCCCCTTCAGGCAGTTGCGGCAGGCTGAAATCCCAGGACAACGTGCGCAAGAAGCTGAGTTTGTCGATGCCCATGGACTTGGCCAGCTTGCGAATGCCCTTTTCATAAGGCACCAGCGCTGCGGCAATAGCCGAGGCTATCAGGTCGGCAGGGTCTTTTTCCTTGTTGGCCCACAGGTCGACGTAAACAGCGAGCCAGCCACGCGCCTCGCATTCGGGAATTAAGTCTTCGCGCAGGAAGGTACTTTTTCCAGTACGTCTCGGAGCGGCCAGGAACAGGCCTGAGGTGTAATCCTGGATCCCGGCGCCGACCAGCCCATCGACAATATTGCGAGCCAGATCTGGGCGCCGAAAGATAAAACCGGGGTGCTTGGACATGGTTTTATACTCAATTATGGCGACAGGTATAATTTATAGTCGCGAGTATAATTGAGTATAAAAGCCTGTCAAACCACCTCCCGCCCATCCCCTTGGCGCCGCCGATCTTCCCGTGGGCACCGTTCAAACCTCGCTCGATAACTGCGAGTGAAATACGACGGTGACTCGAAACCGCAGGCGATGCTCACTTCCAGCACACTCATGTCGGTCTGGCGCAACAGCTGCCGGGCCTTTTCCAGGCGCAGGCGCAGGTAGAAGTTGCTGGGAGTGTCATTCAGGTGCAGGCGGAACAGGCGTTCGAGCTGGCGGCGGGTGACGTTGATGGATTCGGCCAGGGCCAGGGTGCTCAGAGGCGGTTCACTGTGGGTTTCCATCTCACCAATGACGTGCACCAGTTTCTTGTTGCGCACGCCATAGCGGCTGGCAATTTCCATGCGCTGGTGGTCTTTGCGCGGACGGATGCGGCCGAGCACGAATTGTTCGCTGACCTCAATCGCCAGTTGCGGGCCATGGGCCTGGCCGATCAGGTCCAGCATCAGGTCGATGGACGCGGTGCCGCCAGCGCAGGTGATGCGCCGGCGGTCAATTTCGAACAATTCCTGGGTCACACTCAGCTGTGGATAAGATTCCTTGAACGCCTCGATCGCTTCCCAGTGCAGGGTTACGCGATGCCCTTCCAGCAGCCCCGCCTCGGCCAGGACCACGCTGCCGGTGTCGATGCCACCCAGGGTTACGCCCTCGCTGTCCAGCCGATGCAGCCAGCGCTCCAGCGCCGGGGTCACGAACTTGAGCGGTTCAAACCCCGCTACCACCCAGAGGGTCGCGCCTTTCTTCAATGGCTCCAACGCGGCATCGGCGTTGACCGACATGCCATTGCTTGCCAGCACCGCCCCGCCATCGGCGCTCAACACATGCCAGCGGTACAACTCACCGCGAAAGCGATTGGCGACTCGCAACGGTTCGATGGCCGAAATGAAACCGATGGCCGAAAAACCCGGCATCAACAAGAAGTAGAAATCCTGGGACATGAATCGCACTCGGTTGACGGGTAGCGTACGGTCCTTGATACGCCACAGGTCGCCGCAGTGCAAGAGCGAGTCGCCGCTGTGCGTTTTGCCGGCGGGCCGGCTGCGTAACTTGGCATCACCGGTGCGCAGATGCCGGAACCCATAACAAAGACTGCCGAGGAACCCGACATGAAACGACTGATCAGCTCCTGCGTTCTTGCACTCAGCACTTCCACCTTCCTGAGCTCCGCTGCGATGGCGGCCGATCCCGCCGCGTGCCAGAACGTGCGCCTGGGCGTGGTCAACTGGACCGATGTCATCGCCACCAGCGCCATGACCCAAGTGTTGCTCGACGGCCTCGGCTACCAGACCAAACAGACCAGCGCCTCCCAGCAAATCATCTTCGCCGGCATCCGTGACCAGCGCCTGGATATGTTCCTGGGCTATTGGAACCCACTGATGACCCAGACCATCACCCCGTTCGTCGAGGCCAAACAGGTCAAGGTCCTGGAACAACCCAACCTCAAGGACGCCCGCGCCACCTTGGCCGTGCCGACTTATCTGGCCGACAAGGGCCTGAAGACTTTCGCCGACATTGCCAAATTCGAGAAAGAACTGGGCGGCAAGATCTACGGTATCGAGCCAGGCTCCGGCGCCAATACCCAGATCAAGGCGATGATCAGCAAGAACCAGTTCGGCCTGGGCAAGTTCCAGTTGGTGGAGTCCAGCGAGGCCGGCATGCTCGCGGCGGTGGACCGCGCCGTGCGGCGCAATCAAGCTGTGGTGTTCTTTGGCTGGGCGCCGCACCCGATGAACGTCAACGTGCAAATGACCTACCTCACCGGCAGCGAAGACGCTCTCGGCCCGAACGAAGGCATGGCCACCGTATGGACCGTCACCGCCCCGGACTACGCCCAAAGATGCCCGAACGTCAGCCGCCTGCTGAGTAACCTGACGTTCACCGCCCAAGACGAGAGCCGGATGATGCAGCCACTGCTGGATCACAAGGACCCGCTCGAATCGGCCAAGCAATGGCTCAAGGATCATCCGCAAGACAAGCAGCGCTGGCTCGAAGGCGTCACCACTTTCGATGGCAAGCCTGCCGCCGACAACCTGAAACTGACCAGCAACTGAACAAACATCATCCATCTGCGCAGCGCCAATCGGCTGCGCAGTGACTCATCACGCCTGTAAGGAACCCGCACCATGAACCACGACGTCATCATCACCTGCGCACTCACCGGTGCTGGCGACACGACCGCCAAAAGCCCGCATGTACCGGTCACCCCGAAACAGATCGCCGCGGCCGCCGTCGAAGCCGCCAAGGCCGGCGCCACGGTGGTCCACTGCCACGTGCGCGACCCGCAGACCGGCAAGTTCAGCCGTGACGTGGCGCTGTACCGCGAAGTGATGGAGCGCATCCGAGAGGCGGACGTGGACATCATCGTCAACCTCACCGCCGGCATGGGCGGCGATCTGGAGATCGGCGGCGGCGAAAACCCCATGGAGTTCGGCCCCAATACCGACCTGGTAGGCCCGCTGACCCGCCTGGCCCATGTCGAGGAGTTGCTGCCGGAAATCTGCACCCTGGATTGCGGCACCCTGAACTTCGGTGATGGCGACACCATTTACGTTTCCACCCCGGCGCAACTGCGGGCCGGGGCCAAGCGCATCACCGAACTGGGGGTCAAGGCCGAGCTGGAGATCTTCGACACCGGCCACCTGTGGTTCGCCAAACAGATGATCAAGGAAGGCCTGCTGGACAACCCGCTGTTCCAGCTCTGCCTGGGCATCCCGTGGGGGGCGCCGGCCGATACCACCACGATGAAAGCCATGGTCGACAACTTGCCGGCGGACGCCGTGTGGGCCGGCTTCGGCATCGGCCGCATGCAAATGCCGATGGCGGCCCAGGCCGTGCTGCTGGGTGGCAACGTGCGGGTGGGCCTGGAAGACAACCTGTGGCTGGACAAAGGCGTGCTCGCCACCAATGGCCAACTGGTGGAACGCGCCAGCGAAATCCTCAGCCGCCTCGGCGCCCGCGTGCTTACCCCGGCCGAGGGGCGCAAGAAAATGGGCCTGACTCAGCGCGGCTAAACCGAACCTGCACTTGGATCTGTTGTGAAGGCAGATTCATGTACGCCACAGAACCATTGTGGGAGCGGGCTTGCTCGCGAAGACGGCATTCCTTTCGAAGGAAATCCATCGGATGTACCGGCCTCTTCGCGAGCAAGCCCGCTCCCACAGGGATTACCTAACTGTTGGGAAAAATCACCATGAGCTTCATCACCGACATCAAGACCTTCGCCGCCCTGGGCAGCGGTGTAATCGGCAGCGGCTGGGTCAGTCGCGCCCTGGCCCATGGCCTGGACGTTGTGGCCTGGGACCCGGCGCCGGGTGCCGAGGCGGCGCTGCGCAAGCGCGTGGCCAACGCTTGGGGCGCGCTGGAGAAACAAGGCCTGGCACCCGGCGCCTCCCAGGATCGGCTGCGTTTTGTCGCAACCATCGAAGAATGCGTGCGCGATGCCGATTTCATCCAGGAAAGTGCCCCCGAGCGCCTGGAGTTGAAGCTCGAGCTACACGGCCAGATCAGCGCCGCCGCCAAGCCCGATGCGTTGATTGGTTCCAGCACGTCGGGGCTACTGCCGAGCGAGTTCTATGCAGGCTCCACCCACCCGGAACGCTGCGTGGTCGGACACCCGTTCAACCCGGTCTACCTGTTGCCGCTGGTGGAAGTCGTCGGCGGCAAAAACACCGCACCCGAAGCGGTACAGGCCGCAATGCAAGTGTACGAATCCCTCGGTATGCGCCCCTTGCATGTGCGCAAGGAAGTCCCTGGTTTCATCGCCGACCGGCTGCTCGAAGCGCTCTGGCGCGAGGCGCTGCACCTGGTCAACGACGGCGTGGCCACCACGGGGGAGATCGACGATGCCATCCGGTTTGGCGCCGGGTTGCGCTGGTCGTTCATGGGCACGTTCCTGACTTACACACTGGCCGGTGGCGATGCCGGAATGCGCCACTTCATGGCTCAATTCGGTCCCGCGTTGCAGTTGCCGTGGACCTACCTGCCGGCGCCGGAGCTGACCGAAAAACTGATCGATGACGTTGTGGACGGGACCAGCGCGCAACTGGGCAGCCACAGCATTTCTGCCCTGGAGCGCTATCGTGATGATTGCCTGTTGGCGGTGCTGGAGGCGGTGAAGACCACCAAGGCCAGGCATGGCATGACCTTCACCGAATAACCCCTTGTGGGAGCGGGCTTGCTCGCGAAGAGGCCAGTACATCCGCCAAACATTCTGCGGTAGATACACCGTCTTCGCGAGCAAGCCCGCTCCCACATGAACCTCATCCTTAAGCTGGATCTTGCTCATGCCCACCCTCACCACCTACCAAACCCGCATCCTCCCCGAATGGGTCGATTACAACGGTCATCTGCGCGATGCCTTTTACCTGTTGATCTTCAGCTACGCCACCGACGCCCTGATGGATCAGTTGGGCATGGACAGCCAGAACCGCGAAGCCAGCGGCCACTCGCTGTTCACCCTCGAACTGCACTTGAACTACCTGCACGAAGTGAAGCTCGACGCTCAGGTCGAGGTGCGCACACAGATCATCGGCCACGACGCCAAACGCCTGCATCTCTACCACAGCCTGCACCTGGTCGGCGGCGAAAAGGAACTGGCCGGCAACGAGCAGATGCTGCTGCACGTCGACCTGGCCGGCCCGCGCTCGGCGCCCTTCACCGAACAGACCCTGGGCAAGCTCAAAGCCTTGCTCACGGAACAATCCGACCTGTCGCCGCCGGCCTACATCGGTCGGGTCATCGCATTGCCACCGGCCCGATAAAACCCGAACAGGAGATCGCCATGAACACCGCCGCCGCTTTTGCCGACTTCCGCCGTTACCCCCTGATCTGTGGATTGACCGCAGTGACGCCCTTGACCGATCGAGTGCAGGTCACCTGGGCCGACGGTCGGATCAGCCCCTTCCATCACCAGTGGCTGCGGGACAACTGCCCGTGCCCGCAATGCGTCTACACCGTGACCCGCGAGCAGGTACTGGAAATCGTCGATGTACCAGAAGACCTGGCCCCCGGCGCGACCCGTCTGGACAGTGAAGGCTGCCTGTGCGTGGATTGGCAGGACGGCCACCCGAGCCGCTTCGACCCGGGCTGGCTGCGCGCCCATGCCTACGATGACCAGTCCAGGGCTGAACGCCTGGCGAGCAAACCCAAGCGCCAGCTCTGGCAGCACGACCTGCAACTGCCGGTGTTTGATTATCAGGCGCTGATGGACGACACCGACACGTTGCTGCAATGGCTGCTGGCGGTGCGCGACATCGGCCTGACCCAAGTGCGTGGCGTACCCACCGAACCCGGCTCACTGAAACTGATCGCCCAGCAGATTTCGTTCATCCGCCAGAGCAACTTCGGCGTGCTGTTCAACGTGCAATCCAAGGCCGATGCCGACAGTAACGCCTACACCGCTTTCAACCTGCCGCTGCACAGTGACCTGCCCACCCGGGAGCTGCAACCAGGACTGCAGTTTCTGCATTGCCTGGTGAATGACGCCGAGGGCGGCGAGAGCATCTTTGTCGATGGTTTTGCCATCGCCGAGGCGCTGCGCCAGGAAGACCCCGAGGCCTTTGCCGCGCTGTGTGAAATCCCGGTGGAATTTCGCAACAAGGACCGCCACAGCGATTACCGTTGCCTGGCGCCCATCATCGCGCTCGATGCCCTGGGACAGGTCTCGGAAATCCGCATGGCGAACTTTCTGCGCGGGCCGTTCGACACCTCGGTCGAGCAGATGCCCAGGTTGTATCGCGCCTACCGCCGCTTCATCGCCCTGACCCGCGAGCCGCCATTTCGCTTGATGCAAAGGCTTGAACCCGGTCAGTTATGGTGCTTTGACAACCGCCGCACCCTGCACGCCCGCAATGCCTTCGACCCGGCCACCGGAGCCCGGCATTTCCAGGGATGCTACGTGGATCGCGATGAGTTGTTGTCGCGGATTCTGGTGTTGCAGCGGTAGACCGTGTAACGGCCATTCGCGAGCAAGCCCGCTCCCACAGGAGTCCGCGTTCCCATGTGGGAGCGGGCTTGCTCGCGAAAAATGGTCTGTCGGCCCCTCCTTTACCACCTGATTCACCCAGGCAAAAAAATCCCCGATCAAGCCGTGACTGGATCGGGGCAGTTGCGTTACTGGAGGAGCTGTTGCGCGAGGGTGACCAAACCGTCGTGATTCAGCTTGGGGCCAGTGTGCCCAGTCCGGGACAGCGCGAGTTAGCCGAAAACGACCTGCTCATAGGTATCCGGGCCATGTCGACAGTTTGCCCTTGCCGCCGCTTCGGGCCGCTACCAGAATCGAGTCACGACCCCAATCCCTGAACAAGGAAAAGCGTCATGATGCACGCCGATTTGATCGACCAGGAAGACCTGCTGGGCCAGCTCAAGGCCCTGGGCCTCCAGATACCCAGCGGTTCCACTGCCGAACAGGCCTGCGAGTGTGCGGTGCGCGGGCTGGACACGGCCCGCGCCAATGAGTTGCGCATGATGGTCAGGAATATGTACACCAGCAGCGCCACCATCCTGCCCGCCGTGCGCCGGGCGATTGATCTGCAGCTGCTGCCGGCTTTGGCCGAGTATCAGAAAAACCAGAACGCCTGACCCTGTGGCGAGGGAGCTTGCTCCCGCTGGACTGCGCGTAGGAGCTGCCGAAGGCTGCGATCTTTTGATCTTTCGCTCAGGACTCAATTGTCTGGGAAAAGATCGCAGCCTCGTTGCACTCGACAGCTCCTACACCGCAGCCCAGCGGGAGCAAGCTCCCTCGCCACAAAAGCGGCTAGAGCCTCACACTGGCAAACGTCGACTCATTACGCGCCTGGCTCAACGCCGACAGTGGCCCGGACAGTGGCGACAGCACCAACGCCTGGGGCAGCGGCATCATCGCCACCTGTTGCGCGGTGTTGGAGCCGACGCGCTCGTCGCGCGGCGGAATGCCGAAGTATTCGCGGTAGCACTTGGAGAAGTGCGGCGTGGAGACGAAGCCGCACACCGACGCCACTTCGATGATCGACATCGGCGTCTGCTTGAGCAGTTGCCGCGCCCGGATCAGCCGCAGCTTTAAGTAATAGCGCGACGGCGAGCAATGCAGGTATTTCTGGAACAAGCGCTCCAGCTGACGCCGGGAGACGGCGACGTACACCGCCAGTTCGTCCAGGTCGATCGGCTCTTCGAGATTGGCTTCCATCAGCGCGACGATTTCCTGCAACTTCGGCTGATTGGTGCCAAGCATGTGCTTGAGTGGCACGCGCTGGTGATCCTGCTCGTTGCGAATGCGCTCATAGACAAACATTTCGGAGATCGCTGCCGACAGCTCGCGGCCGTGATCGCGGCTGATCAGGTGCAACATCATGTCCAGTGGCGCGGTGCCGCCGGAACTGGTGAAGCGGTTGCGGTCGAGGGTGAACAGGCGGGTGCTCATCGATACCCGCGGAAAGGCTTCCTGCATTGCTGCCAGACACTCCCAGTGCACACTGCAATCGAAACCATCGAGCAGGCCCGCGCAGGCCAAGGCCCAACTGCCGGTGCAGACCGCGCCGAGGCGCCGGGACTGACGGGCCTGGCTTTGCAGCCATGACACGTGTTCACGGGTGACGGTGCGCTGGATGCCAACACCGCCACACACAATGACGGTGTCAATGGGCGGCGCTTTGTGCATGGAAGCGTCCGGCGTGATTTGCAAGCCATCACTGGCCCAGACCTGGCCGCCATCAACGGTGAGGGTGGTCCAGCGATACAGCTCACGACCGGACAGCTGGTTGGCCATGCGTAGCGGTTCTACCGCGGACGCCAGGGAAATGAGCGTAAAATTGTCCAGCAGCAAAAAGCCGATGGATTGAGGCGCACGGTTCTGGGATTGAGCCCCTGAGTTGGACGTCGTCATCGCGGTATCTCCTCACACAAAGCAAGTGATGGCCTCAGGCGGAGGCTCTTTTTATTGGTTGTTGCCCTCGGTCTCTACACAGCAGACGGGCTTTACATCGATAGAGCAATTGCCATGCCTAAATTGAATGCCTGTTCAATAAATCCTGAAAACGACATCGCGCCCAGTCTAAATAAGGCACGCGATGAGTGTGGGTTATAGGTGCCATCAGTGGCGGCAGACACCCGCCACAGCAGGCCGTGAGCAGAACGGTAGCACTTGTGGGAACTGGGCTGCGCCACTTGCGCAACAAGTATCACCGCAGGTGCGAATGACGAACGGTTGAGGAACAACCAGGGGTGAGTCCGACAAACGGTGTCATGTCTGTTTGCGACGCGCTAAAAGGTGGCGCGTGGGGGGATCGGTGTGCATTTTGTGAGCGATATGCGATCTGCTCTGGCGAGCAGATCAGCACTCCACCGCACTGACCGCCAGTCCACCACGCGATGTCTCTTTATATTTGTCATGCATGTCGGCGCCGGTGTCGCGCATGGTGCGGATCACCCGGTCCAGGGAGATGAAGTGCTGGCCGTCTCCGCGCAGCGCCATCTGCGCGGCGTTGATCGCTTTCACCGCCGCTATCGCATTGCGCTCGATGCACGGCACCTGCACCAGACCACCCACCGGATCGCAGGTCAGGCCGAGGTTGTGTTCCAGACCGATTTCCGCCGCGTTACACAATTGCTCGGGGGTCGCGCCAAGGATCTCCGCCAGACCAGCGGCGGCCATGGCGCATGCCGAGCCCACTTCCCCCTGGCAACCGACTTCGGCGCCGGAAATAGAGGCGTTCTTTTTGCACAGGATTCCCACTGCCGCCGCGCCGAGAAAATAATCCACCACGTTGGCGTCGGTGACCGCTTCGCTGAATTTCATGAAGTAATGCAGCACCGCCGGAATGATGCCCGCCGCGCCATTGGTCGGCGCCGTCACCATGCGTCCACCGGCGGCGTTTTCCTCGTTGACCGCCAGGGCGAAGAGGTTGACCCATTCCATGGCACTCAGGGTCGAGCCGATGACATTGGGTTTGTTCAGCTCTTGCAAACTGCGGTGCAACTTGGCTGCTCGCCGGCGCACATTCAAACCGCCGGGCAGAATGCCCTCGTGCTTGAGACCTTGCTCGACGCAGTCCTGCATCGCCCGCCAGAGTTTCATCAGGCCGCTGCGGATTTCCTCCTCCGAGCGCCAGATCTTTTCGTTGGCCATCATGAGCTCGGCCACCCGAAGGTTGTGGGTGCGACATAAGTGGAGCAGTTCTTCGGCGCTGGAAAAATCGTAAGGCAACTCGGTGGCATCCAGATCCACCACGCCGCTGGACGCCTGCGCCTGATCGACGACGAAGCCGCCGCCCACTGAATAGTAGGTGTCACGGTGCAATTCGCCGTTGCCACCTTCGGCCACCAGTGTCATGGCATTGGGATGGAACGGCAGGTTTTCGTCTATCAGACGCATGTCCCGGGACCAGATGAAAGGCACAGGCAGACGACCGTCCAGCAGCAGGGTCCGGGTCTCGCGCAACAGCTCGATGCGCGTACCAATCAGTGACGGATCGATTGCGTCCGGCCACTCCCCCATCAGGCCCATGATCACGGCGTTGTCACTGCCGTGGCCGATGCCAGTGGCTGACAGGGAACCGTAAAGCTGAACTTCCAGGCGCGTTACTTGTTCCAAAACTCCCAGTTCACCTAAACGCTGCACAAACAGCGCCGCAGCGCGCATGGGTCCCACGGTGTGGGAACTGGACGGGCCGATACCGATTTTGAACAGGTCGAACACGCTGATTGCCATTGCCGAGAACCTCCAGAACAGGCACATCCGGGCGCAAAAGCGCCCGGTGGCGGAGCTGCTACGCTCAACGCCGGGATGCCCGCATCATCCGGCTTTTGCCTAGGCGTTCGACGTCTGACACCGACGCAATCATGCCCATCGACGTCGCCTGCGCCCGGCCCCGGTTTTACGACGTTTTTTGCGTATCAGAGGCCAGCCAAGGGCGAAAAAAATCTGTAAACGACGTCACTGACACTGGATGCGACCCTCCCTGTACTGGATACGACGCACCCTGTAGGCGACAGATTTGCACTGGTACATGATCGGTTACGGCTCGTTTGCAAGGCCGCGTGTCAGAGAGTGCTCACGCGCCCCCAACCGCAACATCCAAACAAAGCGCGGATGTCCTTGAACGTACACCGCCGATAAAACACCAGGAGTCCACCCATGAAAGGTTCCACGCCGTTGTTGTTGGCCGCCATGCTGAGTCTTCCGATGCTGGCCAACGCTGCAGAACCCGCGCAGTGCAGCACCGTCAACTTCTCCGATGTCGGCTGGACCGACATCACCGTGACCACCGCCACCACCAGCGTGGTACTCGAGGCCCTGGGCTACAAAACCAAGACCACCATGATTTCCGTACCGGTGACCTACAAGTCCCTGGCCGACGGCAAGAACATGGATGTGTTCCTCGGCAACTGGATGCCGACGATGGAAAACGACATCAAGGCCTACCGCGAAGCAGGCACCGTAGATACGGTGCGGGCTAACCTGGAGAACGCCAAGTACACCCTGGCGGTGCCCGAAGAGCTCTATAACAAAGGGCTGAAGGATTTCGCCGACATCGCCAAGTTCAAGAAGGAGCTGGACGGCAAGATCTACGGCATCGAACCGGGTAACGACGGCAACCGTCTGATCCAGAGCATGATCGACAAGAACGCCTTCGGCCTCAAGGACGCCGGCTTCAAGATCGTCGAGTCCAGCGAAGCGGGCATGCTGTCACAGGTCGATCGCGCTGAGCGCCGTAGCACCGCCGTGGTGTTCCTGGGCTGGGAACCGCACCCGATGAACACCCGCTTCAAAATGAAATACCTCACCGGTGGAGATGAGTACTTCGGGCCGAATTTCGGCCAGGCAACCATCTACACCAATACCCGCAAGGGTTACGTGCAGGAGTGCAGTAACGTGGGTCAGCTGTTGAAGAACCTGGCCTTCACCCTGGACATGGAAAGCACGCTGATGGGCAACGTGCTTGACGACAAGATGAAGCCTGACGCGGCCGCCAAGGCCTGGCTGAAGAAAAACCCTCAGGTACTCGATACCTGGCTCGCCGGCGTGACCACCATTGACGGTAAACCTGGCCTGGAAGCCGTGAAAGCCAAGCTCGCGCAGTGATGCTTTTATGCCGGGCGGGTTCGCTCGCCCGGGCTGTTTATTCCTTGCATGCGGATGTTCACTACCATGCTGATTGATCAGAAAATACCTTTGGGCCAGTACATCGCGGGCTTTGTCGATTGGTTGACGCAACACGGCGCCAACACATTCGATGCCATCGCCATGTCACTGGAAACGATGATTCACGGCGTGACGTTTGCGCTGACCTGGTTCAACCCGTTTGCCCTGATTGGCCTCATCGCCTTGCTGGCGCATTTTATCCAGCGCAAATGGGGCCTGACCGTCTTCGTTATCGCCGCGTTTCTGCTTATCCTGAACCTGGGTTACTGGCAGGAAACCATGGAAACCCTGGCTCAGGTGCTGTTCGCGACCCTGGTCTGTGTTTTGATCGGCGTGCCGCTGGGCATTGTTGCCGCGCACAAGCCGTTGTTCTACACACTGATGCGTCCGGTACTCGATCTGATGCAGACCGTACCGACCTTCGTTTACCTCATTCCTACCCTGACCCTTTTCGGGCTGGGTGTGGTCCCCGGTCTGATCTCGACGGTGGTGTTCGCAATTGCCGCGCCCATCCGCTTGACCTACCTGGGTATCCGCGACGTTCCGGACGAACTGATGGACGCTGGTAAAGCCTTCGGCTGCTCCCGTCGCCAGTTACTGTCACGTATCGAACTGCCCCATGCGATGCCCAGCATCGCGGCCGGTATCACCCAATGCATCATGCTGTCGTTGTCGATGGTGGTGATCGCTGCACTGGTGGGTGCCGACGGCCTGGGCAAACCCGTGGTCAACGCACTGAACACCGCTGATATCGCCCTGGGCTTTGAAGCAGGCCTGGCGATCGTATTGCTGGCAATCATGCTCGACCGAATCTGCAAGCAACCCGACGCCAAAGTAGGGGGTGACGCATGAGCATAATCCGCTTCGAAGAGGTCGACGTGATCTTCTCCAAAGATCCACGTGAAGCCCTCAAGCTGCTCGACCAAGGCATGACCCGCAACGAAATCCTGAAGAAGACCGGGCAGATCGTCGGCGTGGAAAAAGCCAGCCTGGACATCGAAAAAGGCGAAATCTGCGTACTGATGGGGCTTTCCGGCTCCGGCAAATCCAGCCTGCTGCGTTGCATCAACGGCTTGAACACCGTCAGTCGCGGAAAATTGTTCGTCGAGCATGAAGGCCGGCAGATCGACATCGCCTCCTGCACCCCGGCCGAACTGAAGATGATGCGCACCAAACGCATCGCCATGGTGTTCCAGAAGTTCGCCCTGATGCCCTGGCTGACGGTGCGCGAGAACATCAGCTTCGGTCTGGAAATGCAGGGCCGGCCGGAAAAGGAACGCAAGAAGCTGGTGGATGAAAAACTTGAGCTGGTGGGCCTGACCCAGTGGCGCAACAAGAAACCTGACGAGCTGTCCGGCGGCATGCAGCAACGGGTCGGCCTGGCCCGCGCCCTGGCGATGGACGCCGATATCCTGCTGATGGACGAACCCTTCTCGGCCCTCGATCCCCTGATCCGCCAGGGCCTGCAGGACGAATTGCTGGAATTGCAACGCAAGCTGAGCAAGACCATCGTGTTCGTCAGCCATGACCTGGACGAAGCCCTGAAGCTGGGCAGCCGGATCGCAATCATGAAAGACGGCCGGATCATCCAGTACAGCAAGCCGGAAGAAATCGTACTGAACCCAGCCGACGATTACGTGCGCACCTTCGTCGCCCACACCAACCCGCTCAACGTGCTCTGTGGCCGTAGCCTGATGCGCACCCTGGACAACTGCAAGCGCATCAACGGTTCGGTGTGCCTGGATCCGGGCGGCGACTCCTGGCTCGATCTGGCCGAAGGCAACACCATCAAGGGCGCCCGGCAAAATGGCGCCGCGCTGGACCTGCAAAACTGGGCCCCAGGCCAAGCCGTCGAAGGCCTGGGCCGTCGTCCGACCTTGGTGGATTCCAACATCGGCATGCGCGATGCGCTGCAGATTCGCTACCAGACCGGCAACAAACTGGTGCTGCACGATAACCAGCAGGTCGTCGGGATTCTTGGCGACAGCGAGCTGTACCACGCACTGCTTGGCAAAAACCTGGGCTAAGCGAAACCGACAAAAACGCCGCGAGATGATTGCGGCGTTTTTGTTTGCAGGGTACTGAATGCTGACAAGCTTGACCTGGGGCGCAGATACCTGTGGCGAGGGGATTTATCCCCGCTGGGCTGCGAAGCAGCCCCAGAGCCAGGTGCGCCGGTGTGTCAGACAACATGAGGTTGCCGCTTTTTGGGGCTGCTGCGCAGCCCAACGGGGATAAATCCCCTCGCCACAACAGTATTCCAGCTATCAATGCGAGTTTGGCCTCTACACAAACCAACGAGTGTTATAAAGACATCCCGAAAAAGTCCTCGCCCCCTGTTCTGCGGGTTTTCATACCTGAAATCCCGACAAACAGCGATGACTTGTCATAGAACTTTGTTTTTGTTGATTGAACGTTCAATTAAAACAAAATAGACTGGCCTTCATTCCGATAGACCCCACTCGTCCATCGGATGGCCTAAGGAGATGTACCAGATGCCCAAGGTCGGTATGCAACCCATCCGCCGCCAGCAATTGATCGAAGCCACTATGCAAGCGGTCGATCAGGTCGGGATGGGGGACGCCAGCATTGCGCTGATCGCTCGTTTGGCCGGTGTCTCCAACGGCATCATCAGCCATTACTTCAAGGACAAGAATGGCCTGATCGCGGCCACGGCCCAGTACCTGATGAGTGTCCTGAGCGAGAACGTCACCGCACGCCGTCAGGCGTTGGAGGACCCAAGCCCACGGGCTCACCTGCAGGTGATCATCGAAGGCAACTTCGACGCCAGCCAGGTCAATGGCCCGGCAATGAAAACCTGGTTGGCCTTCTGGGCCACCAGCATGCACCACCCGTCTTTGCACAGGTTGCAGCGGATCAACGATCACCGTCTGTATTCCAACCTGTGTTGCCAGTTCCGCCGCGTGTTGCCCCTCGATGAGGCACGCAGCGCGGCACGGGGCCTGGCCGCGTTGATTGACGGTTTGTGGCTGCGCGGGGCGCTGTCGGGAGACGCGTTCGATACCGCCCAGGCACACCGGATCGCTTACGAATACATGGATTTCCAACTGGCCAAAACAGGCGCGCCAGAGCACACAGAACCGCTCGGTGCCTGAACCGCCGCCGACCCGCGTAGTCAGCTGTAGAACGACACGCCCCGGTGGCCAGCCAACCACTCATGCACTTGCGAGGACTTTATGGCCCGTTTCGAACTGCAAAAACTCTACATCGATGGCGCGTACAGCGATGCCAGCGGCGACGCCACTTTCGAAGCCATCAACCCTGCCAACGGTGAAGTGCTCGCCCAGGTGCAGCGGGCCACGAAAGAAGACGTCGAGCGCGCCGTGGTCAGCGCCGAAAAGGGCCAGAAAGTCTGGGCCGCGATGACCGCCATGCAGCGTTCGCGCATTCTGCGTCGCGCCGTGGACATCCTGCGTGAGCGCAACGATGAACTGGCCGCCCTGGAAACCCTCGACACCGGCAAGGCCTACTCCGAAACCCGCTACGTGGACATCGTCACCGGCGCTGACGTGCTGGAATACTACGCAGGCCTGGTGCCCGCCATCGAAGGCGAACAGGTGCCACTGCGCACTACTTCGTTCGTCTACACCCGTCGCGAGCCCTTGGGCGTGGTAGCCGGCATCGGCGCGTGGAACTACCCGATCCAGATCGCATTGTGGAAATCGGCACCGGCCCTGGCAGCCGGCAACGCGATGATCTTCAAGCCCAGCGAAGTCACCTCGCTGACCACCCTGAAACTGGCCGAGATCTACACCGAAGCCGGCGTTCCAGCGGGTGTGTTCAACGTGCTGACTGGCAGCGGCCGTGAAGTCGGCACCTGGCTGACCGAGCACCCGCGCATCGAGAAAATCTCTTTCACCGGCGGCACCGACACCGGCAAGAAAGTCATGGCCAGCGCCTCGAGTTCGTCGCTCAAGGATGTGACCATGGAACTGGGCGGCAAGTCGCCGCTGATCATCTTCGACGACGCCGACCTGGATCGCGCCGCCGACACCGCGATGATGGCCAACTTCTACAGCTCCGGCCAGGTCTGCACCAACGGCACCCGCGTGTTCGTGCCGAGCCACCTCAAGGCGGCTTTCGAAGCCAAGATCGCCGAGCGTGTGGCGCGCATCCGCATCGGCAATCCAGAAGATGAAAACACCAACTTCGGGCCGCTGGTGAGCTTCGCCCACATGGAAAGCGTGTTGGGCTATATCGAAAAAGGCAAAGCCGAAGGCGCGCGCCTGCTGTGCGGCGGCGGTCGTTTGACCGACGGTGAACTGGCCAAGGGAGCATTTGTGGCCCCGACCGTATTCACCGATTGCACCGACGATATGACCATCGTGCGCGAAGAAATCTTTGGTCCGGTGATGAGCATCCTCACCTACGAAACCGAAGAAGAAGTGATCCGCCGCGCCAACGACACCGACTTCGGCCTCGCCGCGGGCGTCGTGACCCGCGACCTGAACCGCGCCCACCGCGTGATTCATCAGCTCGAAGCCGGCATCTGCTGGATCAACGCTTGGGGCGAATCGGCCGCCGAAATGCCGGTCGGCGGTTACAAGCAATCGGGCGTGGGCCGCGAGAACGGCATCAGTTCGCTGAACAACTTCACGCGCATCAAATCGGTACAGGTCGAACTGGGCGAATACGCGTCGGTGTTCTGATCTGACATGAGGCCTTGAGTGAACGCCGTTGTGGCGAGGGGATTTATCCCCGTGGGGCTGCGTAGCAGCCCCTCCCCAAGCCCCCCCATTCTTCAGACAAACCCAGTCGCTGATTTACGACTGCTGCGCAGCCGCACGGGGATAAATCCCCTCGCCACAGGTTGCTCGGCGTCAAGGCAAACCGCGACCTGAACCCAATTCAAAGGAGGGTGCATTTCATGTCCCACGTATTCGATTACATCATCATCGGCGCCGGCTCGGCCGGTAACACCCTGGCCACCCGCCTGACCGAAGACGAAGGCGTCACCGTCCTGCTGCTCGAAGCCGGTGGGCCGGACTACCGCCTGGATTTCCGCACGCAAATGCCGGCCGCCCTGGCGTTCCCGCTGCAGGGTCGTCGCTACAACTGGGCCTACGAGACCGACCCGGAGCCGCACATGAACGGCCGCCGCATGGAGTGCGGTCGCGGCAAGGGCCTGGGCGGTTCTTCGCTGATCAATGGCATGTGCTACATCCGCGGCAACGCCCTGGACTACGACAACTGGGCCAAGCTGCCCGGCCTGGAAGACTGGACCTATCTGGATTGTCTGCCGTATTTCCGCAAAGCCGAAACCCGCGACATCGGTCCGAACGATTACCACGGCGGCGACGGTCCGGTCAGCGTGACCACGCCCAAGGCCGGTAACAACCCGCTGTTCCACGCCATGGTCGAAGCCGGCGTGCAGGCCGGTTACCCGCGTACCGACGACCTCAACGGCTACCAGCAGGAAGGTTTTGGTCCAATGGACCGTACCGTCACGCCCAACGGTCGCCGCGCCAGCACCGCGCGCGGTTACCTGGATGTGGCCAAGAAGCGCTCAACCCTGACCATCGTCACCCATGCCCTGACCGACAAGATCGTGTTCGAAGGCAAGCGTGCGGTCGGCGTGCGTTACCTCGTGGGGGCTGCCGAAGAGCACGTCGAGGCCCGGGCGCGCAAGGAAGTGCTGCTGTGTTCCGGCGCCATCGCTTCGCCGCAGATCCTGCAACGCTCCGGCGTCGGCCCGGCCAAACTGCTGGAAAGCCTCGACATCCCGGTGGTCCATGACTTGCCGGGCGTTGGTGAAAACCTCCAGGACCATCTGGAGCTGTACCTGCAATACGCCTGCACCCAGCCGGTCTCGCTGTACCCATCGCTGCTCTGGTACAACCAGCCGGCCATCGGTGCCGAATGGCTGTTCAACGGCACCGGCATCGGCGCCAGCAACCAGTTCGAAGCCGGCGGTTTCATCCGCACCCGCCCGGACTTCGATTGGCCGAACATCCAGTATCACTTCCTGCCGGTGGCGATTAACTACAACGGCAGCAACGGCGTGAAGGAACACGGTTTCCAGGCACACATGGGCTCCATGCGCTCGCCCAGCCGTGGCCGGATCCAGGCCAAGTCCAAGGACCCGCGCCAGCACCCGAGCATCCTGTTCAACTACATGGCCACCGAGCAGGACTGGCAGGAGTTTCGCGACGGCATCCGCCTGACCCGCGAGATCATGCAGCAGCCGGCGCTTGACCCGTTCCGTGGCCGCGAAATCAGTCCAGGCATCGACGTACAGACGGACGAGCAATTGGACCAGTTCATCCGTGACCACGCTGAAACCGCTTTCCATCCGTCCTGCTCGTGCAAGATGGGCACCGACGACATGGCGGTGGTGGACGGCGAAGGTCGCGTGCATGGCATGCAAGGGCTGCGCGTGGTCGATGCCTCGATCATGCCGATCATCACCACCGGCAACCTGAATGCGCCGACGATCATGATCGCCGAGAAAATCGCCGACAAGATCCGTGGCCGCCAGCCACTGCCACGCAGCACCGCGCCGTACTACGTAGCCGGCGACGCGCCGGTGCGCGGCAAGCCGATGCGGGAAGTGGGGCCGCTGGCGCAGTAAGACATCGCACCGCCATCGCGAGCAAGCTCGCTCCCACAGTGGATCTGCGGCGGACACAGATCTTGTGCCCGACATCCGTCAACTGTGGGAGCGGGCTTGCTCGCGAAAGCGGTGGGTCAGCTTGCAACAATGTTGGATGTACCGCCGTCTTCGCGAGCAAGCCCGCCCCCGCAATGGGTACGGCGGCCGGCACGGATTCCGTGCTTACCGAAGATCCAATGTGGGAGCGAGCTTGCTCGCGATAGCGTCCCCCCTGACACTCCAGTATTCCCTTCCACCTTGATCCCACCCCCACCCCAGGCCTAATCTAGAGCCGCCGCGCCAATGCGCCACACCTCGCTGCATCGCCACTCCAGACAAGGAGGTTTCATGTTCGACTTCCACCCCCGCCTCAAGCAGCGTTTTGCTGCCTTGCGCACGGGTGCTGAATTCTTTTCCCTGCGTTACGTGCGCGAATCCGGCCAGCATTTGTCGGTGCGCAAGAACATTGCCGAGCCGCCCAGTCTGGGCCGTGACGAAGGGGCGATGCTCACCGTGCGGGTCGACGGTGTCGAGGCCTATGCCGCCACCAACGACCTGTCCCAGGCCGGCCTGCAAATAGCCCTTGAGCGGGCCGAACAACAAGCCCGCCGGCTCAAGCCACACGCCCTGCTCGACTTGCGCGAGCAGGCGGTCTCCAGCGACCGCGCCGACTACTTCTCGCCTCACTTCGACCAGGTGTTCCCGTCCCTCAACGATTGCTATCAGTTACTGGGTGACGAATCCGCCGCGGTGCCCAAGGATGAGCGTCTGGTGAACTGGCAGGTCAGCATCGGCCTGACCCAGGTCGAGCAGATCTACCTCA
Organism: Pseudomonas halotolerans; assembly: GCF_039581215.1. NCBI lineage: Bacteria > Pseudomonadati > Pseudomonadota > Gammaproteobacteria > Pseudomonadales > Pseudomonadaceae > Pseudomonas > Pseudomonas halotolerans. The sequence continues at coordinate 166,283 of NZ_JBCNTJ010000011.1, forward strand.
ACAGCGCTGGCGCCGAACTGCGCCAGGCCCAACGTTTTGTTTATCCGGCCCTGGACGTCACCGCCTTCGACGGCAACGACAGCCAGACCCGCACCCTGGGCCGTGAGAACTTCGGCCAGCAAGGCGGTTTCGATGTCATCCACCGCTGCGGCCTGATCGGTGCTGCACCGAAGATCGCTGACCAGGCCCTGCAATTGCTCCTGGCGCCGAACACCCCGCAAGGCCCGCGTGACCTGCTGTTGATGCCCGACCAGATGATGCTGCAGATCCACGAGTCCATCGGTCACCCGCTGGAACTGGACCGCATTCTGGGGGACGAGCGTAATTACGCCGGCACCAGTTTCGTCACGACCGGCGACTTCGGGCACCTGCAATACGGCTCCAAGTTATTGAACGTGACCTTCGACCCGAACGTTCCCGAAGAACTGGCCAGCTACAGCCATGACGACGACGGCACCGCCGCCAGCAAAGAGTATCTGATTCGTGAAGGGCTGTTGCTGCGCCCGCTGGGTGGTGCGCTGTCGCAATTTCGCGCAGGCCTGAGCGGCGTCGCCAACAGCCGCGCCTGTGGCTGGAATCGCCCGCCCATCGACCGCATGGCGAACCTGAACATCGAGCCCGGCGACCAATCGTTGGAGCAACTGATCCAGGGCATCGAACACGGCGTGCTGATGCGCACCAACCGCTCCTGGTCCATCGACGATGCCCGCAACAAATTCCAGTTCGGTTGCGAGTGGGGCCAATTGATCGAAAACGGCGAGCTTAAGGGCGTGGTGAAAAACCCCAACTACCGGGGCATTTCCGCGCAATTCTGGAAAAGCATGCGGGCGGTGGGCGACGCCAGTACCGCCCAGGTCCTGGGCACGCCAAACTGTGGCAAGGGCGAACCGAACCAGGTCATCCGCGTCGGCCATGCCTCACCGGCCTGCGTGTTCAGCAACATTGATGTGTTTGGGGGAGATGCCTGATGAGCACCATCAATAATCAGGCCGAGGCCTTCAAGGCATTGGTCGACTGGCTGCGCGAAGCCCTGCATGAGCCGGAACAGTTCACCCTCGGCTACGCCGCCGAATCCTCGGCCTTCGTGCGCTTCAACCACGGCAAGGTCCGCCAGGCCGGGCAGGTGCAACAGGCCAATGTCAGTTTCAAACTGATCGCCGACGGCCGCCATGCGGATCTGCAGATCACCTTGTCCGGCGACCCCGAGACCGACCTGCAACGCTTGGCCGAAGGCCTGCAACAACTGCGCGAAACCTTGCCGCTGCTGCCCGCCGATCCCTACCTGCTGCTCAACGCCGACCACTGGCAGAGCAACAATGTGCAGGATCATCCATTGCCCGAGATGGAACAGGCCGTTACCGAAATCACCCGCGCCGCCGAAGGCCTGGACCTGGTGGGGTTCTACGCCGCCGGCCCCATCAGCCGTGGTTTCGCCAGTTCTTCGGGGGCGTTCGGCTGGCATCAGGCCAACAGCTTCAACTTCGATTTCAGCCTGTTCCATGAAAACGGCCAGGCGGTAAAAGCCAGCTACGCCGGGCACGAATGGAGCAGCGAAGGCTTTGCCAGGCGCTTTGAACAGGCCCGCGAGCAGTTGGCGTTTTTGGGCCGCCCCTTGCGCACACTGCCGCCCGGCGAATACCGCGCCTACCTGGCGCCGGCCGCGTTGGAAGAGATCATGGGCATGCTCAGCTGGGGCGGGTTTTCGGCCCGGGCGATTGCCAGCAAGCAAAGTCCGTTGCAGAAGTTCTACGCGAACGAAGCAAGCTTGAGCCCCGATGTGTGGCTGAGTGAGCAGGTCAGCGGTTCTTTGAGCCCAGCGTTTTCCGACGAAGGTTATCCGCGCGATGACTTGGGCCTGATCGTCAAAGGCCTGGCCAGCGCACAGTTGGTCAATTCCCGCAGCGCTGCCGAGCACGGCCTGAACGCCAACGGCGCCAGCAGTTACGAATACCCCACGGCGCTGGTGATGAACCAAGGCCAGCTCGAGCAGCAAGACATCCTCGAACACCTCGGCACCGGGCTGTACATCAGCAACCTCTGGTACTTGAATTACTCGGACCAACCGGCCGCGCGCCTGACCGGCATGACCCGCTTCGCCACGTTCTGGGTCGAGAACGGCCAGATCGTCGCGCCGGTCAGCACCATGCGTTTCGACGACAGTGTCTACAGTCTGCTCGGCTCACAACTCGAAGGCCTGAGCCGGGAGCGGGAACTTCTGCTCTCGGCCAGCACCTACAGCCAGCGGGCTACGGCTTCGATGCTGTTGCCGGGGGCGCTGGTCAAGCGTTTGACTTTGACGTTGTAAAGCCAACCCTAAGTAAACCTGCGAAGGCAATTACTTGTGGCGAGGGGATTTATCCCCGCTGGGTTGCGAAGCAGCCCTAAAAACTATCATCTGGTGTATCTGGTTAACTGCATTCAATTGCTTTGGGGGCGCTCCGCGCCCCAGCGGGGATAAATCCCCTCGCCACAACAGCGGCACCCGTTCCTGATCAACACGCCATACAAGAGGCCCCATGCCCAACCGCGCACCGCTCGACGCTGTCACCGCCCGCTGGCTTCCTTGGGTCGTGGCGATTGCCTTCTTCATGCAGTCCCTGGACGGGACCATCCTCAACACCGCCCTGCCCGCCATGGCCAGCGACCTGGCGGAGAACCCGCTGCGCATGCAGGGCGTGATCATTGCCTACATGCTCACCGTGGCGCTGCTGATCCCGGCCTCGGGCTGGATCGCCGACCGCTTCGGTACCAAGAAGATTTTCTTCGGCGCGATCCTGTTGTTCAGCTTCGGCTCGTTGCTCTGCGCCTTGTCCAACTCGTTGTCCATGCTGATCGGTGCCCGAGTGATCCAGGGCCTGGGCGGCGCACTGATGCTGCCGGTGGGCAGGTTGGTCGTGCTGCGGGCCTACCCACGCTCGGAACTCGTGCGGATCATGGGTTTCATCACGATTCCCGGCCTGCTCGGCCCACTGATCGGCCCGACCATGGGCGGCTGGATGGTGGAGTACCTGACCTGGCACTGGATCTTCATCATCAACCTGCCGGTGGGCATGCTGGGTTGCTATGCGGTGTGGAAGTTCATCCCGGACCTGCGCGGCAGTGAGCGTACGCCGTTCGATGGCCTGGGCTTTTTGCTGTTCGGCGCGGCGATGGTACTGATCACCATCGCCATGGAAGGCCTGGGTGAACTGCACCTGCCGCACTTGCGCGTGATGTTGCTGCTGTTCGGCGGCATGGCCTGCCTGGCCGCTTATTGGCTACGGGCCGGGCACATCGAAAACCCGCTGTTCGCACCGTCGCTGTTCAAGACCCGGACGTTCGCCGTGGGGATTCTCGGCAACCTGTTCGCCCGCCTGGGCAGCGGCGCCCTGCCGTTCCTGGTGCCGTTACTGCTGCAAGTGGCCCTGGGCTATTCACCGTCCCAGGCCGGGATGAGCATGTTGCCCCTGGCGGCCGCCGCGATGGTCGCCAAATCCGTGGCCCGGCCTTTGATCGAGCGCTTCGGCTACCGCAGCGTGTTGACCGGCAACACCCTGGCCTTGGGGCTGATGCTGGCGAGTATGGGCCTGGTCAGCGAACAGACGCCGTACTGGTTGCTGCTGGCGCAACTGGCGGTGCTGGGGGCGATCAACTCGTTGCAGTTCACCGCGATGAACACCGTAACCCTGATTGACCTGGACGACGCCAGCGCCAGCAGCGGCAACAGCCTGCTGTCGGTGGTGGCGCAACTGTCCCTGAGCCTGGGCGTGGCCTGCGCTGGCGCCTTGCTCGGCGGTTTTACTGCCCAGGTCGGTAACGACGGGGTGGACACCGTGCTCGGCGCGTTCCAGTTGACGTTCCTGACGGTGGGCATCATGGCGATGCTGGCGGCGACGATTTTTTCGCAGTTGTCGAAAGAGGATGGGCGGCGGACCAAGCGGCCGGATGAGCATATCGAGCACTAGAGCCCCTTGGATCCCCGTGGCGAGGGAGCTTGCTCCCGCTCGGCTGCGCAGCAGTCGCAATCCAGACGACACGAACTTTCAGGTACACCGTGTTGGCCGGTTTGGGGGCGCTTCGCACCCCAGCGGGAGCAAGCTCCCTCGCCACAGGGAATTCGTCCGCTTCAGAACTGCGCCACAGCTCGTCCAGAACTTTCGAGAAAAGTGGCACGAGGCTGCTACACTGCGCGACATTTTGTTTTGCAGGCCAGTCCCGTGACCACCATTGCCACCGCTTTTAATACTCTGCCGCTGTCCGCCGCCATGCTGGCTAACCTCGAATCCCTCGGTTATGCCCAGATGACGCCGATCCAGGCGCAGAGCTTGCCGGTGATCCTCAAGGGCATGGATCTGATCGCCCAGGCCAAGACCGGCAGCGGCAAGACCGCGGCCTTCGGCATCGGCCTGCTGAACCCGATCAACCCGCGCTTCTTCGGCTGCCAGGCACTGGTGATCTGCCCGACTCGCGAGCTGGCCGATCAGGTCGCCAAGGAAATTCGGCGCCTGGCCCGCGCCGAAGACAACATCAAGGTCCTGACCCTGTGTGGCGGCGTGTCGTTTGGCCCGCAGATCGCTTCCCTGGAGCACGGCGCCCACATCATCGTCGGCACGCCGGGGCGCATCCAGCAGCACCTGCGCAAGGGCTCGCTGGTGCTGGACGGCCTCAACACGCTGATCCTCGACGAAGCCGACCGCATGCTCGACATGGGCTTTTACGACGCCATTGAAGACATCATCCAGCAGACCCCGGAGCGCCGTCAGACCTTGCTGTTCTCCGCCACCTACCCGGTGGGCATCAAGCAACTGTCGTCCAAGTTCATGCGCAACCCGCAACAGGTCAAAGCCGAAGCGTTTCACTCCGACGCGCAGATCGAGCAACGTTTCTACGAAATCTCCCCCGAGGAGCGCATGGACGCCGTGGTCAAGGTGCTGGCGCATTTTCGTCCGGCTTCCTGCGTGGCGTTCTGCTTCACCAAGCAGCAGGTCCAGGAAACCGTCGATCATCTGACTTCCAAAGGTATCTCCGCGGTCGGCCTGCATGGCGATCTGGAACAGCGTGACCGCGATCAGGTGCTGGCGATGTTCGCCAACCGCAGCACCTCGGTGCTGGTGGCCACCGATGTGGCGGCCCGTGGCCTGGACATCGACGCACTGGACATGGTGATCAACGTCGAACTGGCCCGTGACTCGGAAATTCACATTCACCGTGTCGGCCGCACCGGGCGTGCGGGTGAAAAAGGCATCGCCATCAGCCTGGTGGCGCCGTCCGAAGCCCACCGCGCCCAAGCGATCGAGCAGTTGCAGAAGTCGCCACTGAGCTGGGACCAGCTGGACAACCTCAAGCCCCAGGGCGGCGGGCCGCTGCTGCCGGCCATGAGTACCCTGTGCATTGGTGCCGGGCGCAAAGACAAAGTCCGCCCCGGCGACATCCTCGGCGCCCTCACTGGCGACGCCGGTATCCCCGGCGCCCAGGTCGGCAAGATCGCGATTTTCGACTTCCAGGCCTATGTCGCCGTGGAGCGCGGAATCGCCAAACAGGCGCTGCAACGCCTGAACGATGGCAAGATCAAGGGCCGCTCGTTGCGGGTGCGGATCCTGTAAAACGATCTTCAATCCAAAGAAGATCCCTTGTGGGAGCGGGCTTGCTCGCGAAGGCGGTGTGTCAGTCAACATTGATTCGACTGGCACACCACCTTCGCGAGCAAGCCCGCTCCCACAGTGGTTTTCGGTGAAATTAGAATTTGTGAGAGGACACCGTTTTGCGCTCTACCGAAGTCGTGATCATTGGCGCTGGCGCCGCGGGGTTGATGTGCGCGCTGACCGCCGCCGGGCGCGGACGGCAGGTGATGTTGCTGGACCACGCCAACAAGGCCGGCAAGAAAATCCTGATGTCCGGCGGTGGACGCTGCAATTTCACTAACATGTACACCGAACCGGGCAATTTCCTCTCGCAGAACCCGCATTTCTGCAAGTCGGCCCTGGCCCGTTACACCCAGTGGGATTTCATCGCCCTGGTGGCCAAGCACGGCGTGCCCTATCACGAGAAAAAACTCGGCCAGTTGTTCTGTGATAACAAGTCCAGCGACATCCTCGGCCTGCTGCTGGATGAATGCGACCAGGCCGGCGTCAACCTGCACCTGGACACCTCGATCGAGCACATCGAGAAAACCGAAAGCGGCTACCTGCTGCAAACCACCCTCGGGGCCCTCACCTGCCAATCCTTGGTGATTGCAACGGGCGGGCTGTCGATCCCGACGTTGGGCGCGACCGGTTTCGGTTACCAGGTGGCCAAACAGTTCGGCCACCAACTGCTGCCGACCCGCGCCGGGCTGGTGCCGTTCACCATCACCGACCAGCTCAAGGCACTGTGCACCGAACTGTCCGGCACATCGGTGGATTGCCTGGTGAGCTGCAACGACCAGAGTTTTCGCGAGAACCTCCTGTTCACCCACCGCGGCCTCAGCGGCCCGGCGATCCTGCAGATTTCCTCGTTCTGGGAACCGGGTGACACGGTGCAGATCAACCTGCTGCCGGACCATGACCTGCCGAGCTGGCTGCAACAGCAACAGGCCGAACGCCCCAACAGCGAACTGAAAACCCTACTGGGCGAATTGTTCACCAAGAAGATGGCCACCCTGCTGGCCGACACCTGGTTCGTCTCCAAACCCATGAAGCAATACACCCACGCCGAACTGGCAGACATTGCCGAGAAACTGGCGAGCTGGAATGTCGTCCCGGCCGGCACCGAAGGCTACCGCACCGCCGAAGTGACCCTGGGCGGCGTCGATACCCGGGAAGTGTCCTCCAAGACCATGGAATCCCTGAAAAGCCCCGGGCTGTATTTCATTGGCGAAGTGCTGGACGTCACAGGACACCTGGGCGGCTTCAACTTCCAATGGGCCTGGGCGTCGGGTTACGCCGCCGCGCAATACGTCTGACACAACACACATCAAATGTGGGAGCGGGCTTGCTCGCGAATGCGGTGAGTCAATCAATTCGATGCTGGCTGACACACCGTATTCGCGAGCAAGCCCGCTCCCACAGTAGGTCGGGGGTGCATCCCGGAACACTTTTTGCTGCCGGATGTGATCGCCGCCATTGCGTTGGCGTCATTACTGCCTCAACTTAGCGTCATTGCCCGTCAGGCCCGTGCACTTCATGTCATCGACCTCGTTTAGTCAGTCTCTGCGTCGCCTTTGGGCGTTGGATAAATTCAGTTATAGCGTGCGGGTGTTCATCGCCCTGACCGGCAGCATGGCGCTGTGCTGGTATCTGGATAAGATGGCGCTGCTGATCCCGCTGTTCCTGGGCATCATCGCCAGCGCCCTGGCCGAGACCGATGACAGCTGGCAGGGCCGCCTCAACGCGCTGGCCGTGACCCTGGTGTGCTTCACCATCGCGGCGCTGTCGGTGGAATTGCTGTTCCCTTATCCGGTCCTGTTCATCGTTGCCCTGGCGCTGGCGAGCTTCGCCTTGACCATGCTCGGTGCGTTGGGCGAGCGCTATGGCGCCATTGCCTACGGCACATTGATTCTCTCGGTCTACACCATGATCGGCGTGGATCAGCGCGGTGGCGCGGTCACCGATTTCTGGCACGAACCTTTATTGCTGGTGGCCGGTGCAGCATGGTACGGCCTGCTCTCGGTGCTGTGGCAGGCGCTGTTTTCCAACCAGCCGGTGCAGCAAAGCCTGGCGCGGCTGTTTCGCGAGCTGGGACGCTACCTGAAGCTCAAATCGTCGCTGTTCGAGCCGATCCGCCAGTTGGATGTCGAAGCCCGCCGCCTGGAGTTGGCCCAGCAGAATGGCCGGGTCGTCGCCGCGCTTAACGCGGCGAAGGAAATCATCCTGCACCGCGTCGGCAACGGGCGACCGGGCTCGAAAGTCAGCCGCTACCTGAAGCTGTACTTCCTCGCCCAGGATGTCCATGAGCGCGCCAGCTCTTCCCACTACCCCTATAACGCCCTGGCCGAAGCGTTCTTTCACAGCGACGTACTGTTCCGCTGCCAACGCTTGCTGCGTCAGCAAGGTAAAGCCTGCCAGGCGCTGGCCGAGTCGATCCAACTGCGCCAGCCATTCGTCTATGACGCCAGCTTCGCCGAGGCCTTGAACGACCTGCACGCCTCTCTCGAACACCTGCGAATCCAGAGCAACCCGGCCTGGCGCGGGTTGCTGCGTTCACTGCGGGCCTTGTCGGCGAACCTTGGCACCATGGACCGCCTGCTCAGCGACGCGAGCAACCCCGACGCCCTGGCCGACGCCACTGATAGCAGCCTGCTGGATCGCTCACCGCGCACCCTGAAGGACGTCTGGATCCGCTTGCGTACACAGCTCACGCCCACCTCGCTGCTGTTCCGGCATGCCCTGCGCCTGCCCCTGGCGCTGAGTGTGGGTTATGCCATGGTGCATCTGATCCACCCGTCCCAGGGCTACTGGATCATCCTCACCACGCTGTTCGTGTGCCAACCCAACTACGGCGCCACGCGGCGCAAGCTCGGTCAGCGGATCATCGGCACCGCCATCGGCCTGACGGTGGCCTGGGCGCTGTTCGATCTGTTCCCCAACCCGCTGGTGCAATCGTGTTTCGCCATTGCCGCCGGGGTGATCTTCTTTACCAACCGCACGACCCGCTACACCCTGGCAACTGCCGCGATCACGATCATGGTGCTGTTCTGCTTCAACCAGGTGGGCGACGGCTACGGACTGCTGCTGCCACGACTGTTCGATACGCTGCTCGGCAGCCTGATCGCCGGCCTTGCGGTCTTCCTGTTCCTGCCGGACTGGCAAGGCCGCCGGCTGAACAAGGTGCTGGCCAACACGCTAACCTGCAACAGCATTTACCTGCGCCAGATCATGCAGCAATACGCCGCCGGCAAGCGCGACGACCTGGCCTACCGCCTGGCCCGACGCAACGCCCACAACGCCGACGCCGCATTGTCCACCACCCTGGCAAACATGCTGATGGAACCGGGGCATTTCCGTAAGGAAGCCGATGTCGGGTTCCGCTTTCTGGTGCTGTCACACACCCTGCTCAGCTACTTGTCAGGCCTGGGCGCCCATCGGGAAACCCAGTTGCCCACAGACGTGCGCGAACACCTGATCGACGGCGCCGGGGTGAAACTGGCAGCGAGCATCGACGAAATCGCGCAGGGTCTAGCGAGCAAACAACCGATAGCGGTCCAAAGCGACGAAGAAGAAACCCTGGCCAATGAGCTTGAGCAGATGCCCGATGAAATCGACGAGGGCCAGCGGCTGGTGCAGACGCAACTGGCGTTGATCTGCCGTCAGTTGGGGCCGCTGCGCACATTGGCAGCCCATCTGGTCAAGGACACCAGCGAGGCTTGAGCAATGTGGTGAATGGACCGGCTCTTCGCGAGCAAGCCCGCTCCCACAGGGTACACGTTCCAAGTGTGGGAGCGGGCTTGCTCGCGAAGGGGCCAGCACTGCCACCGCAATCCCAAGATCACATCCCGTGCGCCTTCAATAACCGCGCATAACTGCCATCGGCCTTCATCGCCGCAATCTCCCGATCGAATCCCGCGACAATCTGTTCATGCTGAGGGTTCTTCAGGCTGACCAGGATGTGCAGGCTGTTTTCACTCACTGGCTTGGGCATGAACTCCACGGCGTTGCGCACCTTGGCGGATTCGCGAGCCAGGTAATAACGGGCGACGAATTCATCTTCCAGGGTCAGTTTCACCCGGCCGGCGGCAAGCATGCGCACGGCCATGGCGAAGTTATGCACAGGGATTTTCTGCATTTTCAGATCCTCATCGAACGCCTTGGAGTAGGCGTATCCGCGCACCACGGCGATGGGATAGGCATGCAACTGCTGCAGGTTCTCGTACTGGATGGGTGAGTCCTTGCGCTTGATCAAGCGCACGCGGTTGAGCAGGTACTCAGCCGAGAAACGGCCCACATGGGTACGCTCTTCGCTGTACCAGGCATTGATCAGCACGTCATAACGCCCCTCGCCGATGCCCAGCATCGCTCGGGCCCAAGGCACCTGCTCGAAGTCACTGGCATAACCGGCCCGCGCCAGGGCGGTACTGACGATATCGGTCGCCAGGCCCCCATTGACCAGCGTGGTGTCGGTAAAAGGCGGCCAGCCATCCGCCACCAGGCGCAGCTTTTGCGCGCCAGCGTTGTGGCTCAGCAACAGCAACCCGACCAAAGCAAGAGTTCGATGCAATCGCGGCATGCCAAACATCCTTGACGGGTTCAAAGCCCGGTTTGTTTTTAGCCGAAACTCAAGAGATGTCGTCAGACATCCGGTCCTAACATTAGCTCAATGGAACCGCTGCGCAGCGCTGGATTGAAGATTACACAAAGAAGGCCGCACGGCGACAACTCGATGATGGCATTTTGGCCTTTGTCACAGATTTACCGTCATTCAAGAAAGAGACTTCTGCAGCCAGCCCGCTTAATATCGGCACCAGGTTCTTCAGGAAATTCAAAAAATGGATATCGACTGGGTCTGCAAACATCACAGTGACCTGAGCAAGGAACAGCTGTACGCCATCCTCAAATTGCGCGCCGAAGTCTTCGTCGTCGAGCAGAACTGCCCCTACCTGGACGTCGACGGCCTGGACCTGGAGGGCGACACCTGCCACCTGATGGCCTGGCAGGACAATCATCTGGTGGCTTACCTTCGCTTGCTCGATCCACACTCGCAAAACAGTGATGTGGTCATCGGGCGTGTGGTCATCGCCCCCCAGGCGCGGGGACAGGGGATGGGCCATAAGCTGATGGAACAAGGCCTCAAGCAGGCCGAGCGGCACTGGCCCGGCACATCGATCTCACTGTCGGCACAGGCGCATCTGCAAGGGTATTACGCGCGGTATGGGTTTGGCGTGGTGGGTATCGAGTATATGGAAGACGGGATTCCACACATTGGCATGCATCGGCCCTGAAAAACGCATCGCGAGCAGGCTCGCTCCCACAGTAGATCACGGGCGACACAGATTTTATGTTTCAGCCGATCCATTGTGGGAGCGAGCCTGCTCGCGATGAGGCCAGCCCAGACACCACCCAAGATTCAGGGATACTCAAGCACCGCCTTGATTTGCTGCAAATTCCCCTCGATCCAGCGCCGATCAATCGCCCCCCAATCACGGATCCGATACTGCCCGGCATGGTTACGGGCGCCCTCTTGCTGCTCGAACTCACACACAATATCCAGGTCCGCCAGCGCCGCAACGGTGTCCTGCGCGGTGCGTCGCGGCATGCCGGTGACTTCAGTGAGCGCGGGGATGTTGCTGGCAGCGCCGCTGTCGATCAGGTACGCCACATACAAACGACGATAGAAGCTGCTTTTGGTCTTGCTGACATCCATAGGGTCAGTCCTTGTGTTGTTGCAGGTCACGCCAGGTCAGGTACACCCGCAAGTCGAACTCCAACTGGTGATAGCCCGGCAGCATGTGCTCGCAGAGTTGGTAGAACGCTTTGTTGTGGTCCGACTCCTTGAAGTGAGCCAGTTCGTGCACCACGATCATTTTCAGAAACTCAGGCGCCGCGTCCTTGAACAGCGCAGCGATACGAATTTCTTTCTTGGCCTTGAGCTTACCGCCCTGCACCCGTGAAATCGCAGTGTGAAGGCCGAGCGCACGGTGGGTCAGGTCCAGGCGATTGTCGAACAGCACCTTGTCGATAGCGGGCGCGTTACGCAGGTATTGCTGTTTGAGATCCAGTGCATAACCGTACAGGGCCTTGTCGCTCTGGACCGAATGCCGGTCGGGATAGCGCTGATGCAGGTAATCGCCCAGCCGATCCTGGGCAATCAATTGCTGCACTTGGGCTTGCAGGGCGGCGGGGTAAGCCTGGAGGTATTTGAGCGCGATCATCGGCGGCAACACAGTCACAAAAGGCGCCAGTGTAGCGAATTCAGACCTGCATCGCGCTCCAGTCAAATGGCCGGGCAAAGGCATCGGTGTCTTCGGCCATCAAGGGCCGCGCTACCAGGAACCCCTGCACATACTCGCAGCCGTGGGCCTTGAGCCATTGATACTGCTCAGGCGTCTCTACGCCCTCGGCGATCACCCGCAAACCCAATTGCTTGCACAAATCGATGACCGACGCCGCCAGTGCCGCATCCCGCGGTGAGCCTGGCAGACGGGCGATCAGGTGTCGATCAAGCTTGAGGGTATCGAGTTCCAGATCCCGCAGATGCGCCAGCGAGCAAGGCCCGGACCCGAAATCATCAAGCGCCACCCGCACCCCGAGGTTATGCAGCAGGCGCAATTGCTTATGGGTTTCGTCGGGGTTGCGCATCAGTGCGTCTTCAGTCACCTCAACCTCAAGTTGCCGGGGTTTGAGGGCATGTCGCTCCAGGACCTGGCGCAGTTCGGTCACAAGGTTAGGCAAACCGAACTGAGTACTGCTCAGGCTTACCCCCAGTACCAGATCATCCGCGAACAAGCGCTCCCAGACTTTACGCTGGGCCGCGCTGCGATGATAAATCCAGCTTCCTAATCGACTGATCAACCGAGCCTCTTCCAGCAATGGCAGGAACAGGCCTGGCGGTACATCACCCACGCTGGGGTGCTGCCAGCGCAACAGCGCCTCGAACCCACGGATTCGCCCGTCGCCGACCCCTACCTGAGGCTGGTAGACCATATTGAAGTCACGGTTCTCGATGGCCGAGCGCACACTTTCTTCGAGCATCAGCCGTGAACGGGCTCGACCGTTCATTTCGTGATCGTAAAAACGGTATTGCTGACGGCCAGCGCGCTTGGCCTCGTACATGGCGATGTCGGACGCACGCAGCAGACCATCGAGATTGGCACCGCAGTCCGGGTACGTCGCAATGCCGATGCTGGCCCCCAGCGCTACGTCCATGCCCTCGATCTGTTGGCAAATCGACACCCGTTCGATGAGTTTCTCGGCAATCTTGGCCGCTTGCTCCGGAACTTCCAGATCCAGCAGGGCCGTGAACTCATCGCCGCCCAGCCGGGCCAGAATGTCGAACGGGCGCAGGCACGCCTTCAGTTGTTCCGACACCCAGCGCAACACGCGGTCACCCGCATCATGGCCCAACGAATCATTGACCCGTTTGAAGCCATCCAGGTCCAGGTACAACAGCACCCAGTTGCTTTCCAGGCGCTCGCTGCGCATCAGCAGGTTTTCGGCTGTCTGATAAAATCCCCTGCGGTTGAGCAGACCGGTCAGCGGGTCAGTAACGGCCTGGTATTCGAGTTGCTGGTGCAAGTGACGCACCACTGACATGTCCTGAAGCGTTACCACCATAGCCCTCTGCTCCGCAGGCAGGGGCGCACACGACAACGCCACCGACACTTGCTGGCCTGGCGCGGTGCGCAGGACCGCATCGTGCAGGCGCCAGGTCTGCCCCCGGCAGTAGGCGACATGGATATCGGAGTCGATCCACTCGGGGATATGGGGTTTTTGCAGGAAATCCAGGAGCGGCATGCCCTGCAACTGCTCGGCGGTAGCGTTAAGCAGGCGGCAGGTAGACGGATTGGCGAAGCGAATACACCCGCTTTCATCCACCACGAGAATGCCTTCGGCAGCGTTATCCAGCACCGAAGCGTTGAAAGCCCTGGCCGCTTCCAGATCCTGGCTCAGGCGCTGCAAGGCCCGACGATTGCGCTGGTGCTCGAGCAGCGCATGAACCTTGGGTTTGAGAATCTGCGGATCGAAAGGTTTGAACAGATAATCCACGGCGCCGCTGGCATAGCCTTTGATCACTGCATCCTGGGATTGCTCGTTGGCGGTCAGGAAAATGATCGGGGTCATTCGTGTCCGCTGGCTGCCGCGCATCAGACGCGCCACCTCAAAACCATCCATGTCGGGCATCTGCACATCCAGCAGAACCAGATCGATGTCATGTTCGAGTAGAAGATTAAGGGCTTCGACACCCGAGGACGCGGTCATCACCTTCCAGTCCTGACGCTGCAACAACGCTCGCATGCTGAGCAGGTTTTCAGGGTAATCATCAACTATCAAAAGGACGGAACTGTCTTCGCCAAGCGGTGGTTGCACGCATTCCATGCTGCTTCTCTTATCGGGCGTCACGTCCGTCCTGACGTAGCAAGGCGGACAAATACTGTGTCCTCACTCTAGACCGTGATTCTGAAAAGCAGTAGGTGTCATCGCGCCATCATCCAGACAAAGCCCAAAATAGCCGACTAACGGTCACCCTCCTCAGGCACAAAAGCTGCAACGACACCTTCGACGGACAATTGACGTCAATCATCCGCCGGACGGTCACCCCCAAGGATCCATCCTGCGTGAACACCCCGCCCAGAAAGCGCGGAGCAGAGCCTCGCGCTAAGGCGTTCAGCATTTTTACTCTCGTTACGCAGGATCCGACCATGATCGATCTCACCACCTGGAATCTGAGCATTCCCGAAGGCAGTCCCGCCATCACCATCGAAACACCCCGACTGTCGCAGGGATTCAAGGATCAATATTTCCACTCCGACACCGGCACATTGTTCTTCTGGGCCCCAGTGACCGGCGCCAAGACCGCCAACGCCATTTATCCAAGAAGCGAATTGCGGGAAACCTACAGCGACGGAACCCTGCGCAACTGGCTTTACTCAGCGGCGGACAACAAACTGCGCGCCACCTTGGTCGTCAGCCAAGTGCCTAGCACGGGCAAGATCGTGATCGGCCAGATCCATGCAAAAAACAGCACACGCCCTATGGTGAAGCTGGAATACCAATACAAGGCTTACAGCGCCACCGGCAATATCGTCGCCAAAGTCCGTCTGCGCCCCGATGACGAATCGGGCCAGGTCATCACCATCGCCACGGGCGTGAAGCTTGACCGCAGATTCTCCTACCAGATTCACCTGAGCCCCAAGGGCGCGCTGGGCATCAGCGCGGCGGGTTACAACTGGAGAACCACGGTAAGCCCGGACTGGAAGGACAAGCCGTTGTATTTCAAAGCCGGCGTCTACGTGCAGGACAACACCGGCTACATCACTGAAGGTGGAAAAGTGACGTTCAGCATGCTGGAAATCCATCACAACGTTCTATAAGCGCTTCCTGGCGCACAGCAGCAGGGATGCTGCTCCCCTTCGAAACATGACGCGAACAGCCAATGCCATCGCGCCATCGTTCAAAAAAATATTGAGTTGGCCGACTAACGGTCATCCTCCTCGGGCACCAAAGCGGCAAACACCACTCTGACGGACAGTTGACGCCAACCCTCCGCCGGACGGACAGGAAAAATTCCACTTCCGCGTTGATCAGGGCGCGTCATAAAGCGCTGGCTAGAGCCTCCGGCTGGATCTTGCAATATTTTCATTCCGTAGAAAGGGCCCGCACATGGTCGATCTTGCAACCTGGAACCTGAGCATCCCTGAGGGAAGCCCACCCAAAACCATCGAAACGCCTCGATTAGTGGACGGTTTCAAGAACAAATATTTCAACTCTGAAGGCCAGACGGTGTATTTCTGGGCACCGGTCACCGGCGCCAAGACGGAAAACGCCATCTACCCGCGTAGCGAGCTGCGGGAAACCTATAAAGATGGCACCTTGCGCAACTGGCTGTACCCCGACGCCGACAACTATCTGCAGGCGACCCTGGCAGTGAACCAGGTGCCCAGCAGCGGCAAGATCGTGATCGGTCAGATCCACGCCAAGGACAGCAACAAACCCATGCTGAAACTGGAATACCAATACAAGGACGCCAGCAGCACCGGCAACATCGTCGCTAAAGTGCGCATGCGCCCCGATGACGACGACGGCCGGGTCATCACCATTGCCACGGGTGTGAAACTCGATAAGTCCTTCTCTTACAGGATCCACCTTGATCGTACCGGCGACCTGGGCATCACCGCCGCAGGTCGTAGCTGGTACACCACCATGAGCGCCAAATGGAAGGTCAAGCCACTGTATTTCAAGGCTGGCGTGTATGTGCAGGACAATACGGGCTACACCAGCGAAGGCGGGAAAGTGACGTTCAGCAAGCTAGATATAGATCACAACACCTGAACTTTCAGCTCTGAAAATCTCGTAGGAATTCACCCTTTGTGGCGAGGGGATTTATCCCCGCTGGGCTGCGCAGCAGCCCCGTCTTTCGTCAGACCTACCGCACGCGCCAGTTTTGCGGCGGCTGCGCCCCCGAGCGGGAGCAAGCTCCCTCGCCACAGGGGGCCGGTGCGTCCTACAGCTGGATTTTGGCCTCGAAAATCTGCTCTATAGTTCGGTTTCGTCTGCTGGCTTTGGTCAGCGGGCACGGGTTTCGCAGCCCACTGACAAAACAGAGACTTTGCACCGTCAAATGAAAATTCAGGCAAACTCGCCTGCGTTCATTTTATGGCGGTTGCGCGCGGGAGACCTTCGGGTCTGCCGGGTTTGGTCTCTATCTCGGTCTGCGAACCCGCGTGCAACTGCCACCCCATTTGTTTCGCAGCAAGAAGGTGGCAATTTATTTTCTTAAATAGAGCCAAACCTTATGACGACGACTCAAGCAATCAGCCGCTTCACCCCCCTCACTCCAATCGCCACCACCCACCCCATCCTGTTCATCGACAGCACCGCGCCACTGACCGAGCTCCACGCCTGCGCCAGTGAACGCCTGCATGCCACCCTCGATTACCTGACGCTCATGGCCTGCGCCACTTTGCGTGACTCAGCCGCCAATGACTTCAACACCCTCACCAATGTTGCTCGGATCTTGGTCCAGGATGTCACCGATGTGTTTGGTGTCATTGAACAGCGCGGGCTTGAAGGGGAATAAAATACTGCGGGCATATCCATTCCTGCGGTAACGGCCGCTTAGGTTAACGGGGCGCCAAAATCAACGTCCTTTGCGAAGCGGCCTTATAGCCGACCTGTCTCTCCGGCCGTGCCCCGATCCAATTGTGGGAGCAACTGTCTTGGATGGTTTATTTAGCCATCCTTTCCAGGGACAGCGGGGCAGCCAAGCGCTTATTCGCATTTGATAACGAAAAACTCCAGACAAACTCGAAAAACTCTAAAAAACTGTCATTTATTACAGGTCACCTGATCTCCAACTTCTTCCATCATCAAATACAAGCGCGACTATGAGCCTTACAGCGCTTTATCGGAATTTAATATCCAAAATGAAGGGAGTACATAACATGCCACAAACACCAGTCATCCACGGACCTGGCGGCGGCGGAGTAGGCCCGAGCCCCCGGCTCTGGGGAACGGCAGAACCTAACCACTCAGTTGCAATTGTTCAAGCTAATACTGGCGTACTATATGGACAAGGGGTGGCAGGCCCCGATGGGCAGTGGGTTGCCGACATAGATCTCTCGAATACAGACCAGTGGATTACACTTCAAGCTCAGTCCTACGTATCCAAGGGTGATCCAAATTCATACTCAGGTTTTAGCGCACCTGTAAGCTTACAGAAGTAACTTCATCACTGGAGTCATAAAAAACCCGCATCACTGCGGGTTTTTTTAATAACGCGAAAAGCTTAGTTAACCTTATCGTTTAACTCCCCCTTCAAATACCGCTGGCACATAGCTTCCAACGAAATCGGCTTGATCTTCGAAGCAATACCCGCAGCCACAAACGCCTCATAACGAACAATACACACTTCACGCCACTGGCTTGCGCCTGAATCGCGGCGCCACCGCATCATAAAGTGCGGCAAGCCGTCCAGCATCCCACTCAGCCTGCATGCCCTTTAGCAACTCTTCGTCGATACGATGCTTATTGATCGCCAGCGCCTGGTCCATAGCATCGGCGATTCGCTCAATAATCAGTGCGGGTTTATCTACGCCACAATGCTTGCGACCGAACTCGATCAGTTGCTGTCGATCAGGATAAGTCTTCACCTTGTTCATCTTGATCGCCAAAGTCCGATCCACCAACGAGCGGCCAGACTTGGGGTTGTAGTGTTCATACACCGTTGTAGTGGTGACATCAAAAACCGGTGCCAACCGCACGGTTTCCAGTGCGTCGGGATGTGTATAAATAACCCCGAAGTTTTTCAGGTGAGCATCCCCATTACGCACCATGACCGAGAGGCACACCGAAGAAAAAAAGCGCTCCAGTTCGCGAACCGGCTCAGCATGCCGGCATACCTGATTCACTACTGCCGCAAGGGTCTCGTAACTTTGGGAATATTTGTAGTTGTCATGGGGGTCTTTGTACAAGCCAAGGAGCACTGCCATGTCTTCAAATCCCAGGCGCCCGGAGGGGGTCAGGTCAAACCGCTCCATTACAAACAACTCACCGTTTTCCGACAACCAGAATGGTGGAGTTTCCAACCCGGCCAAACGAGCTGCTTCCAGACACAGGAATTCATTCTGCGCCAGGTGGGCATACTCCTCGGCGCCAGACTTCACGATCAGATCGGAGCTGAGCATGGTTTTTCGATCGCCCGTCAGCTTATCCAAGTCAGGCACCAGTACCTTGGGTTGGACGCCCGAAATACCAGACTCAAAATAAGTATCAACAAGGAAGTCAAAAACACTTTGTGAAGTATCCGCCGACAGAATGTCCTGCAACCCGACCTGAGCCCGCACAGTCGTCAAGGCCTCGACAGGGTTGACGTAACTGAGTCGACCGATCTGATTACCCCCTATCACCGATAGCAGCCGCATGTCGTCGACCTGCATGTGTCTGGCCATACGACGCTTGATCTGGTCGGCCAGAAACCCCTCGGGCACGTTCATATCAAAGATGGGGTGAAGGACGTTGCTGACTGAAGGCGTAGGGTCATAGGGCATGACCAACGAAACCTCCCGAGGCGCCTCGGCGCTCGCATAGGCGAACGAAAACTGCGAACCTTTGGACAAGTCGCCGCTATAACCTTGCGGTGTCATGACATTGAGCAGCTTGACCTTACTCATCATGCTCTACCAAATCAGCGAGGGATTTGAGGTCAATCCGCTTGTCGACGATTTCCAGCGCCATCCCCAACGCCGATACGACTCGAAACAGGGTGTACACGGCCACGTTTTCACCGGCCTCTAGATCGATGATCGTTTTGCGGCCGCAGTTGGCTTTCTCAGCGAGCTGCCGTTGGGTATAACCCTTCGCACGGCGTAGTGCACGCATCCTCTCGCCAAGAACTGAAGGGTTTAGAATCAGCACAATGTCACCTATATCGGACTTTTTAGTTTTAAAATCTAATTATGTCCTTTATAGAGGACATTTCAAGCGCATTGTGCCTGCCAATCTCCACGGTCAATTCCACGCACAAAAAAACCCGCATCGCTGCGGGTTTTTTTTGACGCTTGAGCCTTAGTTCACCTTGGCGTTCAATTCACCCTTCAAATACCGCTGATACATAGCCTCCAGAGAGATTGGCTTGATCTTGGAAGCATTACCCGCAGTACCAAAAGCTTCGTAACGCGCAATGCACACATCACGCATGGCGGTCACAGTGGCACCGAAGAACTTACGCGGATCAAACTCACTCGGGTTGGTCGCCATCAAACGACGCATGGCACCGGTAGAGGCCAGGCGCAGGTCGGTGTCGATGTTGACCTTGCGCACGCCGTACTTGATACCTTCAACGATTTCTTCAACCGGTACGCCGTAGGTTTCTTTGATGTCACCGCCGTACTGGTTGATAATCGCCAGCCACTCTTGCGGCACCGAGGAAGAACCGTGCATCACCAAGTGAGTGTTGGGGATGCGCTTGTGGATTTCCTTGATGCGGTCGATGGCCAGCACGTCGCCGGTCGGTGGCTTGGTGAACTTGTAGGCGCCGTGGCTGGTACCGATGGCGATGGCCAAGGCGTCGACCTGGGTCTTCTTGACGAAGTCCGCGGCTTCTTCCGGGTCGGTCAGCATCTGGCTGTGATCCAGCACGCCCTCGGCGCCGATGCCGTCTTCTTCGCCGGCCATGCCGGTTTCCAGCGAGCCCAAGCAACCGAGTTCGCCTTCCACCGAGACGCCGCAGGCATGGGCCATGGCGACGGTCTGCTGAGTGACGCGCACGTTGTATTCGTAGTCAGTCGGAGTCTTGCCGTCTTCGCCCAGGGAGCCGTCCATCATGACCGAGCTGAAGCCCAGCTGGATGGAGCGCTGGCAGACGTCAGGGCTGGTGCCGTGGTCCTGGTGCATGCACACCGGGATGTGCGGGAATTCTTCGATGGCAGCCAGGATCAGGTGACGCAGGAACGGCGCGCCGGCGTATTTGCGGGCGCCGGCCGAGGCCTGGACGATCACCGGGGAGTCAGTCTTGTCAGCGGCTTCCATGATGGCGCGCATCTGCTCAAGGTTGTTGACGTTAAAGGCTGGGACGCCGTAGCCGAACTCGGCTGCGTGGTCCAGCATCTGACGCATGCTGATAAGTGCCATTAGTGTGTCTCTCCCGGTCGAGGGTCGTTAATCGTGCCAGCCTGCCGGAGCGGCGGCGGCTATTCAAGTCATTGCAGGTCGGAGGGTGGCCCCGGCCTGTGTGTTCGGTGAAACAAAATCTCGAAACTGTAGAGGGCCCTGTGGGAGCGGGCTTGCTCGCGAATACGGTTTCACATTCAGCAGATATGCAAGCTGACCCGCCGCATTCGCGAGCAAGCCCGCTCCCACACTGGACCTCTGTGGATCAGTTGGCCTTGCAACCCCGGCCAATCAAGTCATTGGTGGCGACCCAGTACACCAGGCCTTCCTCACCTTTGACGTGTAACGCCAGCATGTCGTCGCTGTACAGCGTACCCGATGCGCCCGGCTCTTCCTTCAGGTGATAGACCTGCTCGGCACCGCCGAGGCGAACGTCGACTTCCTTGCGGGTGTCATCGGTATAACGCCAGAGTACTTTGGCCTGGCTGTCGCAGGTCCAGGTGGTCCAGCCTTCTACTACAGGCTCGGACGAACGAAACCGATCCAACTGTGCGCAACCGGCCAGCAACGCCAACACCACAACGGCGATAAAGCCTTTCATCCGTGTTCCTCGACTGACGGCGCAAGCCGCCAGCCATGAGTTAATGAGTCAGACCCGTCAAGGACAACCATGTTCCTTGGCCGGGACCTGCGTCTCGTATTTGTCCAGGCCGTCCGGCCCGGAACGCTTGTTGAGCACCGGGTTGGTCTCGGCCTGCCACTCGGCCTGGTAGCAGCCGGTTTTTGGTTCGCTGGGAGCGACTGCTTCCGGTGCGGCTTGCGGGTGGCTCCCGCAAGCCGCCAGGGAGGCGGTCAGCAACAAAAGCGCCAACGTCTTGACCATCTCAACACTCCTTTGCCGGGTCAACGCAACCTCAGGCTTTGGCCCGGCTTTCCAGGACTTCCACGGCTGGCAATACTTTGCCTTCGACGAATTCGAGAAACGCACCGCCGCCGGTAGAAATGTAGGAGATCTGCTCAGCCACGCCATATTTGTCGATGGCCGCCAGGGTGTCGCCGCCGCCAGCGATGGAGAATGCGTCACTCTCGGCGATGGCCTGGGCCAGCACTTTGGTGCCGTTGCCGAACTGGTCGAACTCGAACACACCCACCGGACCATTCCACAGGATAGTCTTGGAAGATTTCAACAGTTCGGCGAAGTTGGCTGCGGTTTGCGGGCCGATGTCGAGGATCATGTCGTCTTCGGCCACGTCAGCGATCAGCTTGACGGTGGCGGTGGCGCTTTCGGCGAACTCCTTGGCAACCACTACGTCCACCGGTAACGGCACGCTGACCTTGGCGGCGATTTCCCGGGCGGTGTCCAGCAGGTCCGGTTCGTACAGGGATTTGCCGACCGGGTGACCGGCAGCAGCCAGGAAAGTGTTGGCAATACCGCCGCCGACGATCAACTGGTTGCACACCTGGCTCAGGCTGTTGAGCACGTCGAGCTTGGTGGACACCTTGGAACCGGCCACGATGGCGGCCATCGGCTGGGCCGGGGAGCCCAAGGCCTTGCCCAGTGCGTCCAGTTCGGCGGCCAGCAGCGGGCCAGCAGCGGCCACTTTGGCGAACTTCGCCACGCCATGGGTCGACCCTTCAGCGCGGTGAGCGGTACCGAACGCGTCCATCACAAAGACGTCGCACAAGGCAGCGTATTGCTGGGCCAGTTCGTCAGCGTTCTTTTTCTCGCCTTTATTGAAGCGCACGTTTTCGAACAGCACGACATCGCCGGCCTTCACGTCCACACCGCCCAGGTAGTCAGCCACCAGCGGTACGTCACGGCCCAGGGCTTTGCTCAGGTAAGCGGCGACCGGCTTGAGGCTGTTTTCCGCCGAGTATTCGCCTTCGGTCGGACGACCCAAATGCGAGCAAACCATCACGGCCGCGCCTTTTTCCAGGGCCAGCTTGATGGTCGGCAGCGAAGCCAGGATGCGCGCGTCGCTGGTGACAACACCGTCCTTGACGGGAACGTTGAGGTCTTCGCGGATCAGTACGCGCTTACCTTGCAGATCGAGGTCGGACATCTTCAACACGGTCATGGGTCGCAATTCCTGGGTAACTGTTTTAGTGAGCAGGTTTTTTTGAATCAGGTAACTGAGAAACAGAAAGCGAAGTCGCTGCTTGCAGATAATGTTCAGCGACATCCAGCATTCGGTTGGCAAAACCCCATTCATTGTCGAACCAGGCCAGGATGTTCACGAGCCGCGGCCCGGAAACCCGGGTCTGGCTGGCATCGACAATGGCCGAATGAGGGTCATGGTTAAAATCACAACTGGCGTGAGGCAACTCGGTGTAGGCCAGCAGGCCTTCGAGCGGGCCGCTGGTGGCGGCTTCGCGCAGAATCCGGTTGACCTCGGTGGCGTCGGTATCGCTCACGGTCTGCATCGTAATGTCGAGGCAGGACACGTTGACCGTCGGCACCCGCACGGCTTTGGCCTGAATTCGCCCCGCAAGTTCCGGCAGCAGCCGTTCAATGCCGCGCGCCAGACCAGTGGACACCGGAATCACCGACTGGAACGCCGAACGGGTCCGACGCAGGTCTTCATGGTGATAGGCGTCGATCACTGGCTGGTCATTCATCGCCGAGTGAATGGTGGTGATCGACACGTACTCCAGGCCAATGGCCTGGTCCAGCAGGCGCAACAGCGGCACGCCGCAGTTGGTGGTGCAGGAAGCGTTGGACACTAGCAGCTCATCGCCGGCCAGGCAGTTCTGGTTGACGCCGTAGACAATGGTAGCGTCCACATCCGCTTCGCTGGCCATTGGCTGGGAGAACAACACCCGCGGCGCGCCGGCCGCAATGAAGCGCTGGCCATCTTCACGGGTGTGGTAGGCGCCGGAGCATTCAAGCACCAGGTCGACACCCAAGGACGCCCAATCGATACCTTCGGGGGTGGCACTGCGCAGGACTTTCACGCAATCGCCATTAATGTGCAGACAATCGCCCTCGACCCGCACCTCGCCCGGAAAGCGGCCGTGGGTGGAGTCAAAGCGTGTCAGGTATTCAATGCTGGCCATGTCGGCCAGATCGTTGATGGCCACAATCTCGAACCCGGCCTTGGCCCCTCGCTCGAACAACGCACGCAAGACGCAACGACCAATCCGGCCGTAGCCGTTGAGTGCAACTTTGTAGGGACGCGGTTGGGGCATGGGGTTCTCGATTACCGTGGTGAGCCTTCAGTCCAGTATTGCCTGAACCATCGCCTTCGCGAGCAAGCCCGCTCCCACATGGGATTGCGTTCCAATGTGGGAGCGGGCTTGCTCGCGAAGGCGGCAGCTCAAACGACGCGACTTCGGATCAGTCTTCCAACAGCTCTTCAGCCTGACCCAGGATGTTTTCCAGGGTAAAGCCGAACTCCTCGAACAACGCCGGCGCAGGCGCCGATTCGCCGTAGGTGGTCATGCCGATCACGCGACCTTCCAGGCCCACGTACTTGTACCAGTAATCGGCGTGAGCAGCTTCGATGGCGATCCGGGCGCTGACCTGCAGTGGCAATACCGCCTGCTTGTAGCCTGCGTCCTGGGCGTCGAACACGCTGGTGCACGGCATGGACACCACGCGTACGTTGCGGCCCTGGGCTGTCAGTTTGTCGTAGGCCTGAACGGCCAGGCCAACTTCGGAGCCGGTGGCGATCAGGATCAACTCAGGTTCGCCAATGCAGTCCTTGAGCACATAGCCGCCGCGGGTGATGTCGCCAATCTGGTCGGCATCGCGGTTCTGGTGCTGCAGGTTCTGACGGGAGAAGATCAGCGCCGATGGACCGTCGTTACGCTCAATGGCGTATTTCCAGGCCACGGCCGATTCCACGGCGTCGCATGGGCGCCAGGTGTCCAGGTTCGGCGTGCAGCGCAGGCTCGCCAGTTGCTCGATCGGCTGGTGAGTCGGGCCGTCTTCGCCCAGACCGATGGAGTCGTGGGTGAACACATACAGCACGCGCTTCTTCATCAGGGCCGACATGCGCACTGCGTTGCGGGCGTATTCCATGAACATCAGGAAGGTAGCGCCGTAAGGCACCAGGCCGCCGTGCAGAGCCACGCCGTTCATGATCGCGCTCATGCCGAACTCGCGAACGCCGTAATACATGTAGTTGCCGCTGGCATCTTCGGCGCTGACGCCTTTGCAGCCCTTCCACAAGGTCAGGTTGGAACCGGCCAGGTCGGCCGAACCGCCCAGCAGCTCCGGCAACAGCGGGCCAAAAGCGTTGAGGGTGTTCTGACTGGCCTTGCGGCTGGCAATGGTTTCGCCCTTGGCGGCGACTTCAGCGATATAAGCCGAGGCCTTTTCAGCGAAGTCGGCAGGCAGCTCGCCGCTGAGGCGACGGACCAGTTCATTGGCCAGCTCAGGGAACTCGGCGGAATAGGCGGCAAAGCGCTGGTCCCACTCGGCTTCGGCGGCACGGCCTTTTTCCTTGGCGTCCCACTCGGCATAGATGTCGGCCGGGATTTCGAACGGACCGTGTTCCCACTTCAACGCAGCGCGGGTCAGGGCGATTTCCTCGGCACCCAGTGGCGCGCCGTGGCAGTCTTCCTTGCCTTGCTTGTTGGGCGAACCGAAACCGATGGTGGTCTTGCAGCAGATCAGGGTCGGCTGGGCGCTCTTGCGCGCCGTTTCGATGGCGGTCTTGATCTCTTCCGGGTCATGGCCGTCGACATTGCGGATGACCAGCCAGTTGTAGGCTTCGAAGCGCTTGGGGGTGTCGTCGGTGAACCAGCCTTCGACTTCGCCGTCGATGGAGATGCCGTTGTCATCGTAGAAAGCGATCAGCTTGTTCAGGCCCAAGGTGCCGGCCAGGGAGGCGACTTCGTGGGAAATGCCTTCCATCATGCAGCCATCACCCAGGAACGCGTAGGTGTGGTGATCGACAACGTTGTGGCCGGGGCGGTTGAACTGCGCCGCCAGGACTTTTTCCGCCAGGGCAAAGCCCACGGCGTTGGCCAGGCCCTGGCCCAATGGACCGGTGGTGGTTTCCACGCCGGGGGTGTAGCCATATTCCGGGTGGCCTGGAGTGCGGCTGTGCAACTGGCGGAAATTCTTCAGGTCATCGATCGACAGGTCATAACCGGTCAGGTGCAGCAACGAATAGATCAACATCGAGCCGTGGCCGTTGGACAGCACGAAGCGGTCACGGTCGGCAAACGACGGGTTGCTCGGGTTGTGCTTGAGGTAGTCGCGCCAAAGCACCTCGGCGATATCCGCCATACCCATAGGGGCACCGGGATGGCCGCTGTTGGCTTTTTGCACGGCATCCATGCTGAGTGCACGGATGGCATTGGCACGCTCACGACGGCTGGGCATCGCTGATCTCCTGGGTTTTGAATGGTGAAACCGAAAAAAGGCGAGCATTTTCCCTCACCCACCCGCCCCGGGGCAATGACAGATAGTCATCCAGGGGCTTTTTTCCGGTGGATAAAGTCGCATTCGCCAGGTGAAACCTTTCCGCTGATGGGGGTGTAGAGTCCAGCGCGGCTTTGGAAGTGCCATTTATCGAGCAATATCAAAACTTTTTGATATTGACCTTGCGGTGATCCATACCCCTCACTAGACTGCCGTCCTATGAATTTACGCGTGCCTTCCATTCGCCATGACGATTGCGATGAGCTGGCGGCCCTTTGCAAGGCCGGCGGCGATCCGCTGCGGCTCAATGTATTGCGTGCCCTGACCAACGACTCGTTCGGCGTGCTGGAATTGGCGCAGATCTTCGGCATTGGTCAATCGGGCATGAGTCACCACCTCAAGGTCCTGGCCCAGGCCGACCTGGTGGCGACCCGCCGTGAAGGCAATGCGATTTTTTACCGCCGCGCCCTGCCCCATACCGATCTGCTGGGCGGCAAGCTGCATGCCGCGTTGCTCGAAGAGGTGGACGAGCTGGACCTGCCGGCAGACGTGCAGGCCCGCATTGCCCAGGTACACGGGCAGCGGGCCGCCGCCAGCCAGGATTTTTTCGCCCGGGTGGCCGAGAAGTTTCGCGCCCAGCAGGACCTGATTGCCGGGCTGGCGCAGTACCGTGAAAGCGTCGTGGCGCTGCTCGACAAACTGGGCTTCGAGCCCACCGCCACGGCCATTGAAGTCGGCCCTGGCGACGGCGCGTTTCTGCCGGAACTGGCCCGGCGTTTCAGCCAGGTGACGGCGCTGGACAACAGCCCGGCCATGCTCGAGCTGGCACGCCAGGTGTGCGAACGTGAAACACTGGCTAATGTCAGCCTGCAACTGGCCGATGCCTTGAATGGTGTGAGCCTGCAGGCCGATTGCGTTGTATTGAACATGGTGCTTCACCATTTCGCCGCGCCGGCCGATGCGCTCAAGCACATGGCCGACTTGCTGCAACCGGGCGGTAGCTTGTTAGTGACAGAGTTATGCAGCCACAACCAGAGTTGGGCCAAGGAGGCCTGCGGTGATCTCTGGCTGGGGTTCGAACAGGACGATCTGGCCCGTTGGGCCACCGCTGCGGGCCTCGTGCCCGGGGAAAGCCTCTATGTGGGCTTACGTAATGGTTTCCAGATTCAGGTCCGCCATTTTCAGCGACCGGCTGGCGACACTCACCATCGGTAACTTGTAGGAAAACATCGAGATGAGCGAATACTCCCTTTTCACCTCCGAGTCCGTGTCTGAAGGGCATCCGGACAAAATCGCCGACCAGATTTCTGATGCGGTGCTGGACGCCATCATTGCTGAAGACAAGTTCGCCCGCGTGGCGTGCGAAACTCTGGTGAAAACGGGCGTGGCAATCATCGCTGGCGAAGTCACCACTTCAGCCTGGGTCGACCTGGAACAGATCGTCCGTGACGTCATCCTGGGCATTGGCTACAACAGCTCCGACGTCGGCTTCGATGGCGCGACCTGCGGCGTGATGAACATCATTGGCAAACAGTCCCCCGACATCAACCAGGGTGTTGACCGTGCCAAGCCTGAAGACCAGGGTGCCGGCGACCAGGGCCTGATGTTCGGCTACGCCAGCAACGAAACCGACGTGCTGATGCCGGCACCGATCACCTTCTCGCACCAGTTGGTTCAACGCCAGGCCGAAGCCCGCAAATCCGGCCTGCTGCCTTGGCTGCGCCCGGATGCCAAGTCCCAGGTGACGTGCCGTTACGAAGGCGGCAAGGTTGTCGGTATCGATGCCGTCGTACTGTCGACCCAGCACAACCCTGAAGTGTCCTACAAAGACCTGCGCGAAGGCGTAATGGAGCTGATCGTCAAGCATGTACTGCCTGCCGAGTTGCTGTCCAAGGACACCCAGTTCCACATCAACCCGACTGGCCAGTTCATCATCGGTGGCCCGGTGGGCGACTGCGGCCTGACCGGTCGCAAGATCATCGTCGACAGCTACGGCGGCATGGCCCGTCACGGCGGTGGTGCGTTCTCCGGCAAGGATCCATCCAAGGTTGACCGTTCGGCGGCTTACGCCGGTCGTTATGTGGCCAAGAACATCGTGGCCGCCGGCCTGGCCGAGCGCTGCGAGATCCAGGTTTCCTACGCCATCGGCGTCGCCCAGCCTACCTCGATCTCGCTGAACACCTTCGGCACCGGCAAGATCGGCGATGACAAGATCATCAAGCTGGTTCGTGAAGTGTTCGACCTGCGTCCGTACGCCATCACCACCATGCTCGACCTGCTGCACCCGATGTACCAGGACACTGCTGCCTACGGCCACTTCGGTCGCACGCCGCAAACCAAGACGGTCGGTGACGACACCTTCACCACCTTCACCTGGGAAAAAACCGACCGCGCCGACGCCCTGCGCGCCGCTGCCGGCCTGTAACACCCGCTGCTACGAAAAGCCCCTGGCGACCCAGTCGCCAGGGGCTTTTTTATCAAAAAATTAAAGTCAGGCACCGCTCCTGTGGCGAGGGGATTTATCCCCGCTGGGCTGCGAAGCGGCCCCCCAATCAGTTGCCTCGGTGTGTCCGGTTAACCATGCTTGACCATTTTGGGGCTGCTGCGCAGCCCAGCGGGGATAAATCCCCTCGCCACAAGTCCACCCTCTCCCAGGCACCAATAGAACCATCGAACTCAAGATCGTCGCGCCACCAGCAAAAACGAAGCCGCACTGGCCAGCAGCCCCGCACACAGGCGATTGAACAGACGTTTGCCGCTCGGCCGGGCAAACAGCCGCCGCGCATAAATCCCCATGTAGCAATACAACCCGATGGCGATGCACTCCAGCGCCAGGAACAGGCCGCCCAGCACGGCGAACTGCTGGGTGACAGTGCTGGCGCGGTCGACAAACTGCGGCAGAAAGGCGGTGAACAACAGGATTGCTTTCGGGTTGCCGATCGCCACCAGAAACTCCTGGCGCGCCAGGCGAGTTACGCTCATCGAAGTGACCGCCGCTTCAGCGCCGGCTTCTGGCTGCGCCCGCCACAATTGCACGGCGAGATAGAACAGATAAGCGGCCCCCACGAACTTGATCCCCAGGAACAACAGCTCCGAGGTATGCAGCACAGCCGTCAGCCCCACCGCTGCCAGGGCAATCATGAGTGCAAACGCCAGCAACCGGCCAATGCCACCGCTGCACGCCCGGACGAAGCCATAACGCGAGGCGTTGCTGATGGACAGCAGGTTATTCGGCCCCGGTGCCATGTTCAGCGCGAAGCAGGCCGGGATGAAAACAGCGAGGGTCGTCAGGTCCATAGGGATGCACGCCTGGCAGAGCGGATCGAGCACCCATTCTGCGCTCGCCCCTGATGGGTTCAAGGCACAGTTGCGCAACCAAATCACCCTGCACTGTACCGCCACGACTTCGCCATCGGCCCCTGCAAAATCCGGTAACGCTCCCAGCCTCGCAGCTTCTGAGGCAGTGACTAGCCTTCAAGCACACCACCCAGCAAGGATGCTTCGATGCTGCCGCTATCACGCCTATGGGCCTGCTTCATATTCATCACTTCTCCCGTCATCGCCGCGTCTTGTCCCGACTGGCCCCTCGGACGCGCCCAGGCAGAAATCACCGCCCTGCAACAGCGAATCGACGCGTGGGATGACAGCTATCACCGCCTCGGCCAATCACTGGTAGCCGATGAGCTCTACGATCAGTCCCGCATCCAACTGAGTCAGTGGCGCGACTGCTTTGGTCTTGAGGCGCCAAATCTCCCCTTGCGCACAGCGAGTGGGAAAGTGCCACTCCCCGTCGCACACACGGGCCTGGACAAACTCAAGGATGCCGACGCCGTCAAGGCGTGGTTAAAAGGCCGGGAAGACCTCTGGGTCCAACCGAAAGTCGATGGCGTGGCCGTGACCTTGATCTATCGCGGAGGGCGCCTGCATCAGGCGATCAGCCGCGGTGATGGTGTCCGAGGGCAAGACTGGACCTGGGCCGCGCACAAGATCAACGCCATCCCGCAACGGCTGCATCAGCCGTTGGACCTGGTCGTTCAAGGTGAGCTGTACTGGCGGCTGATTGCCCACGTCCAGGCCCGCAACGGCAGTCTCAATGCCCGGGCGACCGTGGCGGGGCTGATGGCGCGCACGAATTTGACCGCGCAGGAGGGGGCGGACATCGGTCTGTTTGTCTGGGACTGGCCTGACGGACCGGCCACGCTGCCCGAACGGGAGGCGACCCTGAAAGCGCTGGGTTTTGCCGACACCACCGGCTACAGCCAACCCGTCCAGGCATTGGCCGACGTCAAGCAGTGGCGCGACCACTGGTATCGCACGCCACTGCCTTTGCCAGCGATGGCGTCGTCCTGCGCCAAAGCCGCCGCCCACCTGCTGACCGCTGGCGGGCCCGGGCGCCGTTCTGGAGCGTGGCCTGGAAATACCCCTATGCCCAGGCCCTGGCCGAGGTGCGCCACGTGCGCTTCAAGATCGGTCGGACCGGGCGCATCACGCCCGTGCTGGAACTTGAACCTGCGATGCTCGACGACCGACGAATCCGCCGCGTGAGCGTCAGCTCCCTCAAACGCTGGGAGCAAATGGACATCCGTCCTGGCGACCGGGTCGCCATCAGCCTGGCTGGGCTGACCATTCCACGCCTGGACAGCGTCGTGCTGCGCAGTGTCGAGCGCCAGGCCGTGAACGCCCCGGCGGCGGCCGACTATCACTTTTTAAGTTGCTGGCAGCCGACACCCGGCTGCGAAAGCCAGTTTCTGGCGCGCCTGGGCTGGCTCAGCGGCAAGCACGGATTAGCCCTGCCCCATGTCGGCCCGGGCACCTGGGAAAAACTCCTGGCGGCCGGTCGACTCAATGGTTTGCTGGATTGGATGACCCTTGATGCCGACGAGCTTGCTAACATTGCCGGCTTCGGCGAACGCAGCAGCGCCCGCTTGCTCGACAGCCTGCACAGCGCCCGGCAACTTCCTTTTGGGCAGTGGCTCAAGGCCCTTGGCCTGCCACCCACCGGCGAGGTCCGGCTGGAGGGGCCATGGCAGGTGCTTGCCGAGCGCGACATCGAACATTGGCAAGCCGAAGCCGGTATCGGCCCGGGACGCGCTGCGCAACTGAGGGCTTTTTTTCGCGACCCACAGGTGCTGGCGTTGAGTGAAGTACTGAAGGGTGCCGGGGTCGACGGTTTTTAATCC
The DNA here is from genome assembly GCF_039581215.1 of Pseudomonas halotolerans. Taxonomy (NCBI): domain Bacteria; kingdom Pseudomonadati; phylum Pseudomonadota; class Gammaproteobacteria; order Pseudomonadales; family Pseudomonadaceae; genus Pseudomonas; species Pseudomonas halotolerans. The sequence goes on from NZ_JBCNTJ010000011.1 coordinate 197,053, forward strand.
AGGTCCCACAGTTGAACCCAAGGGGTAAACGTGCGCTCCAACAGCGCATCTATACCAACCGTTCGCGAGTTTTCACGGAGTTGCTATGAATTTTCTGTCCCCTATCGCACTGCTGACGCTATGCAGCGCCATGGCCGCCCCCCTGACGGCAGCCGAGCAAACACCGGAGCTCACCGGCTGCGCAGCCAAGCGCCAGGGCATCATCAATCAAATCGAGCTGGCCAAGTCCCGCGGCAACAAGGACCAGCAAGCCGGCCTGGAAACAGCATTAAGCCAGGTCACCACCCATTGCACCGACGCCTCCCTGCGCAAAGAACGTGAAAACAAGGTCCTTGAAGCCAAGCACGAAGTCAGCCAGCGTCAGGCCGACCTGGAAAAGGCCATGAAAAAAGGCGACGCGCAGCGAATCAACAAACGCAAGGACAAACTGGCGGCTTCTCGCAAAGAATTGCAGGAAGCGGTGGATGAGCTGGATAAGTAAGCGGCAGCGACAAGTTTTAAGCCGCAAGCCTAAAGCCCCACACTTGCAGCTTGCAGCTAAAAAACTTGCAGCCGCTCCTACTCAATAATCCCGAAACTCTTTATGGCAGGCGCTGCACGCATCCTCTACCTTCTGCACCGCAGGCCCCAGGTTGCTGGCCCTGTAGGGCTGGACCTTGCTGACGGTTACCAACTCACCGGTGGCCGCTTCAAGGCTGCGGACCAGTTCCTGGAAACGCGCCTGTTTTTGCCAGACCTCATCCCGGGCACTGGTGTGGTCTTCTTCACGCACTTGCGGGAAATGCTTCCACGGCTCGCGGGACAGTTGATCAAGTTGCACCGCGCCCTCGGCAAAGCGCGGGCCGTCGAACGGGATACGACCGCGCAGCATGCCACCGAGCTCTTCGTTGGTCTTGAGCATCTGCTTGAAGATCGCTTTGCGTTGGCCCAGCGGGGAACTGGGATCGACACCGCCACAGGCGGACAACATCAGGCAGGCCAGCACGGCCATGGAAAATCGTTTTACAAACATCTTGGCCTCGGAGCAGGAAACGGCGGTTAGTATCCTCGGGTCATCGGCAAAGACCAATAGCCCTATTATCAATACGGGTTGTCTGGACGCCTGGAGCGTTCGAACGACCGGCAAGGAAATCTCATGCACAGTTTCAAGACCTGGCACAAAGGCCTGGCGCTGACCCTACCGCTTATCGCGCTGCTGGCCGGCTGCAACCGCGGCGACAAAGCCGAAGAGCCCAAGACCCACGCCGTCGCCACGTATGTCAGCGCACCGTGGGAAGCCTTGCCATCGGTGTCCGATGAAGACCTGCTGGCGGGCTTTGGCTCCTGGCGTAGCGCCTGCACCCGGCTCAAGGCCGATACGGTGTGGGGCGCCACCTGCGCGGCGGCGGCCAATGTGCCGCTGACCGCCGTGGATGTGCGCAACTTTCTGAAGCAGAACCTGGATGTCTATGGCCTGCGCTCGGGTGACAACAGCCCCAACGGTCTGATTACCGGTTACTACGAGCCGGTCTACCCCGGCAGCCTCACCCAGACGGCCACCGCCAACATCCCGGTGTACGGGGTGCCGGAAGACATGATCATCGTGTCGCTGGACAGTATCTACCCCGAGCTCAAGGGCAAGCGCCTGCGCGGTCGCCTCGAAGGCCGAGTGCTCAAGCCCTACGACGACGCGGCCACCATCGAAACCAACGGGGTGAAGGCACCGGTGATCGCCTGGCTGACAGACCCGATGAACCTGCAATTCCTGCAGATCCAGGGCTCGGGCCGGATTCGACTTGATGACGGCCGCCAGTTGCGCATCGGCTATGCCGACCAGAACGGCCACCCCTACCGGCCCATCGGGCGCTGGCTGGTCGAACAGGGCGAACTGAAGAAAGAAGAGGTGACCATGGGCACCATCAGTGCCTGGGCAAAAGCCAACCCGAACCGGATTCCCGAGTTACTGGGCAGCAACCCCAGCTACGTGTTTTTCAACCGTAACCCGGACAGCAACGAAGGGCCGCGGGGCTCACTGAATGTGCCGCTGACCGCCGGCTACAGCGTGGCGGTGGATCGCAAGGTGATTCCCCTGGGAAGCCTGCTGTGGTTATCCACCACCCGCCCTGACGGCAGTGCATTGAACCGGCCGGTCGCGGCCCAGGACACCGGCGGCGCAATTGCCGGCGAAGTACGGGCAGACCTGTTCTGGGGCACCGGTGAAGCAGCGGGAAACCTGGCTGGGGATATGAAGCAACAGGGACAGATCTGGATGCTGTGGCCCAAGGGCATGGCATTACCGCAGGTGCCGCAGGTTGCCAATACGGTCACCGCCAATCCTTGAGAAATGGATTGAGGGTACTGGCCCCCTCGCGAGCAGGCTCGCACACAGGGGGATGGGGTAAGTCGCAGATATTGCCGTCACGCAGTTCTTATGTGGGAGCGGGCTTGCTCGCGAAAGCGGT
>NZ_JBCNTJ010000012.1:0-194104 GCF_039581215.1 Pseudomonas halotolerans
TTCGTCCTCCTGATGCCGACGGCATGGGGACAGGTAACGGTCATTGCCATCGCAGCGATCATCGGCCTCGTGCTGTTCAAGCCTCAGCACGATTCAACCCATGATCCCCTGGCAATAACGGTCAGGCGTCGAGTTGGCCTGCTCTGGTTGACGCTGTTCTTTGCCTTGCTGATGGGATTACCGCTGCTGTCGGCCATGCTCCCGAATCAGACGCTGTCGATGGTGGACGCTTTCTACCGTGCCGGGGCACTGGTGTTCGGTGGCGGGCATGTCGTGTTGCCGCTGCTGCAAGCCGAGGTCGTGCCCTCCGGGTGGGTCAGCAATGACGCCTTTTTGGCCGGCTATGGCGCGGCGCAGGCTGTCCCTGGCCCCTTGTTTACCTTTTCGGCGTTTCTTGGCGCCTCGATGAACAATGCCCCGTCCGGCTGGTTGGGCGGCCTGATCTGCCTCTTGGCGATCTTCGCCCCCTCCTTTCTGCTGGTCGTCGGCGCATTGCCCTTCTGGGAGCGCCTGCGCCGTAACGTGCGCACCCAAGCCGCACTGTTGGGCGTCAATGCGGCGGTGGTTGGCCTGTTGCTGGCAGCCCTCTACAACCCTGTCTGGACCAGCGCAATTCACGCACCCCAGGATTTTGGACTCGCCCTGGTGGCGCTGGTCGCCCTGATGTTCTGGAAGTTGCCGCCGTGGCTGGTGGTGATCGCAAGCGGCATCACGGGAGGGTTGTTGAGCGCGGTTCTGTCCTGAGCGCCGGCAAAAAACTCGAACTCACGCCATACCGCTGCATCCAATGTGTAGGCCAACAGAGGTAAGCGATATGAACAACGATGACGATGACGACCAGGAAAAAACGTCGCACAACCCGTCCACCGATACATCCGGCGTACAGGTTGAAAGCGATGTTGCGGACGGCTCAACTCCAGCTCAAACCGAGGAGGAAGAAGCTGAGGCACTGAGGCAAAAAATAGCCGAGATAGAACGCACGGTGGCCGATGGTCGTTAGCCGAATGATCGAGGCACTGGAAGGTCGGTTGAAGGGAGGTGGCAAGGGTTAGGCCACCTCCCCGTCATGACTCGTTTCTATGGCATTCAGGCGATGTGCAACGCCCTGCCCTTGACCTCCACCAGGGCATTCGCCAAGGCAACCTGGAACAGTTCGACCAGCAAATCGACCTCTTCAGGCTGGATGATCAACGGCGGCAGGAATCGCACGACGGCACCATGGCGCCCGCCAAGCTCCAGGATGACCCCCAGGCGCAGGCATTGACGCTGAATGGCCTGGGCCAGGACGGTATCCGCCGCGGGCACACGATGGTCGCTCGGCGTATCGCTGACGACTTCCACTCCGACCATCAGGCCTCGACCACGGACCTGGCCCAGGCACGCGTAATCGCTTTGCAACCGACACAGATGCCCCATCAGGCGTTGCCCCATGACCTCGGCATGCCCCGGCAAGTCTTCGCTGATGATATGGCGCAGGGTCGCGGCCCCTGCCGCCATCGCCATCTGGTTGCCGCGGAATGTGCCGGCATGGGCGCCCGGTTTCCAGGTATCCAGTTCTTCGCGGTACACCATCACGGCTAACGGCAGGCCACCGCCGATGGCCTTGGAGAGTACGAGGATGTCAGGCTCGATATCGGCGTGTTCGAAAGCAAACAGCTTGCCGGTACGACCCAGGCCGGTCTGTACTTCATCAATGATCAGCGCCACGCCGAACTTGCGGGTCAATTGACGCAGGCCCTGGAGCCAGCGGATCGGCGCCGGAATCACCCCGCCCTCGCCCTGCACGATTTCGACCACCACCGCCGCGGGTGGCAACACCCCCGACTCCGGGTCGCTGAGTAACTGCTCGATAAAATGCAGCCCGGCGTCGATACCGGCTTCGCCGCCGATGCCGAATGGACAACGGTAGTCATAGGGATACGGCAGGAACTGCACATCGGCCATCAGTGAGCCCAGCGCCTGTTTCGGTCCCAGGTTGCCCATCAGGCTCAATGTTCCCAGCGTCATGCCGTGGTAACCGCCAGAGAACGAGAGAATCGGTTTACGTCCGGTCGCCGTCCTGGCCAGTTTCAATGCCGCTTCTATGCCATCGGCACCGGTCGGACCACAGAACTGGATTCGCGCGTGACGGGCAAAATTTTCCGGCAACGCGTTGAACAGGTCTTCGACGAAACGATCCTTGACCGGCGTCGTCAGGTCCAGGGTGTGCAAGGGCAAACCGGAGTCGAGCGTCTGGCGCATGGCCGCAATGGCGACCGGATGGTTATGCCCCAGCGCCAAGGTCCCCGCCCCCGCCAGACAATCCATGAACAGTTGACCTTGGGTATCGCGAACATAGAGGCCATGAGCCTCTTGCAACGCCAACGGAATCCGCCGTGGATAAGACCGGGCATTCGATTCACGGGCCGCCTGGCGCTGTAGATACGGGTTGGTGTTCAGTTCACGCGGGGCTTGTTGACGAAACTGCTCCAGCGTAAAGGTGGCGCTGGATGAGAGACGGGGCTGGACGCTTTCCATATTGAATCCCTGTTGTGAAGACGCTGTCGCGGGCGATCAGCCCTGTCCTTGTACCTGCATGGCCTGGCGCAGGCTGAGCGGGCGCATATCGGTCCAGACCTTTTCGATATAGTCCAGACACTCTTGCTTGCTGCCTTTCACGTCGAGCGTGCGCCAGCCGTTGGGCACGCTTCGATAATCCGGCCAGATTGAGTACTGTTCCTGGTCATTGACCACAACCAGAAAGCGCGTATCCGGGCTGTCCAAACTCATTGCTTGCTCCTTGGGGGTTAGAATGGGAAGGTCTCTACGATACAATACTAATGGTAGCGATTCTCATTAATCTTCTAAAATTCATGCAAGATTCTCAAATTTCCTTATCCACGATGAACTGTCGCAAGACGGCAACGGCCTGTTTATACTTCGAGCCCTTCTGAACGATAACCTCTCTCAATTACCGGTCCACGGATGAGTCGATGATTCCCAGCCTTGCCCCGCTGTTCACCGGTCCGCTTGCCGACCATGGTGAAAAGCTGCAACTGCGCAGCCATCCACGTACAGACGTGCCGGGAGACAGGTTTTTCCGCCACGAGTGTTTCAGCGCATTCGTCGACGACCTGCAGGCACGGTACAAAACCGATGAGCGCCTGGCCCTGGTATCGCTGTGGTCCAAATGGTACTTCAGCACGTTCCTGGCCCCGGTGATGGCCGCCAACCTCCTCCAGCAGTGTGATCTGCCACTGGCCCTGGCCGACACCGGGATACAACTGGGCAATGACGCCAGGCCGCAGGCATTGCACTTGGCCCATGCCGGGCACCCCTTGCCCGCCTGCACGGCCTTCGAACGGTTTCAGAGCCTGATCGAGGAACACCTGGAACCCGTCATCGAAACCCTGGTCAGCGTCTCCCGGGCATCGCCACGGTTGTTCTGGAGCAATGCCGGTAATACCTTCGAGTTCGTGACCAGCCGTATCGACCTGCATCTGCTGGCCAACGCGCACAGCACCGCACCGGCCAGAGAAATCCTGAACAGCCGCCTGCGCCCCAACGGCCGACGCAATCCCTTGTTCGCCCCCGTGCATTACCAGGATATCGGCGAAGACGAGCCGCAGCGCCTGAGGCGCATCTGCTGCATTCGCTACCGCCTTCCCGGCGTCGGCTATTGCAGCAGTTGCCCTCTCGATGAGTGCAAACAGCAGGAGCAGACCGTGTAACAGCCGCTACTTCGCCAGTTGAAAAGGGTTTTCTGTTGTGCGGTCGTAGTCCACGAGGTGGCCATAGTCGAGCCGATAGACCCGGTCGGCGACATCGAAATAACGGTCGTCATGGGTGATGGCGATCACCGTCTTGCCGGCGGCCTTCAACTCGGGCAGCAACTCGTTATAGAACACATGGCGGAACACCGGATCCTGATCCGCTGCCCACTCATCCAGCAGGAACACTTCCCGACCTTCCATCATCAGCAGCAACAGGGCCAGGCGCTTGCGCTGGCCCTGGGATAACGCGGTGGTGGACAGACGGCCGGCGGCGAATTGGACTTTGTGGGCCAGCCCCAGGCGGTCCAGATAATGATCCACCCGAGCCTCGAGCCCGTCGTGATTGCCCGCCTCGCCCAGCACATCGGCAAACAGATAGAAGTCAGCAAAAATGGCCGCGAAATGCTCACGATGCCATTCACTGGTGCTGGCATCGAGCACCACGCCGTTAAGCGAAACCTGCCCGCAAGTGGGCACGTAGAGTCCCGTCAAGAGCTTGGCCAGGGTCGATTTACCGCTGCCATTGCCACCGACTATGAAAATCAACTCACCGCGACGAATCGACAGGTCGATCGGCCCCAGCTCGAACGCGAACTCGTCACTCTGCCCTGGATAGCGATAGCGTACGTTTGACAGGCGCAGCTCGCCGAAGGCCTGTGCCGCTTGCGCAGGTGTCTTGAACTGCACCGTCTCACCCAGTGCCAGGGCATCGATGGCCTGCAAGGCGACATGGCCGCGAATGACCGCCGGAATGGCATCCAGAATCATCGAGATCGGCGTGCGCAGAAACATGATCGCCAGCACGTAACCCACCACCACCTGCTGACTGAGCATGCCCAGCCCCTGGCCGAGAAAGAACAGCGTTCCGATCAGCACGAACACCAGCAGTGTCGTCCAGTTCAGGTTCACCGCCCACAGGGTGTCGGCGCGCACCGACGCATCCAGCGAGGCCCGAGCGATGGGTTCAAGCTTGTGTTCATAAAGCAGATGCCGGCGTTCCCGGCTCAGGCCCAACTCGCAACGGCCCTGGATCGCCGCCTCGAATTGCTCGGTCAACTGGTCGTCTTGTCGGCGGACGGCCTGCATCAAGGTCTTGACCTTGCGCCCGAGCAACACATCCAGCCCCACCCCCAGGGCAATCACCCCCAGGGTCAGGAAAAAGAACGGCACGCTGAGCCAGGCCATGTAAGCGAGCCCTGCCAGGAGCAGCAAGCCGTTGTACAAGGAGATCGGCAGTTGCTTGAACGCTGTGGCGACGGTGGTCACGTCCTTGGTCAGCGCGTTGTAGATACGCGGGCTACCGAGCCGTTCGATGCGCTCGAGTGCCGTGCCCAACACCTTGCCCACCAGCCGCAGGCGCAATTGGTAAACCAGACGATGCCCGATCTGCACCAGTAACCATTGCGACGTCACACCAGTGATGAACAACAGAAGCAGCAGGCCACCGAACAACAGCAAGCCGCGGCCAATATCATCGAGACCGTGCTCCAGGCTGCGGTTGATGTAGCCGATCAGGCCGATACTGGTTGCCGCACTCAAGGCGCTGCTCAGAATCGCCAGCAGAATGCGCCATCGAGCGTCGTGCAGCAGTTCTTTCAATAGGATCATGAGGCAGACACCACCTTGGCAGAGGTTTGCAACAGTAAAGGCAACAGGTTTTCGACCAATCGCGGCTCCGCGAGTATCGCGTGATGGCCCACGTCCAGTGTCCACTGGCGAACAGCGTGCCGGGTATGCGCTTGCCACTGAGCACGCAAGTCGCCGTGGGCATTGCCGCGCCAGAGCCACAGCGGCACGTCGACGGTGGGCAAGGACTGCTCATACAAGCGCGTCTTGATCGCGCGATATTGCGCCAATAGCGAGAGTAAATCAGCATCGGCAGCTTCCCACTGCAGATGCGCACGCACCTGGCTATCGCTGAGCAACCGGGCCACGCCCTCGGCGTAGTCATGGCCGGCAAGCAGGCGGGTCAAACGCTCGCGCAGTGACTCACCGATGGGCTGGGCATGGCTGCGGCAGTAGAAAGCAAAATCTGCAATCAACTGACCGGCTTCATCGCCCTCGCCCGCCAGGCTGCGTTGTGCATCGTGATCGAGCACCACCAGACCTTCGACAGTAAAGCCGTTGGCTTGCAGATGAGGCACCAGCAACAAGGCCAGTCGCGACGCCAGGCTCCACCCCAGCAGCACCAGCGGACGCTGTTTCAAGTGGACAGGAATGCTCGCCACGTATTGTTGCAGCAGCGCGTCCATATCGCCCTCGCCCCAGACGTTTTCCAGGGCAGCCAGGCCAAACACCGCGATTTTACCGTTGAGATTGTCCACCAGCGGCTGATACGCCTGCAGATGCCCTTGTGCCCCGTGCACCAGCAGCAAGGCCGGGGACTGTTCATCGGCAGCACTCAGGACTTTCCATGGGCCGGCGCTTTCGTGATTGCCCAGGCCACGGACCAGATCACGCACGGTATGCCGTTCGAACAGCAGATGGGTCGGCAACTCCAGCGACAGGCGCTCGCGAATCAGCGACACCACTTTGATCGCCGCCAGCGAGTGCCCGCCGACGTTGAAGAAGTGGTCGGTCACTCCCAGGTCATCGACACCAAGCACCTCGCACCAGATGGCCAGAATGGCGGTTTCCAGCTCGCCGACAGGTGCCACGCGGGTGTTCTGCAAGCGTTGCCGGGCACGCTCAAGCAAGTTGTTGCGGTCGAGCTTGCCATTGCTGTTCAAGGGCAAGGTCTTGAGTGCAAGGATACCGCTGGGCAACATGTAGTCCGGCAGTTGGCGAGCCAGAGCCGCGCACAGATGCTCGGTCGTCGGTAACCGGGCATCGTCCTTCACGATAAAAGCCAGCAGCCGCCCGTGGTCGCCTTCGCCGTCCAACAAGACAGCCGCCTGCAGTACGCCCGGCTGGGCCAATAAAGCCTGTTCCACTTCCGCCAGCTCCAGGCGAAACCCGCGAATCTTCACCTGCTGATCATTGCGGCCAAGAATGCGCAGTGCGCCATCGGCCTGGCGCAAGGCCAGATCGCCGGTGCGATACAGGCGCTTGCCGCTGAGCGGATCGACACCAAAGGCACTGCCACCGACTCCGCCCACATAACCGCGCCCGACACTGGCGCCACTGATGCACAACTCCCCTGCCTGGCCTGGCGGCACCGGCCGTTGCTGGTCATCGAGCAAGAGAATGCGGTTATCCCCCACTACCTGATTCAAGGCGCAACCACTCACGCCCTGGTCGATATCGATCGCCCGCCACAACACCCCCACCGTGGTCTCTGTCGGACCGTAATGGTTGTACAGGCGACAGGTTGGTTTCGCTTGGGCCAAACGGCGCAGTAAAGGCTCACTGACCGGTTCTCCACCCAGTACCAGCACCCGGCGCGGGAGAATATCGCGGGTAACCTGTTCGCCCATCAGCGCTTCAAGATGCGATGGAACGATTTTGAGCACGTCCAGCGGGTAGCGCTGAAGTTCTTCGGCGAACGCCCTGGCATCGGTCACGGTGGACTGCTCCAGCACATGCACGCAACCGCCTTGCAGCCAGGCCGGAAACAGCACGGTGTTACCCAGGTCCGCGAGCAGCGAGGACACCAGGCCATAGTGCCCGGCCTCGGGCAACTGCAGCGCACGGGTCACTTGCGTAACGTAATGACGCAATTGACCTTGTTCGATCTGTACACCTTTGGGCTTGCCACTGGTGCCCGAGGTATAGAGCACGTAGGCCAGGTCTTGCGCCGAGCCCTGCACCGGCGAGTCGAACACCGGCCCGGTGCACGCCTGCGTCCAGCACAGGGTGTCGACCGCGATGTCGGGTTGCAGACCCTCTACGTACAGCAGCAGGGTCGGTTGCGCATCATCGATAATGCCGGCCAGACGCAGCGGGGGTTGCTGCGGATCCAGGGGCAGATAGGCCGCCCCGACCTTGAAGCAGGCCAGCATCGCGATCAGCATCTGCGCCCCACGCGGCAAGTACAGGCCGATCACCTGTTCACGCTCGACACCGGCCTGATGCAGGCTGCCGGCTACACGGTCGCTCAGGGCATCGAGTTCGGCGTACGAGAACATTTGCTCCCCATAGCGCAGCGCCGGCCGGTCCGGTTGTGTGCGGGCATGCTCGCGCAGGGTGGCGACGATATCCAGATCCGGCGCCTGGACGGAATGCGTCGGCAACGTAGGCAACTCCCCGGGCAAGTGCGGATCTACACCACTGATCAGGCCGTTGGGCGACTGCACCAATTGCGCCAGCCAATGGGCGAAGCGCTGGAGCAACACCTGCATCTGTTGTTCACGGTACAGACCACAATCATAAGCCAGCAGCAGTTCCCCGCGGCCGTGGGCATCGAGCGTCAGCTGCAATTGCAGCTCCACCGGGGTATCGAAAGACAGGACCTGCAAGCCATGCAGCTGCGGTGCATACACGACACGTAGTCCGGTCTGAAAACTGTCACGCCACTGCGGCAACAGCTGAGCCTGGCCCACGTATTCCTGCCAGGCCACGGCGTTTTCCAGTTGCCGTGCCAATGGCCGCGCCAGGTTGATCCAGGTGCTGTGCTCGGACATCTGCACCACCATCGGCAGGGTTTGCTCGAACAACCCGCAAGCCCCTGATAGCTCCTCATAGTCATCGCGCGGATCGTGCTGCACACCCAACTGCCCGTGCTGCTGCCCGTTGAGCCGGCCCAGCAATGAACCCCAGGCGGCCAGGGCCAGAGGCTCCACGGCCATGCCTTCACCCTCGGCCAGGGCCGTCAACGCTGCTGGCAGTGTCTGCGCCAGCGTGAGCCGAACCACGGCATGGCTGCCACTGGCGATGCCATAGCGCTCGATCAGGCGCATGCCCGGCACCTCTTGCAAAGCCAGGTTGCGCCAGAACTGCGCGCCCTGTTCGGCGTCTTCGTCCAGTTGCAGGCCATTGATCCACTCAACGTATTCGCTGTACTGCATAGGCTCGGCTGCAAACGGTGCGGCGCGTCCCAACAGCTGCGCCTGCAACTGGATCAGGCTGCGCACGTCCAGCGAATACACCGGGACCGCCAACAGCAGCCAATCGTCCAGTAGCCAGGCCAACACATCGGGTTGTTCGGCCAGGCAATGCTGCTGGGCTTCGTGCAGCCATGCGTGCTCATCCTGCCCTTCACTCGAGCGGCCCTGGCGCCAGTCCAGGCGCAGTTCGCAGGGCTCGACCACCCGCTGGCGCAAGCCCGTGGCACCGACCGGGCGCAGGTAGCGCAGGCGCAGTGCCTGGTGCTGCTGCAAACAATCACGCAGGCGCTGTTCAAGCCCCCCTTCGGGCACGCCCGACAGCTGCATGCGCACCCAGCACCAGGCTTGCGGACTGGCCTGGGCCAGTTGTTTTTGCTGAGGTGAAAGCGTTAGTCCAAGGTCCATCATGGTTTCAACTCTGCGTATGTCTCTTCGGTCTGCGCCGGCGCAGCCAGCACCTGATCACGGCCATAGATTTCGCCCATGGCCACCACAATCTTGCGCTCGCCCTCGAACGGGTCCCGGGCGTGTGCCGCCATCATGTTATCGAGCATGACCACATCGCCCTGCTGCCAATCGAAGCGCACGGCACAACGCTCGTAGGCCGCGTTGATGGCCTCGATGGCCTCCGGTTCCAGCTCGGAACCGTCGCCATAGAACACTTGCCGGGGCATCGTCGCCTCACCATCGCGCAAAAACTGCTCGCGCACATCGGCATCCAGAAAGGCCGGATGATACAGCTGGATCTGATTGAAGAAGCTCTCCTCTCCCGTCAACGGGTGCAGGATGACCGCAGGACAAATCTGGCGAGTGTGCAGATCATTGGCACCGCGCCACTGGAATTCGATATTGCTCTCACGGCAGATGCGCTCGACGTCGGCGCGCTCCTGGGTCTGGAAGAAGTGCTGCCAACTGACGTCCAGGCTGGCACTGAAATTACGCACGTACATCAGCTGCTTGCGGCGCAGGTTCGCTTGCAGCCAGGCCGGCAGTTCACGGTAGACCTGACGGCTGTCGACAATCGGGGTCGCGCCACCGGAGCTGGCGGGCGTCTGGCAGTAGAACCATTGCCGACGCGGCCAGCGATGCTGATGAGCACTCTCGTTATGAAACAGGATCATCCGATCCTTGGGGTAAGGCGTGGACTTGTAGATATTCTTGCCGCCCTCTTCCTTCGGCAGATCACCGTACTGACCATACAATTGCGGGCACAACGCCTGGCAAAAAGCCTCGAACGCCGCCGGGGTCGGCAAGTCAAAGCCACGGAAAACAATGCCCCCGTGCTTGAGCAGCCAGTCTTCGACCTTTTCACGGTTCGCTTCAGCCCAGATGGCCGGCGCCAGCTCGCGGTCACGCAGTTGAATCGACAAGGGAAACGTCGAGCCTTCGCGTAACGGTCGGGCTTCGAAGGGCTCGCGGGTCACAGGCGACCCGCTCTGGCGCATCTTGCCCAGCTTGCTCATTTTGCGTTGCAGCGGATTGTCCGTGGACATTGCAGCAGCTCCTCCTGGAGGCGAAATCAGGGTATCGATTGACTGGTCTGGCGCGCCGAGGGCCAGGTCCAGCAGCGATTCGAAGGTATTACGCAAGCGTTCAACCGTGGCCGGGCGAAACAGGCTGGTGCGATACACCCAGCGCAGGCTGATCCCGTCACCGTCTTCGCTGGCAAACAAGGCCATGTCGAATTTGGAATGGTGCTGCTCGCCCGCCAGTGGCTCGACCTGCAAATTGCCGAGTTGGCGTTGCTGGCGCGGCGTGTTGTCGAGCACAAACAACGTCTGCAACAACGGGTGGACATTCGCCACGCGGGGCAGCGCCAGGCATTCGACGACACGCTCGAATGGCGTGTCCTGCCAGGCGAACGCTTGCAGGCAGGTCTCCCGGACCTGCAGCGCTTGCTCACGGAAACTCAACTCCGGTTGCAGGCGGATACGCAAGGCCAGCAGATTGACGAAGAAGCCGATCAGCGACTCAGTCGCCGGGTGGTCGCGGTTGGCCACGTCCGTACCGATGACCAGATCGCGTCCCTGGGTTTCACGCTGCAGCACCGCGGCGTAACAGGTCAGCAACAACATGAATGGCGACGTTGCGCTGTCCTGGGCGAAAGCCTTCAGCCGGCCCACCGTGGCCGCCGACAACTGGAAGTCCAGGGCCGCACCGGCGCCGCTGTCGCGCTCGGGACGCGGAAAATCGAACGGCAGTGGCACTTGCGCGGGAATGCCGGCCAGGGCTTGCCGCCAGAAATCCAGGCCTTCACGCTGACGCCGTTGTACCGCCGCCGAGCCTTGCCATACGGCGTAATCCACGTACTGGATCGCCAGCTCGCTCTGCGCTGGCAGCGTGCCCGCGCTGTAGGCTTCGTAGCCCTGGATCAGCTCGTCGACCAGCACCGCGCCGGACCAGCCGTCGGAGGCAATGTGGTGCATGACCAGTTGCAGCACATGATCCTGCTCACCCAGGCGATACAGGACCGCCCGCAGCGGCGCCTCGCTGGCAAGATCGAACGGTCGCAGCGCAATGGCCCGGGCATCGACCGGCCACTGCGCCGCGCTCGACACGCTCACTGGCAACGGCACCGACAACTGTCGGTGAATCCGCTGGAACAACTCGCCGCCGCGCTGGTGATAGGTGGTACGCAAAATGGCATGGCGATCCACCAGCCGCTGCAAGGCACGCTCCAGGGCATGACTGTCCAACTGTCCGCGCAGGCGTACGTTGCTGCTCATGTTGAAGCTGCTGTCCGCCAGATCCAGCTGTTGCATTAACCAGACCCGCTGCTGCGCCGAAGACAACGGCTGATCAAGTTGCCGATCGACTTGAGGAATCTGCAACGAAGCCAGATCCAGATGACGCGCCAGGCCCTCGATGCGCTGCGCCAGGTCCGCCAGTACCGGCGTTTCGAACAGCCAGCGCAAAGGCATTTCAATGCCCTGTTCACGCAGACGCGCACGCACCTGGGCGGCCATCAGCGAATGCCCACCCAACTGGAAGAAATGAGCATCGGCAGGGATCTGTGGCAGGTTCAACACCGCGCTCCAGACCTCGGCCAGCAACGTTTCGCTGGCCGTCAGCGCACGCTGAACGAGGCCCGTAGCGCAAGTTTCCAACTGCACCCGAGGCAGCTGTTTGCGATCCACTTTGCCGTTGGTATTGAGCGGCAGTTGTTCCAGCGCCTGCAAATGCGTCGGCACCATGTAGGCCGGCAAGCGCTCTTGCAAGTAATTGCGGACCGAAGCCTCGTCCGGTGGATTATCGCAATGGGTGACCCAGAAGGCGGCCAGATGCTCGCCCTGCACGGCCACGACCGCCTGCACCAATTCGGGATGGCTGAGCAGCACGGCTTCGATCTCCCCCAGTTCGATGCGATAACCGCGCAATTTGATCTGGTCATCGGTGCGGCCGAGGTAATACAGCTGCCCGTCGGGCTGCCAGCGGGCCAAGTCACCGGTGCGGTACAAACGCCCGCCGTTGTGGCTGAACGGATCGGCAATGAAGCGTTCGGCGGTCAACCCCGGCTGCCCGGCATAACCGCGGGCCAGGCCATCACCGGCGATGTATAGCTCGCCCACACGGCCGGGCGGCACTTCGCACAAATGCTCATCGAGGACGTGACAACGGGTGTTGAGCAATGGCCGGCCAATGGGGGCGACGGGCAATTGCAGGGCGTCGATGGGCGTCTGGGTGGACCACACCGTGGTTTCCGTCGGCCCATAAACGTTGATCAGGTGAGCCACGCATGGCCTGAGCTCGCTCGCCATTTCCGCCGCCAGTGCCTCACCACCGGCCAGGGCTACACGGCCGGCCAGCACCTGACGATCGCCCTGCAACAACAGCGCCCAGGTGGCCGGTGTGGCCTGAATGAGATCTACGGCCTGGCGCTGAATCAGTTGCGCAAGCAACAGGGGGTCCTGTCGCTCTTCATCATCGGCCAGCACCACGGTGCCGCCGCGTACCAGCGGCAGGCACAGCTCCAGGCCGCAAATGTCGAAGGTCACAGTGGTCAGGGCCAGGTAACGCTGCACATTTTCCAGTGGCAGGGCCTGTTCCATGGCCAGCAGGAAATTAGCGAAACTGCCTCGACTGATCTGCACGCCTTTGGGTTGCCCGGTCGACCCCGAGGTGTAGAGCGTATAAGCCAGTTGCTCGAGCGTCGTCGCCAATGCCGGGCTTTGTGCCGGGAACTGCGACAACGGCAGGTCCGCCCACAAGCTGCAAGGCAGGTGCCCGGGCAAGTCTGCCAGCAGCGAATCGCAGAGCAACAACTGCGGCCGCGCCCGGGTGAGAATCTGTGCCTGGCGTGCCGGCGGATGGGCGGGGTCAAGCGGCAGGTAGCACGCGCCGGCCTTCTGAATCCCCAATAGACACACCAGCAGTCTTTCGTCGCGAGGTAGGCAGAAGGCGATCGTTGATTCCTGCCCGATGCCCTGCGCCCGCAGCCAATGGGCCAGGCGATTGGCTTGGGCATCCAGCTCGGCGTAGCTCATGCGGCGATCGGCGCAGCACACCGCGATGCGATCAGGGTGAACGGCGGCCTGCACTTCAAAGCGCGTGACGAAATCCGCCTCGCCGTGCAGGCGCGAGGACATGCCCGCGGTGGCCAAGGTCGCGACCGAATCCAGCGGGACTTCCAGCAAGCGCTGCTGAAGATCGGCACTGGCCAGACTGGCGAGCAATCCTTGATAGTCCTCCACCAGCCGCTGGCAGGTGTCAGCTCGCAACAGTGCGGTCGCGTATTCGACAATCAAGCCGGTGCGTGCATCGCTTGCGCGGCCTTGGGTGAACAGATTGAAGGTCAGGTCGAACTTGGCACTCACCACACCGTCCGGCAGCGCCAGTGATTCCACGCTGATGCCGGGCAGGCTGAGGCTGCGCGCGTCGCGGTGATCAGCCTGATAGTTGAACATTGCCTGGAACACCGGGGTGCGATCCAGGCTGCGCTCGACCTCCAGCATGTCCAGCAGTTGCTCGAACGGCAGCGCCTGGTGGGCCAGATCATCGGCCAACCGCCCGTTCAGGTCACGGATAAACGATTGCAGACTTTGCCGGGCATCAATCTGCACCCGATGCGCCAGCGTGTTGACGAACAAGCCGACCAAGGCCTGGCTCTCGGCCGATTCGCGCCCCGCCACCGGCACACCAATGGCGAAATCATTGCGCCCGCCATGGCGCCAGAGCAGAAGTTGGTAGGCCGCGAAATACAGCACGAAGGGCGTCACCCCCAGGGCCCTGGCCCGGGCGTCGACAGCCGCGCTCAACGAGGCGGGAAGGCCATGCTCGATGCGGGCGCCAGCGTACGCTTGCTGTACCGGCCGCGCGCAGTGGTCGGGCAACTCCAGCGGTTCGTTGCTCAGACCCTGCAAGCGCTGCTGCCAATACGCCAGCAACGTGCGGCCTTGCTCTGCTTCCAGGTCCCGTCGCTGCGCTTCAATCAGCGGCAACAACCCCGTGGTCGCGGGCATGGCCCGGTCCTGGTAGATCAGCGCAAAGTCCTGGACCAACAAGCCCATGGACCAGCCATCCACGGCAATGTGGTGCACATTGAACAGCAACCGGTAATCACCCGGCGCCACGCAAAATACATCGATGGCCAGTAACGGGCCCTGCACCAAGTCGAACACCCGCTGGGCGGCATCGGCAATGACCGCTGCCTGCTGCGCTTCATCCAGGCCACGGAGGTCATGCACATTGAAGATCGCCGCAGCCGCCTCATCCAGGCGCTGCCAGACCTGCCCTTGCTCTTCAAAGAACCTGCAGCGCAAGGCGTCATGGCGCGAGACCAGGGTCTGGCAAGCGCGTTGCAATCGAGGCACATCCAGCTCACCGCGCAAGGCCAGCAACTGCGTCACGTTGTAAGCCGTTGCAGCCGGATCGAGCTGCTGCATGAACCACACCCGTTGCTGGGCGTGGGACAGTGCGCGGGGCGGCTCCAGCACCTCGGTTGCCGAGGGCGGCGCAACGACCGGCGGCACTGCGGCGCTCAGTACACCGGCCAATTGCCGGGCGCTGGGGTTTTCCAGCAATTGCCGGGGCATCAGGCGCAGTTCGGCCTGCCGCAGCCGGGCGATCAATTGCAGGCTGAGGATCGAATCACCACCCTCGGCAAAAAAGTCCGCGTCCGGCCCCAGGCCCGGCTGTTCAAGCAACTCGCGAAAGGCCGTGAGCACGGTCAGCAGCACCGGGTCCAACCGGCCATCGATGCACAGGGCCATGGCCGCCAGAGAGGAATGTTGCAGGACATCACGCGGCTGCAACTTCAGCCCTTCGCGTGAAGCCAGGCCGATCAGTTGCAGACTGAGGATCGAGTCGCCGCCCAGGGCGAAAAAGTCATCCTCGCGCCCCACGTGCGCGCAGCCGAGGATCTGACACCACAGCTGCGCCAGACGCTGTTCGGTGGCGCCACGCGGCGGTCGGGCGGCGGTATCGACCGACCCGCCCTCAGCCGGGTCAGGCAGCGCACGTCGATCCAGCTTGCCATTGGCCGTCAACGGCAGCGCCTCCAGCGCCACCCAATGACCGGGCACCATGTGCTCCGGCAATTGACGCCTGGCCTCGGCTTGCAGGTTCGCCAACGCGTCGTTTGCCAGCGAGGGACTGAGATACGCCACCAGTTGCGTACGCCCCTTCACTTCACAGGCCAGCACCGCCCCTTCGCGAACCTGCGGCTGGGCATTGAGCCAGGCGCTGACTTCGCCCGGTTCAACACGAAAACCGCGGATCTTGACCTGATCGTCCTGACGCCCCAGAAACACCAGGCGCCCGCTGCGGTCCAGGCGCACCCTGTCGCCGCTGCGATAAAAGCGCTGCCCCTGGGCGGTGGTGCCAAATATCTGGGCGGTCAACTCAGGTTGGCCGAGGTAACCTTGGGCAACCTGAGGGCCACCGATCAGCAACTCGCCGGCCACCCCCCGCGGCACCGACAGATCATTGCCGTCAACGATGCGCAACTGGCAGCCCGCTAACGGCTGGCCCAAGGGCAGATACCGACCCGAATCAAGTGAGTCCAGTGCCTGGATTTCTCCGCATATCACACCCACCGTGGTTTCCGACGGGCCATAATGATTGAAGATACGCAGTTGCGGCGCCAGTTCGCGCACTTGTGCGTACAGGGCGTGATCGAAACCTTCACCACCGAGGATCAACACCTCCCTGGGCAAGACGCGTCGGGCATCGTCCAACGCCAACAGGCCGCGCAGGTGCGAAGGCGCGATCTTCAGGCAATCCACGGGGTGTGCCTCAAGAAAGTCCGCCCAACCGGGCGGATCGAAGGTCAGCGATGCCGGTGGCAGGATCAGCGGATCGCCGGCATTCAGCGCGGCGAACACACACGTCAGCCCCAGATCCGCGGCCACGGTGGCCAAGGTCGCCCAGTGGCTCCCCGGCGTCGCTTGCAAGCGTTGACCGACGGCGGCTGCGTAATGCGCCAGGTTGCCATGGGTGACCAGTACACCTTTGGGCTGGCCGGTCGAACCCGAGGTATAGATGAGGTAAGCAGGCAGGTGTGGCTGGCTGAGACTCTCGCCCAGCGTCCCGCTGGCCACCGCAGTCAAATCAGCGGCACTGAGTACCAGGCGCGCCATGTCCACGCCCGTTTCAGGAGCCTCGGCCAGCGTTACCCACAGGCTCGCGCCACTGTCGTGCAACAGTTGCGCCAGGCGCTGGGGCGGCTGTGCCGGGTCGAGAAACAGACACACCGCACCGCGTTGCCAACAAGCCAGCGTTGCCAGCAATTGCTCCGCGCAACGCGGCATGCACAGCGCAATCACCTGCCCCGGACCTATGCCCTGCCCGGCCAATCGCATGGCCAGCGCGTGGCTCGCGGCACCGAGGGTGGCATAGTCGAGCGTTTGCCCGACGCTGCATAAGGCGACGGCGGTGGGCGTGTGCGTTGCCCAATGAAGCACCTGCTGATCCAGCGGCAAGGGCATCTCGCCCAACACGGGGCCACACACTTCACTGGGCGGTGAAACCAGCTGAAGCTCGGCCAGGCGCCGCTGGGGATGGTTCGACGTCTCCTCGAGAATCGCCAGCAAGTCATCCAGCATCTGTTCGACGGTTGCCGCATCGAACAATTCATCGCTGTATTCCAACTCGCAGCACAGGCTGGCGTCAGCGGTACGCACCAGGCGCAGCGTGAGGTCGAAGCGTGCATGGCGCTGCGGCGGGTCGAGTACTTCAACCGCGACACCGGGCAATGTCAGGGTGCGGCTTTCAGGCAAGTCCACCTGGACGAACATGACCTGAAACAGCGGGCTCGAACGTGGCCGTTCAAGGTTTTCAAGCACATTTTCGAAAGGCAACAACTGATGATCGAAGGCGGCCGCGACGGTGTCACGGGTGCGCAACAGCGCCGTGGCGAAGTCCGGGTTGTCGTGCAGGCGCTGACGAATCACCAGGGTATTGAGCAAAGGGCCGATCAGGGGCACCAGTTCCGGGCGATCACGTTGCGCGGCCGAAGTGCCCAAGCACAGGTCATGCTCGCCGCTGTAGCGCGACAGCAGCCAGCTGAAAGCTGTCAGGCCGTAGATGTACAGCGTCACCCCATGCTTGCGGATAGCCGCCTCGACCGCGGTGGTCAGTTGCGGCGACAGCGCCCGGGCGAGCACCGCGCCGCTATGGCGGCGCTGAGCGGGGGCTGGACGTGGCCGATCCAGAGGCAACGCCAATGCAGCGGGGGCATCGGCCAGTTGTGCTTGCCAGAAATCGATGTGCTGCCGACAGCTTTCGCTGTCCAGCCACTCGTGTTCCCACGCGGCGTAGTCGGCGTACTGGATGCTCAGTTCCGGTTGTCGGGCGGGTTCACCCAAGGCCAGTGCCCGATAAGCCTCGGCCAGTTCAAGGGTCAGTTGCTGGGCCGACCAGGCGTCGTAGGCCACATGGTGAATGGTGAAAAACAGCCAGGTCGACTGCTCCTGCGCATCGCTGAAGGCTCGCCAGCGCCATGGCACTGACTGGCTGAGGTCAAAAGGCTCGGCCAGTTGCCGGGCGTACTCATCGGCGCACCACTGCTCGTACTCGCCAGGCGCCAGGGTCAACGGTTCGACGCTTGGCCGGGCGACGCGTTGCGGCTCGCAATGAGGCTGCAACTGGCCTTGCGCATCGGTCGTGTAGCGGGTGCGCAGGATCTGGTGGCGGTCGCTCAACTGCTGCATGGCTTGCTGCAAACGCTCGCCCTCGAGGCGGCCGTCAAAACGCAGGACCGAACACAGATTGTAAAGAGCGCGACTGCTCAGGGCCTCCGCCGACAGAAAACGCCGCTGCGCCTGGGCCAACGGGATGCGTTCGCCTTCGCCTAGGACGGCAGGGACAATCGGCAGGCGCCAGCTATCGATGCCCTTCTCGGCCAGGCGCTGACGAAAGACTTTTTTCTTGTCCGCGGGCAAGGAAGCCAGCCGCTGCGCAATCTCCAGGAAAGCTTGTTGCGTCATCGCACTCATCCTTACTCTTCCATCTCTGATAACAGACGCTGCATTTCGTCCAGGGCTTCGTCGGTCGAAGGCCCTTGGGGTTGTTCGATCTGCTCGGCAAGTGCGGCAATCGTCGGGTTATGGAACAGGCTGCGCAGCTCGATCCTGACCCCAAAGCGGCTTTCGACCTGGGTCATCAAACGCATCGCCAACAACGAATGCCCGCCCAGCTCGAAGAAACTGTCGAGCACCCCGACGTGCGGCAACGCCAGCAGGTCCTGCCAGATGTCGGCCAGTTGCTGCTCAAGCTCGGTGCGCGGCGCCACGCCCTGTACCGTGACCGGCTGCGGCGCCGGCAGGGCCTTGCGGTCGATTTTGCCGTTGGCGTTGAGGGCAAGACGTTGCTGCGTGATGAAGCCCGCCGGGATCATGTAGCCTGGCAACAGCGCCTCCAGATGCCGGCGCAGTTGCGCCGGGTCAACCGGGCTCGGCGCTTGCAGCCAGGCGAACAGGTGTTGGCTGCGCGGATCGATCATCACCACCGCCTCCTCTACGCCGGGGTAACGACGCAGCAGCGATTCGATCTCGCCAGGTTCGATGCGGAAGCCGCGCACCTTGATCTGGAAATCGCTGCGACCGACATAGGCCAGGCGACCGTCATCGCGCCGCCGCACCAGGTCGCCGGTGCGATACATGCGGCTGCCAGGTTCACTGGCATAGGGGTCGGGCAGATAGGCGGCAGCCGTTATGCCAGCGGCATGCTGATACCCCCGGGTCACCCCGGCGCCCGCGATATACAGCTCACCGGTGGTGCCCAACGGAACCGGACGCAGCATTTCATCGAGCACGTAGCAGCGCGTATTGAGCAACGGCGAGCCAATATCGGCCACGCCGGACGGCACCTCCTGCAACGCCTGAGTGGTGGACCAGACGGTGGTTTCGGTCGGGCCATAGGCATTGATCAGTACCACACCCCGGCGGCGCAACTCGGTCACCAGTTCACCGGGAACCGCTTCACCGCCGATCAGCCCGCGCACTGACGGCCAGTCGGCCTGCCCGGTCTCCAGGAGGATCTGCCAGCCAGCGGGTGTTGCCTGGAACACCGTGGCGCGGCGCAGCAAGGCAAACAGTTGATGGCCATCGACGACCTGCTCGCGCCGGGCCAGCAGTATGGACGCGCCATTGACCAGCGGCAGAAACAGCTCCGGCTTGCACATATCGAAGGCGTAAGTGGTGCTGGCCAACCAGACGTCCATCGCGCTGAGCGGCAACTGCCGATCGAGACCGGCCAACAGGTTGCTCAGGTTCTGGCGTGTGACCTGCACGCCTTTAGGTGTACCGGTCGAGCCCGAGGTGTAGATCACATAGGCGCGTTGCTGTGGGTTGATTGCCCGCTCCAGGTTGTCGGCGCTGTACGCCTGCAGCGATAACTGATCGAGCCAGACGCTGTCGACCCCGGCCAGGGCATCGCCACACAGGCTTTCACTGAGCACCAGGGCCGGACGCGCGTGCTCGATGATCAAGCGCAGGCGATCCGCCGGCTGTTGCGGATCCAGTGGCAGGTAGGCCGCGCCGACTTTGTGAATACCCAGCAGGGTCGGCAGCAACCATGGCCCTCGAGTCAGGCACACGGCAATCAGGTCATCGGTGCCGACACCCTGTGTACGCAACCAATGGGCCAGGCGATTGCTGAGGGTGTTGAGCTGGGCATAGCTCAGTTGCTGATCCTGACAATCGACCGCCAGCGCCTGGGGTGTCAGTGCCACTTGACGCTCGAAACGGTCAATCAGATCGGCATCGCGGGGCAACGCCTCGACTGTCTGGTTCCAGGGGCGCAGGGCCAAGGCATGATCGGCATTGGCCAGGTCGATATCCCAGAGCCGTGCGTGGGGATTGTCCAGCATCCCGGCAAGCAGATGCAGGTATTCGTCTGCATAGCGTTGGGCCGTCCGGGGCAGAAACAGGTCAGTGTTGTATTCCAGAACGCATTGCCAATCGTCACCGTACTGCTCGATGTGCAGGCCGATATCCACCAGGGCGCTGTCGCTTTCCACATCCATTCGCTGCGCTGGCAAGCCGGCGAAACTGTCTTCACCCTTGGCTGCCTCACGCTGGATGAGGTTGAACAACGCCTGGAACAGCGGTGTGTGGCTGAGGTCGCGACGCACTTGCAACGCCTCCACCAGTCGTTCGAAAGGAACGTCCCCATGCTGCTGCCCGGCCAGGTGAGTGGCTTGCAATTGCTGCCAGAACTGTTCGACCGGTTGCCGGGCATCCACGTGACTGCGCAGCACTTGGGTGGTAGCGAAGTAGCCGATCAGGTTATCGGTGTGGGCCTGGTGGCGATGGGCGACCGGCAGGCCAACCCAGATCTCCCGCTGGCCCGAATGCCGGGCCAGGAGAACGCTCCAGGCGGCCAACAACGGTGCGAACGCGGTCAGCCCGTGGCGTTGCGCGGTCTCGCGCAAATGTGTGACCAGTGTTGCCGGCAGGCTGAAGCGCAGCCGTTGCCCGTTGTAGCCCTGCTCCGCGGGGCGGGGCATGTCGGTGGGCAGGTTCAGCACCGGCGGCTCCCCTCCCAGGGTTCGCCGCCAGTACTCCAGCTGCGATTCGATACACGCTTGCCCTGCCGGACTCTGCCAACTGGCCGCGACGTCAGAGAACTGCAGCGGCAATGGCGGCAGGCCAGCGCTGCGTTCTTGCAGCAGGGCCTGGTAGATCAGTTGCAGTTCATTGAAGAAAATTTCCAAGGAGCGGGCATCGGCGATGATGTGGTGCAAGGTGACCTGCAGCACACTCCGGTTCTGACCCTGGTACACACGGACCCGCCACAGCGGTGGCGCCGACAGGTCAAAGGGCCGTTGTGCCTCCTGACTCAGTTCCAGCGCAAAGGCCGGCGAATGCTCGTCGCGCGCCAACGGCTCGAAGCTCAACGGCACCTTCAAGTGATCCTCGACACACTGGCGCGCGCCGTCGGACGTTTCACTGAACACCGTGCGCAGGCTGTGTTGGCGGTCGATCAGTTGTTTGAGGGCCTGCTCCAGCAACACAGGTTGCAGGAGCCCTTCCAGACGCAAGGCCAAAGACAAATGGTAGGCCTGGGTATCGCCCTGCAAGCGATCGAGGAACCACAAGCGCTGCTGAGTGAAATGCAGCGGTGCCAGGGACTCGTTGAAAGGCCGCAGGATGCCTTCGGTTTCAATACGCTTGAGCGCCACCTGCGCCGCAAAATCGCGCAGGACCGGTTGCTCGAACAACGTGCGCAAGGGCAGGCGCCGGCCATGCTGCTCGGCAATTCGCGCCACCAGACGCGCCGCCAGCAACGAGTGACCACCCAGGGCGAAGAAGTTGTCGTGCGCACCAATGTCGGTGCATCCCAGCAGTTCCTCCCAGAGCCGGGCCATCTCTTGCTCCCACTCGCTCGACAGCGTGCCGCGCTGGCCGTCGCGTTGCTGCGGCGCCGGCAACGCCTTGCGGTCAACCTTGCCGCTCGGGCTCAAAGGCAGGGAGTCCAGGCGGACAAACTGGCTTGGCAACATGTAGGCCGGCAATTGCGTGCCGAGTGTCTCGCGCAGCAGCACTTCATCCAGTACGTCGCCTGCGTAGTAACCCACCAGGCTCGCAGTTTCACCGCTGCCCAGCAGCACGACAGCCGCTTCGCGCACCCCTGGAATACGCGCCAGCAGCGCTTCGATTTCACCCAACTCGATCCGGAAGCCGCGCAGTTTGACCTGGAAATCCAGACGTCCCAGGTAATCCAGACTGCCACTGCGGTTGCGCCGGACCCGGTCACCGGTGCGGTACATGCGGGCGCCGGGCACGAAAGGATCGGGCAGGAAAGCCGCCGCGGTCAGTTGCGCCGCCGCGAAATAACCCCGGCCAAGGTTGGCCCCGGCCAGGTACAGTTCACCGGGCACCCCGGCGGCCACTGGCTGCAAATCGGCATCGAGGACATACGCGGCCGTGTTGACCACCGGCTGCCCGATCGGCACCTCCACCCCCTCTTCAGTGCCGTTGCGCACCTCAAAAGTGCTGTAGACCGTCGCTTCTGTCGGCCCATAACCGTTGATCACCCTGGCACCTCTGCCCTCCATGGCTTCGGCCAACGCACACGGCAGCGCCTCACCGCCGGAAACGGCACGTACGCCTTGCCAACTGCGCGAGGTGTGCGCCACCAGCATTCGCCAGGTCGCTGGCGTGGCCTGCATGATCGTCGGCTGCCCGGCCATCAACAGTTGATCGATCGCTTGCGGGTCGCGCGCCTGTTCGCGATCGGCCAGCAGGATGCTGGCGCCGTGTGCCAGAGGCAGCAGCAATTCGACAATGGCGATATCAAAGGTCGCGGTGGTCAGGGCCAGCACCCGGTCCCGGGCAGTCATGGGCAAGACCTGCTCCACCGCCAGCATCAGGTTCATCAGGTTGCCACGGCTGATGGCCACGCCTTTGGGCTGGCCCGTGGAGCCCGAGGTATACAACACGTAGGCCAGTTGATCGGCTGTCGCTGGCGCAGCCTTGAAGCGGTCGGCCGCGCTCGGGGCCTCAATGTCCAGCAACGGCACACCGCTGTTCCACTCTGCCAACACCGCCAGGCTCGCAACAGTGCCCAGGCACAGTTTCGGTTGCGCCGCCTCAAGAATGTAACGGCCACGCTCCGGCGGCGTATCCTCGGCCAATGGCACGTAAGCGGCTCCGGTCTTGAGGATCGCCAACATCGCCATGGGCAGACGGGCGTCACGGGGCAGACTCAGGGCCACGCGATCTTCGATGCCAATGCCATGGGCTTGCAGGGCCGCCGCCAATCGCTCGGCAGCCCGGTCCAACTGGGCGTAGCTCAGACGCTCATCACCGGCCAGTACGGCTATCGCCTCCGGTTGGCGGGCCACCTGAAGCGCAAAGGCCTGGAGAATGTCCTGATGACCGGTGACGGCACGCCCCTCGATCCGGGCAAGAGGGTTTTCGACCGATTGCCAGGCCAGCTCACCCAGGGCCTGCCCTGGCTGCTCGAGCAACGCATCGAGCAATGCCAGGTACTGCTCGGCCATCGCTTGCGCCGTCTGCTCGCGGAACAGGTCGCTGCTGTATTGAAGGCTCAGGCTGATGCCATGCGCGCTGTCCCGCACGTCCAGGTGCAGATCACACAGGGCGCTGTCCGGGCGGTTGTCCAGCGGCTCGGCGATCACATCGGTCAAGTCAAAACGCTCCAGGGCATTGCCCGGGAAGTAGTTGAACATGGCCTGGAACAATGGGTTGTAACTGACCTGCCGAACCACGCCGAGCTGCTCGATCAGGTAATCGAAGGGCAAGTCCTGGTGGGACTGAACCGATACAGACAACGCTTGCAGCTCACTCATCAGCTGCAGCAGGCTGCGTTCGCCGCAAAGCTTTTTGCGATACACCAGGGTGTTGACGAAGCAACCGACCAAGGGTTGCAACACCCCATGGTGCCGGTTGGCCACGGGAACCCCGACCAGAATGTCGTCTGTGCCGCTGCGACTGCGCAGCAGCAACTGGAACGCGGTCAGCATCGGGATGAAGTTGCTCCAGCCGTGGCGGCCACTGAAAGCGCGCAAACGTGCCGCCAGGGCCTCGGGCACGCGCAACTCAACCCGCCCGCCCGCCTGACTGGCCTGGGCAGGACGGGGGAAATCGGCCGCCAGCTCCAGCACCGGCAGCTCACCGGCCAACTGCTCACGCCAGAAGCCCAGTTCCTGCTCGCAGGCCTTGCTGTTCATCCATTGGTGTTGCCAGAGCGCGTAGTCGGCGTACTGCATTGACGGCTCTGTCGGCGCCGTTGTCAGGCCCTGACGTCGATTGCGGTACTGCTCGCACACACCATCGATGATCAATTGCAGGGACCAGCCATCGGCCACGATGTGATGACAGTTCAATGACAGGACGCACACATCCGAGGCCAGGCGATAGAGTCGCGCGCGCAGCAACGGAGCGGTTTGCAGCGAGAAAGGTGTCATCGCATCCTGGCGCAGCAGAGCGTGCAAGGCCTCTTCGCTCGGCACTTCGATCAAGGGCAACTCAAGCTCGGTGCGCGCCAGGATCACCTGGCTCGGCCCTTGGGCTTCGTTGACAAACCCGGTGCGCAGTACTTCGTGCCGGTCGACCACGGCCTGCAGCGCGGCGTGCAGGTCGGCGACATGCAACTCGCCGGTCAAGCGGACGGCGCCGGCCAGGTTGTAGGCCGGGCTGTGAGGATCGAGTTGTTGCAGGAACCAAAGGCGTTGCTGGGCAAACGAGAGCGGCAACCTTTCAGGACGCGGCAACAGCATTGGCGATGACTTCACGCTGCCGGTCTGGTTTTCCAGCCAATCGGCCATGGCGGCAATGGTCGGGCGCTCGAACACCACGCGCAGAGGCAGGTCCTTGCCACTGAGTTTGCCGATCAGGCCAATCAGTTGAGTGGCCAGCAGCGAGTGACCGCCCAGCTCGAAGAAGTTGTCCTCCACGCCGACCTGAGGGAGCCCCAGCACGCTTTGCCACGCCTCGACCATCTGGCCTTGCAGCGCGCTGCAGGGTGCAACGTAGCGGGCCTGACTTTGCGCAGCGAAATCCGGCGCGGGCAAGGATTTTCGGTCGATCTTGCCGTTGCCATTGAGTGGAAACCGCTGCAGAAACACAAAGGCGCCTGGCGTCATGTACGGCGGAAGGTTGCCCAGGACATGCTCGCGCAAGGCTTCGATGCTGAGCTGAGCATCGCCCACCACGTAGGCCACCAGCACCTTGGAACGTTGCTGGTCGTCACGGGCCACGACCACCGCCTCCCGAACGCCAGGGTAACGGGTCAGGCAGGCTTCGATCTCGTCCAGTTCAATGCGGTGCCCGCGGATCTTGACCTGATGGTCGGTACGGCCGACGTATTCAAGATCACCATTGGGCAGGAAGCGCGCCAGATCGCCGGTGCGATACAGACGCGAGCCATCGTTGGCGATCGGGTCCGGCAGGAACACCGCCGCCGTGCGCGCAGGGTCTGCCATGTAGCCGCGACCGACGCCGACACCGGCGACAAAAATTTCCCCCACCGCACCGGCCGGGACTGGCTGCAGGTCGGCATTGAGCAGGTACAAGCGGTTGTTCAGCGTGGCGCGACCGATGGGCACATTGATGCGTTGTTCCGGCAAACGTTCGAGCAACGGATGGAAGGCCACATCGTCGGAGCATTCGGCCGGCCCGTACGCGTTCATCAACGGGATCGCGGGATAACGTTCGAACCAGCGACGGGCCAATGCCGGCGGCAGAGCTTCGCCAGTGGCCAGGACCCAGCGCAGGTGCGAACGTTCGAGGCCGGCGTCAAGCAGGCTCTGCATCAGTGACGGCACGGCTTCGAGGATACTGATGCCGTGCCGTTCAATGGCCGACGCCAGCGCCTCGGGGTCTTGCACAACGCAATCGCCGAGGATCACGGTGCGCGCCCCCAGCACCAGACCGGCAAGGGTTTGCCAGACGGAAATATCGAAGCATTGCGGCGCGGTCTGGGCAATCACATCGGTCGCCTCGAGCCCCAGGCCCGGCAGCTTGCCGAGGATGTTGTTGAGCATGCCGGCGTGCGCCACCATGGCCCCTTTGGGCGTACCGGTGGAGCCGGACGTGAAGATGCAATAGGCCAACGAACAGTCATGAACCGGGACGTTCAGGTCGTCATCGCTGTAGGTGCTCAATACCGCAGGATCGTAGAGCACGGATTGGGGCCGCTGCTGGAGTAAATCCAAGGCCTCCATCGCCAGCTCGCCCTGCCCTGCGCTGTGAATCAGCAACGGTGTGCGGCTCTGGCGCAGTACCTGGGCCAACCGCTGAGGCGGGTTGCGCGGGTCCAGTGGCAGCCAACCGGCACCGGCCTTGAGGGTGGCGACAATCATCACCACCAGGTCCAGGCCACGCTCGTCGAATACCGCGACCAGGTCGTCGGCGTTGACCCCCTGCGCGCGCAAGTGCCGGGCCAGACGGTTGGCCGCGCGATTCAACTGGTCGAAGGTCAGGCTCCGCTCGCCATGAACCATGGCAATGCGTTCGGGCGTCTGGCGCACCTGTTGCTGCAATCGCTCGATGTACAAGGGTTGCAGCAACGGCTCGTCGGCCGCCAGACCGCCGCTGGCCCAGACCTGATGCTGGAGGGCAATTTCACGCTCATCGAGCATTGCCAGGTGATGCAAGGGTGTCTGTGCGTTCGTGCAGAGGGCATCACCGATGTTCAGCAGCAACGTTCGGAAGTGGCGCAGCATCTGCTCGATTTCTTCGCGCAGGAACCAGTCGGTCTGGTAGGTCAGTTGCAGATGCAGGCGTTCACCCGGAACGATCACCACCGTG
Organism: Pseudomonas halotolerans; assembly: GCF_039581215.1. Classification (NCBI taxonomy): domain Bacteria; kingdom Pseudomonadati; phylum Pseudomonadota; class Gammaproteobacteria; order Pseudomonadales; family Pseudomonadaceae; genus Pseudomonas; species Pseudomonas halotolerans. The sequence goes on from NZ_JBCNTJ010000012.1 coordinate 26,455, forward strand.
ATGGGATAGTTGGTGTGGGTGCGGTTGGCCATGTCGCTGATCAGGTAGTCCAGTTGCCCCTGACGCAGGTCAGCGGCAATGGGCGCGTTCTCGAACACGAACAGGCTCTGGAACAGGTCCTGGCGCTGCACTTCGCTCCAGCGCTGGATTTCGGCCAGGGACACGCTTTCGTGTTCGCGCAGGCTCAGGTTCTCGGTCTGCAAGGCCTTCAGCCATGGGCCGAGCGCATCATCGGGACGCCACCGCCAGCGCAGCGGCAGGCTGTTGATGAACAGGCCGACAATGCTTTCCATGCCTTGCAGGTGAACCGGACGCCCGGCGACCGTGATACCGAACACCAGGTCGCGATCCCCGCTGTAACGCGCCAGCAGCAACGCCCAGGCCCCTTGCACCAGAGTGTTCAGCGTGATGCCCTGTTGGGCCGCCGCGCTTTGCAATGCCTGGGTCTGCTCAAGCGTCAGCTGTTCGACACAGTCTTCAACAGGCTCGGCAGCGCCCTGAATGCGGCCGACATGGCCAAAACCAAACTCGTTAGGCGTGTCGAAGCCCGCCAGGCGCTGTTGCCAGAAGGCCTGATGGTCCTCGGGCTTCTGGGTTTCCAGCCAGCGAATGAAATCGCGATACGGACGCGGCGCCGGCAGCTCCAGGCGACGGCCTTCCTGGGCGGCGCGGTAGCCGTTGAGGAAGTCCATCATGATGATCGAGAAGCACCAGGCGTCCATCAGGATGTGGTGATAGCTGCGCACGAACTGGTAGGTATCGGGCGCCAGCTTGTACAGCCTGACGCGCATCAGCGGCGCCTTGGTAAAGTCCAGTCCCTGAGTTCGTTCCTCACTGAGCAACTGCTCCAGGCGATCCTGTTGCTCGCCTTCGCTCAAATGCGACCAGTCCTCATAGGTGATCGGCAATTCGACCTGCTTGTGAACGACTTGCATCGGACGCTTTTGCTGCTTCCAGACAAAGGAGGTGCGCAGCAGCTCATGGCGCTCCACCACCTGCGCCCAGGCCTGACGGAACGCCGCCAGATCGAGATTCGGCATGACCATGACATGACGGTACTGCAGCAGGTACATCCCCTTGCCGGGGTGCAGCAGACTGTGGAACAGCAGGCCTTGCTGCATGGGAGCCAGCGGATAAATCGCTTCGATGTTGCGCGAAAGTGCTTTGACCTTGTCGTTCATGCTGACGGTATCCGAACCTGTAATGTTGGGGGACTCAGGAGTAATCACTGCTCGAGTTGTTCGAGCAGCCCCAGGAATTCATCGTCGGACAAGCCGGAATCAGCGAAGTCCGAAGCCGTGGCGCGACCCACCGTGGGCGCCAGGCAGTGTTCGAGCAAGGCGCCAACGCGCTGCTGGAATTGCCCGGCCAACTCGCGAACCAATGCTGGCTCATGGACCTGCGGGTCATAACGCCATTCGATATGCAGCCGGCCCTCGTTCACCAGCGCGGTGACATCCAGCAGGTGCGTGCGGCGAGTGCCGTCGGCGCGCATGCCGGGACAGATCGGCCGGGCCAGTCGCCAAAGACGGGACGCCTCGAGCCATTGGTCAACCCGCCCCAGGTAGTTGAAGGTCAGCAGCGAGGCCGCTCCCAGGCCGTGGGCCGGATCGAGGCGCAGCAGTCCGTAACCCATGCCCTGTTCAGGCACGCGGCGCAGGGCTTCCTTGGCGGCGATGATCGCGCGCTCAGGATCCCACGAGGTGTCGACGGCCAACGGATAGCGACTGGTGTGCCAACCGATCGAGCGGGACAGATCAGGGCCCTGCTCCCAGCCGCTGCGCCCGTGGCTTTCCAGTTCCAGGGTGACTCGCTCGCGTCCCAGCCACTGGCCGATGGTGCCGGCCAGGGCGGCTACCAGCAGATCCTGGACCTGCGTGCCATACGCCCCATGACAATCGCCCAACAACCAGCGCGTTTGCTCAACCGACAGCTGTGCATCCAGCGTGCGGCTCTCACCGTACACACTGCGCTGTTCAGGCACGGTGCCCTCAGCGGCCAGTTGCTCATGCCAGAAATCCACCTGGGCCGACACCTCGGACTCACTGCGGTGGCGCTGTAAAGCTTCGCTCCACACATGAAAACCTGCGGTGACGGCGGGCAGCACCATGTCCGGCTGCAAGTACAGGCTTTCCAGCTCGTGCAGCAGAACCTGCCAAGAGACGGCATCGACCAACAGGTGATGGGCCGTGCAGAGCAACTCCCGGCTTCGGGCGAAGTACACCCAGCGAATCAGGGGGGCCTGGGCCAGGTCCCAGCCCTGCTGCGAGCGCATCAGCAGGGCTTCGCTCAAGGGCTCCTCCTCCACTCGCCACAGCGCGTTGACCTGGTCCGGGGTGAAACCTTGATAGCGTTGCTGCCAACCCTCGGGGGTGGCTTCAAAGGTCAGGCGCAAGCTGGCGTGGCGCTTAAGCAACACGCCCAGGGCGTCGGTAAACCGCTGCTGATCCAGGGGTTCGTCCAGGGCCAGCAACAGCGACTGATTCCAATGCTCGGACAGATCCTGCTGCTGGGCAAAAAACCAATCCTGGATAGGCGTCAAGGCGAATGCCGTGGTCGGCTCAGGCACATCACCGGTGGGCCGCGCAGTCATCGCGCCAAGGTCCACCACCTGCTCGGCCCAGCCCCGCACGGTGGGATATTCGAAGATCTGTTTGGGCTTGAGCTGCAGGCCCTGTTGCTTGGCCCGGGCGATGATCTGCAAGCTCAGAATCGAATCGCCACCGACCGAGAAGAAATTGTCGTCCAGGCGCAGCTCCGGGTTGTTGAGAATCTCCCGGGCGATTTCCAGCAGACGCAGTTCGAGGGTGCGCTGTGGGGTCTGCACCACTCGGGCCAAGGCGCGAACGCTTGGCTCGGCAAACAATTGCTTGGGCGTCATCAGGATCTGTTGCTGACGCGCCAGGGCGATGATTTGCAGGCCCAGGATGGAATCGCCACCCAGGGCGAAGAAGTTGTCATCGGGCCCCACCTCGGGGTTGCCGAGCATGGTCCGCCAGATGTCCAGTAACGCGGTTTCCACAGGGCTCAGGGGCTGATCATTCGGCCGCTCCGACCCCTGGGCCGCCACCGTCGTTTGCTCAGCCAGGCGCAACAACGCCTGACGATCGACCTTGCCATTGGGCAGCAAGGTAAAACGGTCGAGACAATGCCACTGGGCCGGTTGCATGTAGTCCGGCAATTGCCGTTGCAGGGCCGTCTGGATTTCCACCAGTGCCGTGGACGGCGCGACCAGAAAGGCCACCAGCCGATGACCCGACAACGGCGTGGGGCTGTTCAACACTCGCACGTCGCTGACCTGCGGCAAGGCGCGCAACTGCGCCGCGACCTCTGCCGGCTCGACTCGATAACCGCGGATCTTGACCTGCTCATCGAGGCGACCGAGAAACTCAGCCTGCCTCTGATGATTGATCCTCACCCGGTCACCCGTGCGGTAACCATGCTCGCCAAAGCGTGCGTGATCGGCATCGCTGGCACTGAGATAGCCCTGCGCCACCGTCGCGCCCTGAACGTACAACTCGCCGCTGACGCCGATCGGCAACAAGGTGCCGTCAGGAGCACGCACGCTGACCTGGACATTGGCCAGTGGCCGTCCCAACGGCGCAGCGCCACTGGCGCCGACCTCATGAGTCAACACCCCGACCGTGGTTTCGCTGGGGCCATAGTGGTTGAGGATGCGCAAATCCGCGTTCAATGCGCGCAAGCGCGTCACCAGGTCCTGGCTCAAGGCTTCGCCACCGACAACCAGGCAACGCCGCGGCAATAGCCGCTGCGGGTCCGTGGCAACCAACAAGGCGTTGAGGTGCGATGGCACGATTTTCAACAGATCAACAGGCCGGCGCGCAAGCACGGCAGCCAATTCCTCGGCGTCGAAGGCCAGGTCCTCGGCCAGCAGGCGCAGACAGCGGCCGCTCAACAGCGCGCCGAACAACGCCGTGTGACCCAGGTCGGTGGCGCAACTGGCCAGGCTGGCCAGACTCGCATCAGCCGGCAGACTCAAGCGCTCAAGGCATCCGCTCACATAATGAATCAGATTGCCCTGGCTGACCTTCACGCCCTTGGGTCGGCCACTGGAGCCCGAGGTGTACACCACGTACGCCGTGAGATCGGCAGGCAGGGCCGCCCGCAAAGGCGCCTCACTGACCAACGGCGCAGAGGGCAACGCCAACCACCGAATCTGCTCGGGCAACCATTCGGGTCGCACGCCCTCGCTGATCCACACCTGGGGCATGGCATCCTGACAGATACCTTGCAAACGTGACGGCGGCCACTGCGGATCAAGGGCCAGGTAGGTCGCGCCGCACTGCCATGTTGCGAGCATGTGCATCACCAACTCACGACTGCGCGGCAGGCACAAAGCGATGCGCTCACCAGCAAGACTCGAGTCCTTGTGCAAACGCTCGGCACGGCCGACGACCGCACGGCCCAGTTCGGCATAGCTGAGCGTACCCTGCTCATCTTCGAGGGCAATCGACTGGGGCCTGAGTTCGCACTGCTCAGTGAAAGCCTGCCAGGCGTTGCTGACGGCAACCGGCACGTCTTCCCCGCTGAGGGACGACTGCTGCTCGGGTACCAGCCAATTGAGCTCGGCAAACGGCACCTGAGGCCGTTCGATCGCCGCCAGCGCCAGGGCGACGAACTGATCCCGATAGCGTTCGATGGTTTCATGGCGATACAGCGCCTTGCTGTAACGCCAACGGCAAAGAAAACCCTCTTCTTCGTCGATGATCACCATGTTCAGTTCGTGGGCCGCGCCCCGCTGTTCCGACAGCAAACGGTCCATGTACTGCTCGAAAGGCGCAATGCGCTCCTTGTTCAGCGTGAACATATGCTGGAACAGCGGCGCCCTGCCGGCCTGGCGCGGCAGATCCAACTGTTTGACCAGACGTGAGAACGGATAGTGGCGGTGCCGCAGGGCGTCTTTGACGGTGGCGTCTACCTGCCTGGCCCACTCGCCGCTGGACAGATCCCGACGCAGACGGCAGCGGATCGGCAGCGGATTGACCAGATACCCTGGCAGGTTGGCGTGCTCGCGCCGCAGGCGCCAGCCAGTGGGGGTTCCCAGGACAAAATCGTCCTGGCCCGACAGTACGCCCAGAAATTGCTGGAACAGCGAGAACCAGAACACATACGGCGTCACCCCCAGCGATCGGGCTACGGCGCGAAACCGAGCCGTGGTTACCGGATCGAAGCGGACCGACAACTCCCCGCCCTTGAATGTCTGGTTGCTGCCATACGGGAAATCCGTCGGCAACTCCAGCGCCGGGGCTTCGGCCAACTGCGCCTGCCACCAAGCCAGCTCCACGGGCTCGGCCGCTTCGCTGCGGATATGCAGATCATTGCAATAGTTGCGATAGGCATCGGGGTTCACGGCCGGCAGCGGCTGACCATTGATCAACGTGAACAACTCATTGAGCACAATGTAGAACGTGGCCAGATCCGCGGCGATGTGATGAATCACCAGCAACACGGTGTACTCGGTATGACCGTCGCGCGCGTTGCTCAAAAGGACTACCCGGCTGACGTCGCCGTCTTCGAGCTTGAAGGCAAGATCAGCCGACTCAGTGATATGTTGTTGCAGCGTCGCGGCGTCCGCATCGTGCAAAGCCACACATTGCAACGGCCGGACCCGTTCACGATGGCTCCACTGCAGCAACTCGCCGTTGCGCTCGGCATAGGGCGTGCACAACATCGGATAGCGCTGTTGCACCGTTGCCCAGGCGTCCTGCAGCCGTTGCGGCAAGTCCGGGGTTACGAACTGCGGCTTGATCCGCCCGGCATAGGCGATGTTATAGGCGCAGTTGTCAGGCTCCAGGCGCTGCAGAAACCAGAGCGCCTGTTCATTATCGGTCAGCGGCCGGGCCTCGAAGTAGTCGGGGTGGCGTTGCAGCCATTGCAGGATTTCGGCGTCGCGTGCGTGGAGCTGGGCATTGAGCGCCTCATCCAGCGCATCGGGCGATCCGTGCGTAACGATCAATTGACCTTCGGCTACCGATAGGCGAATTCCACGCAGCCAGCAGCGATGCATCAGGCGATCGAGCATTTGATGTCCTTCATTGTGCTTGTTCGAAACAGGCCGCCCATTGCGACGGCCTTCTGAAAGTCAGAGGCGATCAGCTTGCCGGGGCCGGCTCTGCCATCGCGACCACGACCTTGCGCGCCCCCTGGAAGGTCGAGCGCCCGTGAGCAACCAGCATGTTGTCGAGCATCAGCACATCCCCCGCCTGCCAAGGGAAACTCACCTGACAGCGCTGCAGGACCTCGCGGATGTGCTCCAGCGCCTCCAGTTCAATCGGCGAGCCGTCGCCATAAAACACGTTACGCGGCACACCCTGCTCCCCGACGATAGAGATCAATGTCTCGCGCACCGGCGCTGCAAGGTTGGAGATATGAAACAGATGCGCTTGATTGAACCACACCCACTCCCCGGTAACCGGATGCTGGGCAACGGCCTGACAGACCTGGCGAGTGGCAAGCTCACCGTCGTCCTTCCACTGGAATTGAATGTTGCTGGCACGACAGAAACGCTCGACCTGCGAACGGTCCTCAGTGCTGAAAGCCTGTTGCCAGGGCAAGTCCAGCCCATTGCCGTAATTGCGCACGTACATCAGGCGCTTCTCGGCAAAACGCTGGCGGATAGCGGGGTCGAGTTGGCGGTAGACAAGGCGGCTGTCGGCAATGGGGGTTTCACCGCCGACCTGTGAAGGCTGCACACAATGGAACCAGATCTTCATCGGCCAGTTCAGCGAATAGGACTGTTCATTGTGCAGCGGGATAACCTGATGGGCCGGGTATTCGGTGGAGGTGTATACCCGGTTGTTGAGCTTGGTGCGCGGGGTGGAAGCATAGTCGTAGGTCAGTAGCTCATGACCGAAGCTGCGGGCGAACTCCTCGAAGTCCGCTTCCCCCTTGAAGGCAAAACCGCGAAACAAAACACCACCCGCACGAAGCAACTCAGTGTCCACCGCCTGCAGGATCTGCGCTCGACTGGCCTGCCAGGCAGCTCCGGCAAGCGGGGCCTGGACTATGAACGGCAGGGTCTGCTCGCTACCCGGTACAACATCCATGGTTTGAACCTGTGCACGCACCAAACCGCTTTCCATTGTTAAGCCCCCCCGCCATTCCGATCAGCGTATTTTTCGAGAGCACAAACTAATACAAACGAGTAACAGCTGCAATAGAGAATCATTGTCATTCATGACAAATGTGTCGTCGACGACACATGTCATTTTGCCTGCAATACGCTCTCGCGCTCGGCGATATGCGACATCAGCAAATAGGCAGAACCCACCAGCCCCTGCATCGTATCGGCATAGCGACTGCGATTGAGGTACAGGAACTGGCGATTCTTCACCGCAAACAGATTCTGCCACGGGGGGGACTGGCGAAATGCCGCTGTGCTGGCTTCCGAGTCGAGCAGCTCTTCATAAGTGTCGATGATGAAATCACTGTTGAAGTCGCCGATTCGTTCCAGGCTGTAAGGCACGTTCTGGCGCGCCTCACGGTAGGCGGCGACCCGCCCCAGGCCAAAATCGGCGATGACGTCGTCCATGCCGCCGCGGCCGATCAACTGGAACCCATCGCTGTAGACCTCCAGCGTCGTCACGGTAATGCGTGAAGGATCTTTCACGCGTTTCTTGAACTCGCTGACGATCCATTGGTATTCGCTGAGCATTTCTGCATAGCGCTGCTGCTTGCCGACCAGCTCGGCAAGCTCTTTGGCGTAGGTCTTGATGTTGGTTTCCCGGGCAGGCAACAGCACGACCGGCGCGATCTTGCTGAGCTTTTCCTTGATGTCGGCGTGATACGACAACCCCACGATCAAGTCAGGCTTCAAGGCTGCGATAGCCTCCAGATCGGGCGACTGGTGCGAGCCGATGTACTGGATGCCCGTTACATCGAAGCGCTCCTGTGTGCCGCGAAACAACACATCCGAAAACAGCTTTTTTCGCCCCGTCGAACCACAGGGCTTGACCCCCAGCTCCAGCAGTTGAGCTGTCAGGCTGAAGTCATGTAAAGACACAATGCAATGGGGCGCCACGGGCACCTCCACTCGGCCAAAACTGTTCTCGAACACTTTGGTTTCTGCGGCATTGGCCTGGGCAGCCAGCAATGCCAACGGCACACACAGCATGCCGACCACACCTCGAAAAAAACCTTTCAACCGTTCCCGCACGTGTTTACCTCCAGACAATTCAAATGAGCATCGCTGTGTTTCAGCGACTGCGCTGACGCGCCAGCAAGACAATCAGATACGGCGCGCCGATGATGGCGACAACCAGCCCCGCCGGTAACTGCAAAGGTGGAAAAATCCCCCTCCCCAAGGTGTCACCGGCCAGCACCAACAATGCACCGACCAATGCCGACAAAGGGATCAACGCGCCATGACGGTCACCGGCCATTTGCCGCGCCAGGTGCGGCGCCACCAGCCCGACAAACGTCATGGTGCCAACATTCGCCACCGCTGCCGCCGTTAACATGACGCTGCACAGCAACAAGGAAACCATGACCCATGTGACATTCAGGCCGCGGCTGAGCGCGACCTTTTCACCCAACTGCAACAGATTCAACTGGCGATGGCAGAACAGCAACGGCACGCCCGCCAGCAGCAACCAGATGCCAAGGCTATGAACCTGAGCCCAACCCGCCCGGTGCAAACTGCCGCCAAGCCACATCAGGGCCGACTCCACCTGATCAATGTTGCCGTAGGTGATGAGCAGGTCGGCCACGGCGCTCAGCATGGCGGTAAGCCCCACGCCGACCAGGATCAAGCGCAACGGCGAGATACCCTGGCGCCAGGACAGCAGCGCGACGAAGAACGCCACCGCCAACCCACCGGCCAGCGCCGCCAATGGGTAGAACTCCAGGGGGAGCAGCGTCGGCCAGAGCACGATGATCAGCAACATGGTGACGCTGGCGCCCGACTCCACGCCCACCAGGCCCGGCGCGGCCAGGGGGTTACGCGTCAACGACTGCATCAACAGACCGGCCAGGGACATTGCGCTGCCCGCCAGGATTGCCAGCAAGACACGGGGCAGCCGCAGCTCCCAGAGCAGATTGCGCATTGTCGAATTGACTTGCTCAGGCGTCAGCAAGGCTTGCCACACCTGGGCAACATCCAGCGAGTAACTGCCGACGGTCAATGCGTACAGCGACACTGCAACCACGGCAGCCGCCAGCAACAGCACGCAAATCAAGTCGATCGGTCGGGCCACCCAGGGCAGCCACGGATAGGTTCGGGGCAAGGTCCATCCAGCTCGCATCATCGAACCTTCCTCAATACCAGCACGACAAAGATGGGACCGCCGATAAGGGCTGTCACGATGCCGGTGTTGAGCTCAAACGGACGCACCACGGTTCTTGCGGCGATATCCGCCAGAATCAGCAGCAACGCCCCGAGCAAGGGGGCGGCCAGTAACAGTCGACGGTAGTCATCACCAAACAGCAACCGCGCCGCATGAGGCACCACCAGACCGACAAAACCGATGGGGCCCGCCAAGGCCACGGCGCCCCCGGATAACAGCACCACCGATGCCAGGCCGAGCACACGCATTTTCAACAGGTTGACGCCCATGCCGGCTGCAGCCTGCGGGCCAAGACGATGGGCATTCAACGCACGGACGTTCACCAGGCACAGGCACATGCCCAGCAAGACATAAGGCCAGACCCAGGCCTGCATCGAGCCACCGGTCACACCGATGGAGCCGGTCAGCCAGCGACGCAGGCTGTCGAGCCCCTGCTGATCGAGCAGCAGCAGGATCGAAGTGATCGCGCTGAACAGCGCCGCGATCATCGTCCCGGACAAGGTCAGTCGAATCGGATTGTGCCCGCGGCCCGCCAACATCAGCACGCCGATGGAAGCCACCAAGGCGCCCGCAAACGCAAACAAGGGAATCATCGACATATTGTTGCCCGGCACCACCAGCAAGCCGAACACGACGAATAACGCGGCGCCGCTATTGATGCCGAGAATGCCCGGGTCGGCCAGCGGGTTATCCCCCACCGCTTGCATGATTGCGCCAGCCAGTCCCAGGCTGGCCCCCACCAGCATCGCAACCAGCAGGCGCGGCAAACGGCTGCCACGGATGACACTCTGGTCGGGATTGCCTGGCACATAGGCCACCAGGGCCTGCCAGGCTTCATGCCAGGGGATGTCCTTTGCGCCGACGGCCAGATGCACCAGCGCGGTCAGGGCAATCGCCGCCAACAAACCCAACCAGACCGGCAAGCGTAAACCGTGACTCACATCGCCTCCCGCACAGCCAATGGCTGGGGCCGGCTTCGGCTGGTCTGCGGCACGCACAACGGATCACCGGAATAAGGGTCGGTGATAATGTGCGCGTCCAGATCGAATACCGCCTTGAGATTCTCCCGCGTGAACACCTCGGCAGGCGAACCTTGGGCGAGCAAACGTCCTTCGCGCATCATCACCAGGTGATCGGCATAACGCGCGGCCTGATTCAGGTCGTGAAGGACAGCCACGATGGTTTTACCCTGGTCTCGCAGATCCACCAGCAATTCAAGCAGCGTGATCTGATGCGCGATGTCGAGAAAGGTCGTGGGCTCATCCAGCAGAATCACCGGCGTGTCCTGAGCCAGGGTCATGGCGATCCAGCAGCGCTGCAACTGCCCACCCGACAGGGTCGCCAATGAACGATCGAGCAAAGGTCTGATGCCGGCCAGCTCAATGGCGTGGTCAATCGCCTGTTGATCCTGTTCAGACCATTGACGCCACCAGCTCTGCCAGGGGAAGCGTCCCTGCATCACCAGTTCACGCACGCTCATGCCGGCTGGCGACGTGGTGCGCTGGGGTAACAACGCCATTTGTTGCGCCAACGCCCGACGCGAATGCTGCCCCAACAGCTTCCCCGACAACTGCACCGTGCCCGCGCTCGGCCGCAGCATGTGTGCAAGCACATTCAGCAATGTGGTCTTGCCGCAGCCGTTAGCCCCGATCAACGCCGTGAAACAGCCTTCGGGAATATCCAGGCTGACACCGTTGAGAATCTGCTGTTCGCCATAGCTCAGCCGCACGTCAGTGGCTTTCAGCATGACCGTCCCTCCACACCCCAAAAGGGCCTGATCGAATTGTTCATCGAGCAATGCCCCCACGGCGTTTTACGTCCTGTAACACCATTGGCAATCAGCCGGGGGGCCATAAGTGGGCGACAGGATATGTCGAAAATAAAATAATTGCCTACAAGCCTGACAATACTAATGCAAACCCTTATCATTCACAGCTAACATATGGCCAGTAGACACCTATTCGAATGGTCTGCCTGATGGAACAAAATCAGGACATAAAGCCCTCAAAGCCAAAATGTAAACTCAAGGACTCCCTCGATGCTCGGAACAAAAACAACAGTTGGCACCGAAAAACGTTACGTCATGCGTCATCCGGCGTTTCAACTGAGCGCCCTTGCCCTGGCTTTGGGAAGCTTCTTCTCAGGACAGGCGATCGCCGCACAGGATGGGGCGTCCGACACGGGCACAGCGGTGCAACTGGGCGAAATCAACATCAATGCCGCCGCCGTTGAAAACCCGACAGCCCCGCTCAACGGCAAAGTTGCCTTGCGCAACGCCAGCGCCACCAAGACCAACGCGGCCATTACTGAAACGCCGCAATCGTTGTCCGTGGTGACCGCTGATGAAATGCGCGATCGCAAAACGGACACCATGGCTGACGCCCTGAGCTATACCCCCGGTTTCACCAGCCAGCCAAGCAGCTTCAACCGCACCTCCGACCGGTTCCGCATTCGTGGTTTCGACGTGGAATCAGCCACCGGCGGCTCGCTACGCGACGGCATGCGCCTGCAAAACAACTCCTACGACGGGGTTCAGGACCCCTACGGCCTGGAGCGCGTGGAAGTGATCCGTGGCGCGGCCTCGGTGCTCTACGGGCAACTGTCGCCGGGTGGATTCGTCAACGGCGTCAGCAAGCGCCCCACCGAAACACCGCTGCATGAGTTGGGCCTGCAATATGGCAACCATGATCGCAAGCAAGTGACAGCGGACTTCAGCGGCCCCCTGGGCGACAGCGAGACCCTCAGCTATCGCCTGACCCTGCTTCAGCGCGACAGCGACACCCAACAGGACTACATCAACGACGACAAGATCTACATCGCCCCGGCCCTGACCTGGCGCCCCAACGATGACACGTCGCTGACCTTGCTGTCCTTCTACCAAAAAAGTGATACACGCTTCTCCGCCCCTCTGCCCTATCAACTCGTCAAGGGTGTCGGCGACGGGCCGTTCACCATTGGCCGCCACGATTTTATCGGCGAGCCTGACTACGACGACATGAATGGCGAAATGTCCGCCATCGGCTACGAGTTCGAACACCGTTTCGACGAACACACCCGCATCAGCAATAAACTGCGTTACTACGAAGCGGATGTGAAATGGAAATACCTGCAGGCCCAGACAGGTGCCGCAGCCATCAACGCCGCAGCCACCACGGGCATCCTGCGCCGTCAGTACAGCGACCGGCATGAACGCTCCAGGGCCCTGGCCAGCGACACCAACGTCGAAACCCGCTGGAACATCGGTGGTGTGGAGAACACTTTCCTGGTGGGCGTGGACACCTACGACGCCTCGTACGATTCCCACAACTTCCGGGCCGCGGCTCCCTCTATCACTATCGGTGACTACAACTACGGGCAACCGGTGGTGGTGGACAAGGACCCACGGCGTGATCGTGGCTCGCAGATCGATACCTTTCAAACAGGCATCTACCTGCAAGACCAGATCAAGTTCGACGACCACTGGCTGCTGCTGCTCGGCGGCCGGCACGACTGGGCCGATCAGGATCAGCAAGGTTTTGCCACTGGCCAGAAGCTCGACCAGAGCAACGAAGCCACCACCTGGCGCGCGGGCCTTGTGTACGAGGCGGATAACGGTCTGGCGCCGTACATCAGTTACAGCGAGTCTTTCTTCCCGGTCGCGGTGGCCGAAGCGCCCGGCCAGACGTTTGATCCTACCGAAGGTAAACAGTACGAAATCGGTATTCGCTACCAGCCCCCTGGCAGCAACACCCTGTTGAGCGCAGCGGTTTATGAGCTGACGCAAGAAAACGTAGTGACGCGCGACCTGTCTGGCCAAAATCCCCGGCAGATTGGCGAACAGCGCTCCCGTGGCCTGGAACTGGAAGCCAAAACAGAGGTGACGCCTCAACTGAACCTCATCGCTACCTACGCCTACACCGATGCGCGCATTACCAAAAGCTCGACCCAGAGCGAAGTGGGCCAGCGCAGCGAAGATACGCCCTACCATCAGGCCGCTGTATGGGCTGACTACAACTTCGCCCTGTTCGGTTTGCCGCAGTTGAAGGTCGGTGCCGGTGCTCGCTATAAGGGAACGACCCAGGCCTCGGGGATCGATTCGCAGATGCCCGCCTATACCTTGTTCGATGCCATGGCCAGCTACCAGATCGACAAGAACTGGGACGTTACTCTCAACGCGAACAACGTGACGAACAAAAAGTACACCTACTGTGAGTTTGCCATCTGCCGTTATGGCGACGAGCGCGAGCTGGTGACGTCCGTTAACTTCCGGTGGTAAGCATTGGCTCGGTCGGCACCAGGGGTGCCGACCGGGCCATGGGACTGCGCTGGGTGTCGAGGCTTTATTTTCCCTCGATCACCCGCGCATACACTGCTTGATCGACATTCCCACCCGACAGAATCACCCCCACTGTTTCCCCCTTCCTGGCTTCACGCTCCTGAATAAGTGCCGCCAAGGCCGCGGCGCCGGCCCCTTCGGCGAGGTTATGGGTGTCGGTGTAGTAGACGCGCATGGCCTCGGCAATTTCCGCCTCACTGACCGCTACGATCCGTGCGGCCCCCGCTGTGTAGAGGGCGAACGCCTCGGGAATCGGTTTGCGCACGGCAAGGCCATCAGCAAAGGTATCTGCCGAGGCGGTTTCGCGTATTTCGCCGGTCTCAAACGATAACTTTGCCGCCATCGCCTCAGTGGACACCACGCCCACCACCCGGGTTTTCAGGCCCAGGGCGTCGCGAGCGGCGATCACGCCACAGATGCCCGACCCACAGCCAATCGGCACATAGACGGTATCGAGCTGCGGCGCGGCGGTGAACAGTTCCAGGGCGTACGTGGCCACGCCTTTGACCAGCTCCAGGTGAAACGGTGGCACCAGGAACAGCCCATGCACGTGCGCCAAGCGGGCGGCCTCTTCACGGGCTTCATCAAAATCCCGGCCACACTCAATGACCTCACCGCCAAAGCCGCGCATGGCATTGTTCTTTTCCAGCGAATTGCCCTGGGGCACGACAATCAACGCCTTCAAACCCAGGGCACGGGCCGCCAGCGCCAGGCTCTGGCCATGGTTGCCACGGGTGGCGGTGACGATGCCTTTTACTTCTGGATGTTCGCGCTTGAGCCAATGCATGAAGGTGATGCCGCCACGTATCTTGAAAGCGCCGGTGGGGGTGTGGTTCTCGTGCTTGACCCACACCGTGCAGCCCAGCCGCTGGGCCAGCAAGGGCCAGGAATACTGGGCGGTGGCGGGCATCACTTGGTAAACAAGGCGAGCAGCCTGTTCAATATCATCACGAGTCAGTCGGTGCATGAGCTTATCTCCCTGAGTGGCTAGCCAGTCTAGACATCGCCGCCGTGGGTCGGCTTTCAAAAAACCGACCTGACTTTTGCGCCCTGTCTTGACTACTATGGCGCTCATGAGCCATCAAAATCGCCGATCACCCTCGCCCTTGTCCGAACCGGTCCGCCGTGTCGAGACCGGGTCCTGGGTGATCGAATTGCTGCCCAGCGCGGCTTACTCGACCCGCTATGTGGCAACCCAGGCGTCGATTGGTTTTGCCTTCGACAGCCAGCGCGGCGTGCACGCCCTCGGCAGCGACCGGGTGCTTCCCTTCGAGGCGATGCCCAACGGCCTGGCATTCGTCCCGGCCGGGTGCGACGTGTTCTCCGAATCACGCAAAGGTGGCGAGTACCTGCGGGTGATGCGTACCGACGGCGCCCTCTTGACCGGGGATCGGGCATTCAACAATCGCATCGACCAGCAGGCCATTCATCTGGCCCTGCGAATGCGCGGCGCGCTGTTACGTGCCGGCGTGGAAGACGACTGGGAAACCTGGGCATTGGCGCTGGCGCAACGGGCGACGGGTGACGCGGCGTTGTCGACACCCTGCCGAGGTGCGATCACCCCCCGGCGCATGCGCCAGCTGGATGAGTTTATCGAGGCGAGTCTTGACGAGCCGCTAGGCGTGTCGGCGATGGCCGGTTTGCTGGGGTTGTCCGAGGGATATTTCATGCGCGCCTTCAAGCTCGCCACGGGTAAAAGCCCACACAGCTACCTGATCGACCGGCGCCTGGCCAAGGCCCGCGCACTGATGCGTGACTCCACAGCCAGGCTGTCGGAAATCGCCCTCGCCTGCGGGTTCAATTCCCAGGCGCACATGGCAACCACGTTCAAGCAACGGCTTGGGGTGAGTCCGGTGCAGTTGCGCTGAGCTCAACGCGGCTAACAGCGAGAACAAGGGCCAACCCAGTGGGGACCACGCAGGGTCCCGGCTTGGCTAGCCAAAACGACCGGTGATGTAGTCCTCGGTCTGTTTCATGTGTGGCGTGGTGAAGATGGCGTCGGTGACATCATGCTCAATCAGTTCGCCCATAAACATAAAAGCCGTGTAGTCCGAAACGCGTGCCGCTTGCTGCATGTTATGGGTCACGATGATAACGGTGTAGTGCTCCTTCAGTTCGGTGATCAACTGCTCAATACGTCCGGTGGAAATCGGATCAAGCGCGGAGGTAGGTTCATCCAGAAGTAAGACTTGTGGTCGCAAAGCGATAGTGCGCGCTATACACAGGCGCTGCTGCTGACCACCCGACAGGCTCTGTGCGCTCTGCTTGAGCTTATCCTTCACCTCGTCCCACAACGCTGCTCCGTTCAAGGCTTGTTCCACACGCTCGTCCATCTCTCGGCGGGAGAGTTGTTCGTGGTGGCGCACGGCGTAGGCGACGTTGTCGTAAATGGACATCGGAAAAGGCACCGGCTTCTGAAACACCATTCCGACATGGCTACGCAGGCGATTCATGGAGTAACCGGGGGCGAGAATGTTCTCGCCGTTGAGCAACACCTCGCCGCGCGCCTCCTGCTTTGGGTACATGGCGTAAATACGGTTGAATACCCGTAACAGCGTTGACTTCCCACACCCCGAGGGCCCAATGATTGCGGTGATGCGTTTGTCTGGAATATCCATATCGATGGACTTGAGCGAACGTTGGTTGTTGTAAAAAAACTCCAAGTCGCGCACGCGAATTTTAGTGTTCTGGTTGGCAACGTCACGGCTATTCATCAGGTCAACCTATTGCGCAAAAGGATCAAACGGGACAGCAAGCTGAGTACCAACACAAAGAGTGTCAGCACCAATGCTCCGGCCCATGCCAGAGCGTGCCAGTCATCGAACGGGCTCATCGCGTACTGGAAAATCACCACAGGAACACTGGCAATCGGCTTAAGCAGATCGCTGCTCCAGAACTGGTTGCCGAAGGCGGTAAACAGTAGCGGCGCTGTTTCACCGGTGATTCTGGCCAGGGCCAACAGAATCCCGGTCACCACACCGGCCTTGGCTGATCGCAACACAATCTGCAGGGTCAACTTCCATTGCGGCACGCCCAACGCCAGCGCCGCTTCGCGCATCGTCGAAGGTTGCAGTTGAAGCATTTCATCAGTTGTCCGCACGACGACTGGAATCACCAACAACGCCAATGCCAGAGCACCGGCGATGGCGGAAAAACCGACCTGATGGCCAGTCAGCACGTTCAACGGCAGGACTACGCCGGTGTAAATGAACAGCCCCAGAACAATGGAGGGGGCTGAAAGTAAGATGTCGTTAATGAAACGGACCGTGGTCCCCAGGCGCGAGTGCCGGGCGAATTCCGCGAGCCAGATGCCTGCCATCAACCCAATGGGTGTCCCGATCAGGAGGGCAATCGCGGACATCAGCGCACTGCCATAGAATGCATTGGCCAAACCGCCTTGCGTGCCAGGTGGCGGCGTCATCTGAGTAAAGAGATGCAGATTCAGCGCCTGAAACCCGTTGACCACCGTGGTCATCAGAATCCAGATCAGCCAGATGAGGCCAAAAGCCGTGGCGCCACAACTGAGCAGCATGGCGACGCGATTCTTGAAAGCGCGCATCCGATAGAGCCGTTCACGACCCGTCATAGACCCTCCTTGCGTGAAAGCCGCATAAGCAGGAGTCGCGCTAACGCCAATACGATAAAAGTGACGACAAACAACAAGAAACCCAGCGCGATGAGCGCGGACCGATGCAGGTCGGTATAGGCTTCGCTGAACTCGTTGGCGATGACCGACGCGATGGAGCTGCTGGGCATCAGCAATGAAGCGGAGAACTGTTGAGCGTTGCCCAATACGAACGTTACCGCCATGGTCTCGCCCAATGCGCGCCCAAGCCCCAAAAAAATCCCGCCGACCACCGCAGACCGTGTGTAGGGCAGCACGATGTCCCAAACCACTTCCCAAGTGGTACTGCCAAGCGCGTAAGCAGACTCTTTGAGGGTCGTGGGAACGCTACGGAACACCTCGTGCATGACGGAGGTGATGAAAGGCATGATCATGATTGCCAGCACGATGCCGGCGGTCAGCATGCCGATACCCAATGGAGGGCCCTGAAACAACGAACCGATCAAAGGAAGTTCACCCAGATAATCATTGATCCAGGGCGATAGATGCGCGGCCATGAACGGGCCAAAAATGAACAACCCCCACATGCCATAAATAATCGATGGGATTCCCGCGAGCAATTCAACGGCCGAAGCGACGGGCATGCGCAGCCAAGGCGGCGCTAACTCCGTAAGGAATATCGCGATGCCAAAGCTGATGGGGACTGCGATCAGCAATGCCAAAAAAGATGTCACGAGTGTGCCGTAAATAGGCACCAAAGCGCCAAAGCGGTTATTAACCGCATCCCAATCCGTGCTTGTCAAAAAGTCGAGGCCAAACGTCTTGAGCGCAAGACTGCCGCCCCATAGAGTCGAAGCGGCAATACTCACCAGCAGCACCAACACCAGCATCGCGGCGGCCAGCATCGAACGCTTGAACCAGAGATCATGACGCTGGTCGAGATGCGCACGCCTGTCACTCGCAACATCGCGGGTGCACAGGCTCATGGCCAGCGGTTGGACTGTGTCGTTCATCATACGTCTGCTCACAAACAAACCCCTTCGTCAGGCAAAACGTGCCTGACGAAGGGGTGGTAGAGAGGGTGCTGAATCAATGGGTGAAATCAGACTTCCAGTAACCTTCAATCCGCTTGACCAAGGAATCAGGCAAGGCGACATAGTCCAGTGCCGCAGCTTGTGGCTGACCGTTCTCTAGCGACCATTTGAAGAAGTTGAAGGCGGCTTGGCTTTGCTCCGCGTTTTTTGGCTGTTTGTACATAATGATCCACGTGGTCGCTGTGATCGGCCACGCGTTATCGCCAGGTGCATTGGTCATGATCAGGTTGAAGTCCTTGGCGTGAGCCCAGTCCGCCGTGTCGGCTGCCGCTTGGAACGCTTTGGCGTTAGGCTGAATGAACTTCCCGGAAGCGTTTTTCAACTGCGCGTGAGTCATCTTGTTTTGCAGCGCGTAGGCGTACTCAACATAGCCGATTGAGTTTTTGATCTGCTTGACATAAGCGCTGACGCCTTCGTTGCCTTTGCCACCTACCCCGACCGGCCAAGGCACGGTGGTGCCGAAACCGATTTTTGATTTCCAGCCATCACTCACTTTTGCGAGATAGTTGGTGAAGTTATAGGAGGTGCCAGAACCGTCCGAGCGGTGAACGACGGTGATCTTACTGTCGGGCAGTTTCATGCCGGGGTTCAGGGCAACCAGTGCCGGATCGTTCCAGACGGTGATTTCACCCAGGTAAATCTTCGCCAGGGTTTCACCATCGAGCTTCAGTTGGCCCGGCGAAATACCCTCGATGTTCATCACTGGCACGATCCCGCCAATCACACTTGGAAACTGGCCCAGCCCACCGGCTTTAAGATCCTCAGCAGACAACGGCGCGTCCGACGCACCAAAATCCACCGTTGCAGCCTTGATCTGAGCGATACCGCCGCCCGAGCCAATAGATTGATAGTTGATTCGGTTTTTGGAACTTTTGCTGTAGTCCTGTGACCACTTTGACAAGACCGGATATACGAAACTGGAACCTGCACCTGTTACATCGGTTGCATGCGCAAGACCGCTCATGCACAGAGAAGCGAGCAGGACAGAAAGGCTCTTTTTTATCAGCAACGTCACGAAAGCACCTCAATTGAAGGGGGTGAGTGGAAGTACCCACCTATCTGAGAAGTGACGATTTAATTCTTCAAATATTTCTGTTCCATGACACTTCTGGCGTTATGGCAGCATTCTTGATTAAGATAATTTCATGAAAGTTTGCTCGCATTGGGGCCAAAAAAGTGCAATGGAACTTGCTCGGCGCATTGCGCACAGGCAGCGCATTTGGCTGCCGAGGAACTGGCGCATCCCCCTCATACGGCGGGCGACGGACGATCACCAAAGGGCAATATCGTAGGTCAGGTAAAGCCGGTTACTGTCCCGGCCCCTCGAGAATTCAGAGCGGTAGACGTAATTGCGCAGCTTCACGCCCACCCCTTTGAAAGTGCCCTGCTGCACCACATAAGCCAGCTCAGCATCGCGCTCCCACTCTTTGATTGTGGAGTTGGACTCTCCATCGTCGCCGCTCAGGTAACGAGTGGAGAACGTCAGGCCGGGCACGCCCAAGGCGGCGAAGTTGTAGCCGTAGTTGAGCATCCATGTCTTCTCGTCTTCCTCTATGAACTTGCCTATGCCGGCGTTGCTGAAAGAATAAACGGACGCCCCGCTGATGTAGGGCAGCCCGGCGTCGCCCTTGAGTGTTTGATAGCCGCCGCCTACGGTATGGCCTGCGACAGCGTAAGACAGTTGGCCGCTGAGCATATGGTTGTCGATTTTACCGCCATAGGCAGAACCGCTATCAACACTGCGGAAGTAGCGCAGATCACTGGTCAGCACGCCTGAGCCGAGCGGCAGATCATGCTGGATACCCGCGAAGTTCTGCCGATAGAAGTTCTCCAGTTCACCATGGAAGTAACTGAGGCGAATCGTCTTGCCCCACTTGTAATCGGCCCCGAGGTAACTGAAGTCCCCTGATTTATCGCCACTGTAGCCGTCTGGCACGATGGGCATGCTGTTGCTCGAATCTCGCAACTTGAAACGATCAAGATAGCCGCCCGTCAGGCTAAGGTTGTCAATGTCGGTGCTCGTGAACTGGCCGCCCTGGTAGGTCTGAGGCAGCAGTCGGGAATCGTTGTAAATGAGCACCGGCGTTTTAGGGAGCAACGTACCGTATTTGACGGTGGTCTTGGCGAATCGAGCCTTGGCGGTCATGCCGAAGCTCGCAAACTCATCGGCGGCACGGCCGTCATCATGCAAAGGCAGCAAGCCGGTGCCACTACGACCGCGGCCAGAGTCGAGCCTGACCCCCAGCAGGCCCAAAGCATCAATACCCAGGCCGAGGCTGCCAGACGTGAATCCCGACTGATAATCAAGCAAAAAGCCTTGGCCCCATTCGGTTCGCTCGCTCTTGGCGGTATTGGCCGCTCGCGCACTCATGCCATGTTCATCGCGGAAATTTTCATTGATGTAAACATTGCGCAATTGCAGCTTGAGTTTGCTGTCGTCGATAAAACCTTGTGCATTGGCATTGGCCAGCGGCAACAACGCCAGAAGCGTCAATAAAGCTCCACAGGTATAAACAGAGGTCATTTAAAACTACTCATTGTTGTTATTTGGGATGCAGCTAACCGTCCGCCCCACTGGCGTGGGACGTCAGGTCGTTAAAAAAGACGTTGGGGATCAGGAGAACAGACTTATTGCCCCCGTCAGCAATGCCAACGCAGTCACGACCAGGGAAGTGAGCACCGCCCATTTGACGGTGGCTTTCTGGAAGTCACCCAGATCACGGTCCACCATGCCGACCAGCAATAGGGTCGAGGCCACCAGCGGACTCATCAGGTGCACCGGTTGGCCGAGAATGGAGGCCCGTGCAATCTCGACCGGATCAATGCCATAGGCCGCTGCGGCGTTGGCCAGGATCGGCACGACACCGAAGTAGTAGGCATCGTTGGACAATACGAACGTCAGCGGCATGCTGGTAATCGCAACCACCAGCGGGAACAGATGGCCCCAGGATGGCGGAATCCAGTCGACCAGGGTTTGCGCCAGCGCATCGACCATTTTTGTCCCGGAGAAGATCCCGGCGAAGATCCCCGCGGCGAACACCAGCAGAACCACGGTCATGGCGTTGCCCGAATGAGCGAGGATTCGCTCTTTCTGCACATCCAGTTGCGGATAGTTGATCATCAACGCCAGGACAAAACCGATCAGGAACAGGATCGCCGAGTGCATGAGCCCCATCACCAGCGCAACCATCACCGCGGTCACCAGCAGCAGGTTGACGTAGGCCAGTTTCGGGCGCTTGTGCGGCGTGTCTTCAATAATCGCCTTGATGTAGCAATTGCCCCCACCGCTTTGCAGATGGACGTTGCCGATGCGCTTGCGTTCGGCACGCCCCAGCAGGAACGCCGTGAACACCACCCACATCGCACCGCCGATCATGGTCGGCAGCAGCGGTACGAAATACTCACCGGCATCCAGGCCCAGCGCTGCGATCGCACGGGTCGCCGGGCCGCCCCAGGGCGTCATGCCACTCATGATGCTCAACGAGAGCATGGAAATGGTCGCCAGGATCATCGGGTTCATGCCGATGCGTTTGTACAGCGGCAACATCGCTGCACAGGTGATCATGTACGTGGTCGTGCCGTCACCGTCCAGCGCCACCAACAGCGACAGCAGCGCCGTGCCGATTGCGATTTTCATCGGGTCACCGTTGACCCGCTTGAGGATCTTGCGGATCAGCGGGTCGAACAGACCGGCGTCGATCATCAGGCCGAAAAACAGGATGGCGAACAGCAGCAGCGCCGCCGACGGCGCGACCATTTTCAGGCCGTCCAGCATCATCTTGCCGGTGGTACCGCCAAAACCGCCGATCACGGCGAAGACGATGGGCACCACCGTCAAGGCGACGATCGGTGACAACCGTTTGGTCATTATCAGGAAGGTGAAGACCACCACCATGGCCAAGCCAAGTAAAGCGAGCATATGTCAGATCTCTTGTTGTTATTGAGTCGCTGATGCAATGACGAGGTCTGCCTGGGCTATCCTGCCAGGCGCTGGGAAACCGTGGCGTAGACGTAACCTGAGAAAAGCCGGCGGGCGGTGCGCACCACCGAGGCACGAATGGTCTCACCCTTTTCGCCGGTATAGGACAGCACGACATCGATACCGCCGCTGGGGTGTTCGATGCGAACCTGCTGCAGACGTGGCTCGCTGATGCCGCCGAGCAACTGCGCCACGACGCTGCCTTGCGTCACACAAGCGGTGGCCAGACCGATGGAGCCAGTGATGGCCAGGGCGCGGTGACAGTTGTGCGGCATGAAGTAGCGCACCTGGACCGTCCCGCCCGACTGGGCAGGCGACACCAGCACTGGCTTGGGGATGACCTTGTCACTGACGTCACCCAGGCCCATGGCCAGGCCGGCTTTAAGTCGCAGGGACTCCAGGCGTTGCAGGAACGCCTTATCGGCGTCCAACTCGGCGGGGCTTTCATCGCCGCGCTTGCCAAGCTGACGGGCCTCGACGATCAGCATCGGCATTGCCATGTCGATACAGGTCACCGGGATGCCATCGATCAGGTCCAGAGATTGCCCCGTCGGGAAGAGCTTGCCGGTCTTGCTACCCGCCGCATCCAGAAAGGTCAGTTGCACCGGAGCGGCCGTGCCAGGCACGCCGTCGATGGCGGTGTCCCCTTCATAGCTGACTTTGCCCCCAGGGGTTTGCACCTCTGAGTTTACGAAGGTCCCGGTATTGAGGTTGCGAATACGCACGCGGGTCAGATCGCCGCCAGCCTTGACCAGCCCTTGCTCAATGGCGAACGGACCGACGGCGCACAGCATATTGCCGCAGTTGGGTGCGGTATCGACCCGGCGCTGGGAAACCATGACCTGGACGAACAGATAGTCGACATCCGCGTCCGGGTGCAACGAGGGGCTGACGATTGCCACTTTGCTGGTCTGCGGGCTGCCGCCACCGATGCCATCGATTTCCAACTCATGGCCGGACCCCATCAGGTTGAGCAGCAGCTCATCACGTTCGGCGATGGCACTGGGCAGATCCCAGGCAAGAAAGACGGGTCCTTTGGAAGTACCACCGCGCATCAGCACACAAGGAATTCGCTGCATGAACACTAACTCTTGTTGATCAATCTGGATAATTGATGTTCTGGAAACAAGAGTGTCAGGGTTTTAAAAGTGTTTCCAATGCAAAGATCAGAGCAATTATTGCGTTTCACGAATTAATTAATTTACGATGATTTCCCAGCGCATTGCTCTTGCCCCAGGGAGAAAAAACATGGAATACGAGCTTCAGGACATACGATCTTTCGTGAAAATCGCTGAACTAGGCAGTTTCCACGAAGCCGCCGATGCGCTGCATCTCTCTCAACCGGCCCTGAGCCGGCGCATGAAAAAACTGGAGGAAGGCCTGGGGACCGCCTTGCTTGATCGCACCAC
The DNA here is from genome assembly GCF_039581215.1 of Pseudomonas halotolerans. NCBI lineage: Bacteria > Pseudomonadati > Pseudomonadota > Gammaproteobacteria > Pseudomonadales > Pseudomonadaceae > Pseudomonas > Pseudomonas halotolerans. The sequence goes on from NZ_JBCNTJ010000012.1 coordinate 50,122, forward strand.
CCGAAAGGTCAGCCTGACCAGCGTCGGGCGCGATTTCCTGCCCAAGGCGCGGCGGTTGCTGGATGATTTCGACGACTCGATTCTCAACATTCGCGAACTGGCGGAGCGCCAGATCGGCCGCGTGACGTTGGCCTGCATCCCCACCGCGGCCTTCTATTTCCTGCCTTCAGTGATCCGCCTTTATAACGAGCGCTACCCCAAAATCCGCATCCGCCTGCTCGACCTCAGCGCAAACGAAGGGCTCGAGGCGGTGCTACGTGGCGAAGCCGACTTCGGTATCAATATGATGAGTGGCCAGCACCCGGACATCGAGTTCGTGCCATTGGTCAACGAACCTTTCGTTTTAGCCTGTCGACGCGACCATGAACTGGCCGGACGCAGCTCGGTAAGCTGGTCTGAGCTCAGCGATTATCGACTGATCGGTGTCGGTCGCCTGAGCGGCAATCGAATGCTGCTTGACCATGCTCTATCGGGTTTGAGCTGGCGTCCGCAGTGGTTCTACGAAGTGCAGCACTTGTCTACGTCGTTGGGGTTGGTCGAGGCCGGTCTCGGGGTGTCGGCCATGCCCAGCCTGGCAATGCCAGCCGAGGATCACCCGACATTGGTCAGCGTGCCGTTGATTGATCCGGTGGTAAACCGATCGCTGGGCCTGGTCTATCGAAGGGGCGCATCGCTCTCCCCGGCAGCGGAAAAATTTGTCTCGATATTGCTTGAGCAATGGGAACACTGATTTTTCGGTGTCCATGATCAGAACTGGATGAGAAACGGGCCGATCTCAGTCAACCTCCGTGCTCATTGCAAGCGCTTGATATTGCTCCAGCTCAGCCAGCCGTTGGACCAGGGCATTGCGAACACGCTCGTATGCCCCCCTGCCTAGCAGTAGACGTCTTGGCGCGGGATCGACGTCGACAATTTCCAGCATGACCCTGGCCATTTTTTGCGGATCTCCGGTAAGCGGGAACGTACCTTCGGCGATTGCTTTACGCACTTCCCCGGCAGGCGTTTGCTCGTACTCAGCCATCGCGGGCGGGCGAACCAGCGCGGCGCCGAAATTAGTCCGTGTCGGGCCCGGTTCGACCAGGGTGAACTCGATCCCAAAAGGCGCGACTTCCAGAGCGACCGATTCAACGAATCCCTCAATGGCCCATTTGCTTGCGTGGTAAAGGCTGAAGTTCGGGTAAGCGAGCTGCCCGCCCTCCGAGGACACTTGAAGAATTCGACCACCCCCCTGTTTGCGCAGAAACGGTAGGCAGGCACGGATGAGTTGAATAGAACCGAGCAGATTCGTTTGCAACTGCTGGTCGATTTGTTCATCGCTGACTTCCTCCGCCGCACCAAACAACGCGTAGCCCGCGCTGCTCACCACCACGTCAATACGTCCTAGCTCGGTGAAAGCCTGATGAACCACAGCGCGGATCGCCGCTGCATCGTTTACATCGAGCATCGCTGTCCACAGTTGCTCGCCGTAGCGTGTCTTCAAGTGACTCAAGGCCTGAGGCTTACGCAAAGTGGCCGCCACACGGTCCCCCCGCGCCAGCAATTGTTCGACCACCGCCAGACCGATGCCGGAGGAACTTCCAGTCACTAACCAGGTTTTGCTCATGTGTTTGATCTCCGAATGAAGGGTGAGTTGCCATCGATGAGAGACCAAACTACGTCAGCCGGACTGCTGCTACTATGGGGCAGAATTCGGATGAGCTAATGAAATATAGCCATGAATCATTTACCCCTTTCGCTTGCCGATTTACGTGCACTGACCCGGATCGTTGCTCATCGCAGCTTTCGTAAAGCGGCCGATGAGTTGGGCCTGTCAGCCTCAACCCTGAGTCATATGATGAAAACGCTGGAGGCCGGTCTTGGGGTGCGTTTGCTGCACCGCACCACGCGCAGCGTTTCACCGACGGCTGCGGGAGAGCGTCTGCTAAGACGACTGGCGCCTGTGTTGCGCGAATTCGAGCTGGCGATTGAGGAAGTCAATGAATACCGGGATCTTCCCAGCGGCACGTTACGGATCAATGCCAGCGAACAGGCCGCGCGCGTTTTGATGAAGGCTGCCCTCCCGATATTCCTGGAACGCTTCCCCCAGATGTCGGTTGATCTCGTGACCGAGGGCCGTCTGATCGATATCGTGGCCGAGGGCTTCGACGCCGGTATCCGTTTAGGTGAATCGATCCCCCAAGACATGATCGCGGTACCGATAGGAACCGATACGCGATTTATTACCGTGGCGTCCCCCCAATACCTGACGACTCATCCTGCCCCTCTTACGCCGGATGATCTGCCAGGACATCAATGCATCTGCATCCGGATGCCCAGTGGTAAACCTTATAGATGGGAATTCTCCAAGAACGGACAATCCTTGGTCATCGAGCCCAAAGGGCAGCTAACCCTCGATAATGCCGAAATCATGGTCGATGCAGCCATGTCCGGGCTCGGCATCGCTTACGTGCCAGAGCAGGCGGTATCGCAACCTTTGGCAGACGCTCGTCTTGTTGAGGTCCTGGCGGATTGGTGCCCCAGGATTCCTGGGCTCTATCTGTATTATCCGGGGCACCGCTATATCCCATCAGGTTTGCAGGCCTTCATCGAGGTCTTGCGCGAGTCTCATTGATTGTCCACAACTGTGCATCCGCACATAACGGCATGCGCGCTTGCGAGGTGAACGCGCGACGGTTGCGATCCGGCCCTTGTTTGAGCTGACTCAGGCCTTCTGCTCTTGCTGCACGCGCTTGAGCAGCGCGTTGGCGGCGGCTTCGGAAGAAGCCGGGTTCTGGCCGGTGATCAGATGGCCATCCTCGACCACGTAACTCGCCCAGTCCGCAGCCTTTGAATACTCGCCACCTCTGGCTTTGAGCATGTCCTCCACCAGAAACGGCACCAACTGGGTCAATCCCACGGCCTCTTCTTCAGAGTTGGTGAACCCGGTCACTTTCTTGCCCTTGACCACCGGATGGCCGTCCGGCGCGTTGACGTTCTTGAGCACCCCAGGCGCGTGACAGACGGCCGCGATGGGTTTATTCGCGGCGTAAAAAGCTTCGAGAAGGGTCTTGGAATCCGTGTCCTCGGCCAGATCCCACAGCGGCCCATGGCCTCCGGGGTAGAACACGGCATCGAAGTCGTAGGGGTCAACTTCACCCAGCGGCACTGTGTCGGCCAACGCTGCCTGGGCCTTGGTATCGGCGCTGAAGCGGCGAGTGGCGTCCGTCTGGGCCTGTTCCTCGTCGCTCTTGGGGTCCAGCGGCGGTTGTCCCCCCTTTGGAGAGGCGAGCGTAACCGTCACTTTGGCGTCGACAAACACATAATAGGGCGCGGCGAATTCTTCCAGCCAAAACCCCGTTTTCTTACCGGTGTCACCCAACTGATCGTGGGATGTCAGGACCATTAGAATGTTCATGTAAACCTATCCTCCAAGACTGAATGAGCGGCGGATGTTCGCCCTGCATTACCTCAGAGGCCGCGTGGTAGCAGACGTTCCAGTGGGTGCAGCGCCCCCATGAAAATGCTCGTGAGCCCATCAGGGTGATACCCTTCGAGCCCACCGCACGACAGCCACTGAAGGTAGAACGAACTGTCCACTAGGCACCTAGGCCCCGACCAGCGAAGTCGCCAGCAATGCCTGCAGCCCCATCGGCTTGGCAAAATAATAACCTTGGGCCTGCCCTGCCCCCATCTCCCGCAGCAAAAGCAGGGTCTCTTCATCTTCGACGCCTTCGGCCACCACGCTGAGGTCCAGTGATTCGGCCATACGCACGATCGCCCGGACGATCGCCCGACTGCGAGGGCTGCTGGTCAGCTCGAAAATGAACGACTTGTCGATCTTCAAACCGCTGAAACGGTATTGATGCACATAGCTCAGGGAGGAAAATCCTGCGCCAAAGTCATCGAGCACCACCGACATGCCGTTGTCGGCCAATTGCTGCATGGTCAGTCGGGCAATGGCGGGCTCGGCCACCAGCGCACCTTCGGTCAACTCCAGGCAAATCCGCGAGGGCGCGACGTTGTAGCGGGCCAACAGTGCCAGCACATCATCGGCAAAGTCCGGGCGCGTCATGCTGTAGCTGGAGCAATTGACATGCACCGGTGGCCAATTGGCGTGTTGCGGTTGTGCGAGGATCGCTACGATGCTGGTGAGCATGTACAGATCCAGTCGACCGATCAGACGCAACCCCTCGACATCGGGCAGAAACTCGCCCGGCGCGATGATCCGGCCGCCCGGTTGATGCCAGCGGATCAGCGCTTCAAGGGCCACCAGCTCGCCGCTTTCGACGCTGACAATCGGCTGGAAATACGGCAGCAGTTCGTCAGTACGCTTGAGCGCATTGCGCAGGGCCGCTTCGCGCTCGACCTGGTCCGAGACCTCGCGACGCACTTCCTGGTTGAACACGGCGTAACTGTCGCGCCCGGCACTCTTGACTCGGTACATCGCTGCATCGGCATCGCGCAGCAAGTCAGCGGGTTCGTGATGGAACTGACTGTCGGCGCTGACAATACCGATGCTGCAGGACGAAAAAACTTCGTGATCATTGATGAAAAACGGCAGGTCGAACACCGACAGAATCCGCTCGGCGATTTCGATCACCACCGCCAGCGGCGCCTCCGGCGCCAGCACTGCAAACTCATCGCCCCCCAGGCGCGCCAGCATGTCGGTGTCTCGCAGGCAACTGCGCAAACGGTGAGCGGCTTGCATCAACAGCAGGTCGCCAAAATGGTGACCGAAACTGTCATTGACCATCTTGAAACGGTCGAGGTCGATGAACATCACCGACAATTGCCCGCCGTCGCTCTCGAACCGTGACCAGGCCAGATTGAGGCGCTGCTGCAGGTAGGTGCGATTCGGCAGCCCAGTGAGCGCATCGTGGGCGTTTTCGTGTTGCAGCTTGGCGTTGGCGTGATCGAGCTCGCGGGTGCGGTCCTGTACCCTGGCTTCGAGCCTGAGGTTGGCGGCATGGATCGCTTCCGCGGCGGTACGGCGCGACAATGCCGTATCAATGTGCCGTGACACGAACGTCAGCAGTTCCTGGTCGCGCAGGGTGTAGCGCACTTGGGCGGTATAGCTTTGCACCGCCAGCACCCCCCGTACCACATCGCCATCGAACAACGGAATGCCCAACCAGGAATGGAATCGGACCGACTCGTAGGCCACTTCGAGTTCACCTTGCGCAGACAACCGATCCGCGTCGAAAGGGTCAATCAGGCAAGGACGGCGCTGGCGGATAACGTACTCGGTCAGGCCCCGGCACCCACGTCGAGCCTCCGGCAGGGTGGTTCTGCGCTCATCGACATAATACGGAAAGGTCACTTCATCGATCGCGTCGTCGAACAGCGCGATGTAGAAGTTCTGCGCGGACAGCAAATCACCGACAATGCCATGCAAGGTTTGGAACAGCTCCGCCATGTCCCCAGGCTGGCTCGACAGTTCTGCAATCTGGAATAGCGCGCTCTGCAGGTGCTCGGCGCGCTCGCGGTCGGCCACTTCCTGTCTCAGCGCGTCGTTGACTGCCGACAGCTCCAGCGTGCGACGCCTCACCGTCTCTTCCATGCCCTCACGGTGCAGAATCCGATCCAGCGCCATAGCCACGTGCCGGGCCACCACTAGAAACAGCGCGCGGTCTTCGGCACTGTAGATGCGCGCAACGTCGTAGACCTGCATGGCCAGCATGCCAAACACTTCATCGGTGGCGTTTTTCAGCGGAGCGCCCATCCAGAATTCGGGACGATCACCCACGCAGTAGAAACGGCCCTCGGCCTGGGCGGCACAAATACCTGCGGCGTCGATCAGTAACGGCTGGCCGGTGCTCAACACCTGGCCGGTCAACGACAGATGCGAAGGATCAAGGTATTCGTAGTGTTGGGACTCCACGGCATCGACATCGATGATGTCGACGTAATACGGGTAGTCGATCTTTCCGCTGTGCGGGTCATACAACGCGAGATAAAAGTTCTCGGCATCGATCAGGCTGGCGAGCAGCCGGTGAACCCCCACCAGGAACACGGAGCGGTCGCGGGTGGAACTGGCCAGGTAAGTAATTTCATACAGCACACGCTGAGTAATCTGGGCACGGGCCAGGGTATTGGTCTGTATCTGGATACCCAAACGCAGGGCAAACTCGGCGAGGGCTGGCTCCTGGGCAGCGCTGACGGGCGCCAGTAGCCAACCCAGCACATTTTCGCCCCTGCCGGTCGGCCAGCGGCACAATCGTTGGGTCCGGCAAAAGCGCTCGAACGCTTCGTTCGCAACGCTGGCCGGCCACGGCACCCGTGGGTCGCCCTGCCCCACCCGATGCAGTTGCTCACCGGCGCGATACACCACCCACTGGGTGGTGTGGGCCCAGGTGCGCGCTGACTCCAGCAATTGTTCGATCGTGTCTTCGTTGCCAACGTATGCCATGTCGGCCGCATCCGGGTGTTCTTCCAGGTGAGTTGCCACACCGTCGTTGTTCGATTGCTGCGGGGAATCGCTCAATGGGCGAAAACTCATCAGCGCTCCCTGCGCCGCAATGGCGAGATTGAATGACTGATTGCCGGGCAATATGCCAGTGAACCTTCGGTGTATAGCGTCCAGAGGGTTTTTTCAATCGTTTTATTCACTTGAGTGCTATCACGACGCAATGTGTATTCATCGGTCGGTGAATGTTGCCTGCCGCGGCGCTCGTCATCCCGGTTTCCCCGCCGTCTGCCACCGGGCGTCCCTGCAAGCGCGGCCCGTTCATGAGGGGGTTCTGTATTGCGCAATCGTGCCTACCACACCGCAATATGAGAATCCGCCCTCGGCTCGGTGCCGCCACACAGGACACCGCTGACCGGGTCGCGGAGGATGATCTGGCCTCGTCCGTAATCAGTCAGGTCACTGGCGATCTGCACTTCATGACCGCGCCGCGCCAGGGCATTGGCCAAGTCGCCGGAGGCACCCTGCTCGATGCCCACCTTCATCTCACCCAGCCACTGCCAGCGCGGAGCGTCCAGCGCCGCTTGTGGGTTCAGGCCGAAGTCCACCAGGTTCATCACCATCTGCACATGGCCCTGGGGCTGCATGTAGCCGCCCATCACGCCGAAAGGGCCAAGGGCGTGACCATTCTGGGTGAGAAATCCAGGGATGATGGTGTGAAAAGTCTTCTTGCCCGGGACCAGGCAATTGGCGTGGCTCGGATCCAGGCTGAATTCCTGTCCGCGATTCTGCAAGGCAATCCCGCTGTCAGGCAGCACCACGCCGGAGCCAAATCCGTGGTAGTTGCTCTGGATGAACGAGACCATGTTGCCTTCCCCGTCAGCGGTCGCCAGGTACACCGTGCCGCTGGCGTGAGGGTCGCCGGGCGCGGGAGGTTGAGCCTGTTCGCCGATCTGGGCGCGACGACGGGAGCTGTAGTCATCGCTGAGCAGATCAGCCACCGCCACACGCATATGCGCCGGATCGGTGATGTAGTGCAAGCCATCGCTGTAGGCCAGCTTCATCGCTTCCAACTGGCGATGCCAGGTCTGTTGGCTGTCGCGGTGATCGAAGCTGAAACCTTCGAGTATCTTCAGCGCCATCAAGGCCACCAGGCCCTGGCCGCTCGGCGGGATTTCCCAGACATCGACCCCTCGATAGTTGACATGGATCGGTGCCACCCATTGGGCGCGATAGTCCTGCAGGTCCGTGGCACGAAGGTAGCCGCCGCTGGTCCGGGAGTGGGCATCCAGGCGTTCGGCCAAGGCGCCGCGATACAGGCTTTCGCAGCGGGTGGCGGCCAGCTCTTCAAGGGTGCGGGCCTGGGCCGGGTTGCGGAAAATCTCCCCGGCCCGTGGCGCGCGACCGTCAATCAGAAAGGTCTGGAACCAGGCATCCAGGACCTGATCACGATGAGGCGTGAATTCGTTCAAAGCGATCTGCCATTGATGGGCAACCACCGGCGACAGCGCAAAACCGTCCCGCGCCAGGCTGATCGCTGGCTGCAGCAACACGGCAAAGGGCAGCTTGCCGAAGCGTTGCGACAACTCGGCCCAGGCCGACGGGCAACCCGGGACGGTCACCGGCGTCCAGCCATAGAGCGGCATCTGTTCATGGCCCGCCGCCTTGACTGCCTCGATGCTCAGGGACGCCGGTGCATGGCCGTTGCCGTTAAGGCCATGTAACTGGCCCTTGCACCAGACCAAGGCAAAAGCATCGCCACCGATGCCGCAACCCGTGGGCTCGACCACCGTCAGCGCCGCCGCGGTGGCGATGGCGGCATCAATGGCATTGCCACCCTTTTGCATGATCTCGATGCCCGCTTGGGCAGCCAAAGGCTGGGAAGCGGCGACCATGCCCCGGCGGGCAAAAACGCTCTGGCGTTGTGATGGATAAGGGTACTCGTGAGCAGAAAATTTCAGCATGGCAAAGACTCTTCAACTCAATTGACGGGGCTCAGGGCGAACACCCCTGGAACGTTCATAACACGCGACTGAGAAAAGCCCGGGTTCGAGGGTGCGTGGGGTGACTGAAGATCTGCTCCGGCGGGCCTTGTTCGATGAGCTCACCTTGGTCCAACACCACCACACGGTCAGCCACTTCCCGGGCAAAGCCCATTTCATGGGTGACCACCACCATGGTCATGCCCTCCTCTGCCAGCGCTTTCATCACTTGCAGCACCTCGCCAACGGTTTCCGGGTCGAGGGCGCTGGTGGGTTCGTCGAACAGCATGGCCTGGGGTTTCATCGCCAGGGCACGGGCAATCGCCACCCGTTGCTGTTGCCCGCCAGAAAGCATCGACGGGTAGTGGTTGGCCTTGTCCGCCAGGCCGACCCGCTCCAGCAGGTTGCGGGCCTGTTCCAGCGCCGCGGTGCGAGGTATTCCGAGCACCTGGATCGGCGCCTCGATGATGTTCTCCAGGGCCGTCATGTGGGGGAACAGGTTGAAGCGCTGAAACACCATGCCGATGTCCCGGCGCTGGCGGGCGATGTTGCGCTCCGAATCACGCACCAGGCTGCCGTCCGCCCGCTCGCGATAGCCCATGGCCCGGCCATTGACGCGGATGCGCCCGCCCTGGATGTCTTCCAGCAGATTGATGCAGCGGATAAAGGTGGTCTTGCCCGAGCCGGAGGCACCGATCAGCACCACCACTTCGCCGCGCCGCACTTGCAGGGAAATACCTTTGAGGATCTGCAGGTTGCCAAAAGACTTGTGCACATCCAGCGCCTCGATGATCAGCTCTTCACTTTGGTGCGCCATGGTTAACGTGCCCTCAGCAGGTTCAGGGTGCTGCGTCCGAACATCCGCGTCGACGCCGGCGGCGGTGACGAGGGCCGGTCCGATTGGCCGAAACGAGCCTCCAGCCAACGTTGGAAAAAGCCCCACAAAGTGGTCAGCAAGAGGAAATAGATCGCCACCACCAGGTACAACTCGAACACCCGGAACGTCGCCGACGTGACCATCTGGGTACTGAGCAACAGTTCCTGTACGCCGATCACACTGACCAACGTGGTGTTCTTGAGCATCACGTTGAACTCGTTGCCCAGTGGCGGGACGATGACCCGGAACGCCTGGGGCAAGACAATGCGGCGCATCAGCTTGGCGAATGTCATGCCCAAGGAACGTCCGGCTTCGTACTGGCCCTTGTCCACCGCGCCGATGCCGGCCCGGATGATCTCGGCCATATAAGCACCTTCGTTGAGCCCCAGAGCAATGATCGCCGCCTGGATATTGCCGGGAATCACCAGGCCGAACAGATCGATGTCTTCGAAGCGGAAAATCCCCCCTGCCGCCAGGGCTGTATAGAGAAAGACAATCTGCACCAGCAGCGGCGTGCCGCGCATCAGCCACACATAAAAACGCACCGGCAAATGCAGCAACGGGTTGCTCGACAACCGCAGCAACGCTGCAGCCAGCCCCAGGAAGCAACCCAGCAGCATCGCCAACACGCTGATCACGCAGGTCAGCCAGAGCCCGGTGAGGTAAACATCACTGGGCTGTAACAGGTACTGCCAAAACACATCCCAATTGAAATTCATCAACGCTCACCTCAATCAAGCGTGTCACTGGCGACATGCCATTTGCTCAGTAGCTGGCTGTAGCTGCCATCACTGCGCATGTCGTTGATCACCTGCTGCACTGCGGCGGTCAGTTGCGCATCGTCCTTGCGGATGCCGAGGCCGGTGAGAATCCGGCTGAAGGCGGGCACCCCTTCCTCGAACAGATCGGGGGCCATGGCGGCGTAATAACCGGCGGTTTCCACCGTGGTGCCGTAGGCGTCGACCTGGCTGATGCGCAAGGCCTGGAAAGCATCGGTGTCGGTGTTGTAGACCACCAGCTTCATCGCCGGCTTGCCGGCCTTGGCCAGGGTTTCGTTCTCGGCGTCGAGCAGGGTCTTGATGGTGGAACCGTTGAGCACCGCGACCTTGTGTCCGGAGAGGTCCGGCAGCGTCTTGAGGCCCTTCGGATTGCCCTTGGGCACGACCACCGCCTGGCTGGAATACATGTAGTTGACGATGTCGATCACCTCGCGGCGCTCGGGTTTGTCGAACAACTGGTCGACGATCATGTCGCACTGCTTGGCGAGCAACGCCGGGAGCAGTCCGGAAAAGGGAATCACCCGCCACTCGACTTTCTTGCCGCCCAGGCGCTCGGCGATTTCCAGGCCCAGGTCAACGGTCAAGCCCCTGGGTTTCTGCGCTTCATCGAAGGACACCAGGGGTGGCGAATCCATGCCTGAGCAATAGACGAGTTTTTCGACCTTGAGCAAGCGCTCCGGAACAACGGGCGCGGCAACCGCCCACTGAGCACAGAATCCCAAGGATAGGGCGGCAACCAACAGGCGAGGCTTATGCATGACCAGACACTCCAGTTCAGTTAGTAACGGGCAGTACTCAAAGTCAAAACAACGGCAGGCTCGGGGCCCGCTCTGGTTAATTTTTCGATTGCAGAAACTGGATCAACTCAGGAACGGTGCCTTCGATGTGCGCGCGCACCACGGCCTCGGCCTTATCGGCGTCGCCAGTACGAATCGCCTCGAGGATCACCGCATGTTCCTGGCGCGCACTCAGGGGTTTTTCCACGTGCTCAAGCCATAGGCGCATGGGCGCCTCGATCAGGGAATAGAGGGCACTGATCTGCTTCAGCAACCGGGGACGACCGCTGAGGCTGCACAGGTATTCATGAAAGGCGCGATGCCGGCTGACCCACTCGGCGCTTTCCTCGCGGTAATCGTCCATCTCGTCCAGCAGACGCTCCAAGGCAGCCAATTGGCGCTCGCCTATCCTGGCGACCGCGACACGGATCGCCAGCCCTTCGAGGACGCTGCGCATCTCGAAGACTTCGTGCAGTTCATCGATATCCAGACCACTGACAATGGCCCCGCGATTGGGCCTGAGAGTCACCAGGCCTTGGGCGTCCAAGCGACGAAACGCCTCGCGCACGGGCATCCGGCTCATACCGATCTCGCTGGCGATGTCCTCGGCGATCAGCCGGTCCCCCTTGCGCAATCGTCCGCCGCAAATGGCGTCCAGCAGGAAGTTGTAAGCCTCCTCCTCGGCCGTCATCGGCGGGCGTTCAGCAAAAGTCGGAACGAATTGCATGGTGGCACCTTTTGAATTTTTGTATCCAATTATCCATAAATTCAAAATAGCAGGATGCGTGCCAACAGCACCCGACAAAGCGCAAGCGATTGATTCAGGAGGCATCCTCGACGAACCCGGTTTCGGGCCGTCGGTGGAAACGGACGAAAAGCGCACAAAAGTGCTACCAAACGGCTCACGCCCTGCCCATTCATGTGCAAGGCGGTAGCCAGGTAACACCGTAAGGATGTGGAAGACGAAAATGCTCCGGATCATTCGACACGGAGCATTTTCTGCGCGTGATGCAGGTTACTGGCGTTTCACACCGCCTGGCGCCCCAATGAGCGGAACCGCAATGGCGCCGTGATGCGCAAACGCGCCGCCAATAAGCGATTTATGAATTCAGGCGACGCCACTCTCCGGTACGGGAACGGAGCTGGGCTGAGGAGCACGCTCAGGCATGAAGGTCTCTGGCATGACCAGCAGCAGTCCAAATGCCAATGTCGCAATCGCCGCCAGCGTCAGGAACGCAGCGCTGTAGCCCGCCCCTTGCACCACGAAACCGGCCAGGCTGTTGCTCAACGCGGCACCGAGCCCGAACACGGTCGACAGCACACCGAGGCTGACATTGAAGTGCCCAGTGCCCTGGGTCAGGTCCTTGACCACCAAGGGGAACAGCGCGCCAAATAGCCCGGCGCCGATACCGTCCAGCAGTTGCACGGCCACCAGCCAGTAAGGGTCGTCCGAGAGCACGTACAGTACGCCTCGAATCGGCAGGATCAAAAAGCCCGCCAGAAGCAGCGGTTTGCGTCCCCAGGCATCGGCCTTGACACCGACCAGCCAGGCCATAGGCACCATCACTAATTGAGCCGCGACGATACAGGCCGAGGTCAGCGGCGTGGCCAAGTGCGCATTGGCCAGGGCGAGTTTCTGGCTGACCAAGGGCAGCATTGCCGCGTTCGCCAGGTGGAACAACCCGCAGCACATGGCGAACAGCAATAGCGTGCGGTTATCCAGCAGCACGCGCAACGTCGAGGGCATCGGCCCCTGGGTCAACTGACCGGCCTGGAGCCCCCTTGCCACGTCATGGTCGATGGCCTCGGCCGACACGCAACTGACCGCCACGATGCTGGCCAAGGCCATCGCCGCCATCAGATAGAACACCGCGATAGGCCCGAACAACCAGGCGAACCCGCCGGCCAGCAACGCGGCACAGGCGTTACCTGCATGATTGAAGGTCTCGTTGCGCCCGGTGCGTCGAGTAAAAGCCCTTGCACCGGTGATACCCAGGGAGATCGCGGCAATGGCCGGGGCGAATACCGAAGCCGCCACGGCGCTGACCGCCTGGGTCAATGCCACCAGGCCGAACGAAGAGGTGAATGGCAGCACCAGGCAAGCCAGCGTTACCAGCAACGCCGCAGCGGCCACCACGGTGCGCTTGCTGCGAACCCGGTCGATCAATGCGCCTGCGGGCGCCTGGGCAACGAGCCCGAAGATCGCCGCCACCGTCATTACCACACCAATGCTGGCCGGCTCCCAACGGTGCACCGCCAGCAAATAGATCGCCAGGTATGGGCCCAGCCCGTCGCGCACATCGGCGAGGAAAAAATTCACACCATCCAGGGAAAGGTCGTTACGACGGTTTTGATCCACATCGGCCTCGGCGAGAGCACAGCCCCAACATAACTGACATCCATGATGCTCGAGAGCGCATCAGACATTGAGGATACTCCCCTACAACGAGACAGCTTGCCTCGCTGCCGGGTTCCTTCCTGCTGGCCGTCTGTTGGGGAATCGCTGCGTGCCTACTCCTGCCAAAATCCAGGTCATGGGGATCACCGACTTCATCGTGGGTGAGCAACCACGGTCCACGGGGGCCGGATACCCTGCCCCGCCGCCGTGACCAGTACCCGTTTGTGCTGCATGCTCATGCGGTTTCCAGCTTCGCCGCCATGGATGCGTCTTTCGGCGTCCTGCCGAGCATCGACGCGGGAATGGCCAGGATCAGCCCACCACTGACCAGCAGACACAAGGCCAGCACATAGGTGCCGTTGTTGATGTTGCCCGTGAGGGTTTCCGCTACGGCGGTGATCATCGAACCGGTGAAACCCGACAGGTTACCGATGGCATTGATCATGCCGATACCGGCCGCCGCGGCGACCCCCGACAGCACCGTGCCAGGCAGGGTCCAGAAAATCGGCATCAGGCTGAGAATCCCCGAAGCGGAGACGCTCAGGAAGAGCACGGACAACACCAGGTTGTCAGCGAAGAAGGCGCTGAGAATCAGACCGACGCCACCGATGAAGGCCGGAATGGCCGCGTGCAGGCGCCGCTCCCCGGTGCGATTGGAGTGGCGGGCGTTGAGCAGCATCGCCACGATAGCCACCGAGTAAGGAATGGCGGTGAGCAAACCAATGTGCAGGCTGTTGGTGATCCCCGTGCTCTTGATGATCGAGGGCATCCAGAACGCCAGGCCGTAGAAGCCGGTATTGAAGGTCAGCAGAATCAGCACCAGCAACCACACCCGAGGGTTGAAAAACACTTCGCTCAGCCGTGTGGCCTTGCCCTGGTTGTCGGTTTGCAGATTGGCCTTGAGCAGGGTTTTTTCCGCTGCGGACAGCCATTTGGCTTTATCGATGTTGTCGGCCAGGCAGACGATCACCACAAACGCCATGATGATCGAAGGGATGCCTTCAATGAGCAGCATCCATTGCCAGCCGGACAGACCTTGCACCCCTTGCATGCTGTTCATCAGCCAGCCGGAGAGGATGCCGCCCAAGGTCAGGCTGACCGGCAACGCCAGCAGGAACCCGGACATCACGCGGCTCTGCCGATGGGTCGGAAACCAGTAATTGAGGTAGAGAATCACGCCAGGGAAAAAGCCCGCTTCGCAGATGCCCAACAGGAAACGCAGCACGTAGAACATCGTGCTCGATTCGAGATGGAAGAAGGCCGCCAGCGGCACGGTGTAGGCCACGGCCATGGAGATCACCGCCCAACTGAGCATGATACGGGCGATCCAGAACCGTGCGCCAAAGCGATGCAGCAACAGGTTGCTGGGGACTTCGAAGAGGAAATAGCCCCAGAAAAACATACTGGCGCCCAAGGCATACACGGTGTTGCTGAATTGCAGCTCGTTGAGCATGTCGAGCTTGGCGAACCCGATGTTCACCCGATCCAGGTACGCCGCCATGTAACACAGCAGCAGAACTGGCAGGATGCGCCAGATGACTTTGCGATAGGTTCGGTCTTCAAAATCAAGTTCACTGGCTTGCGACTGCGCGGGTAAATGCTCGGAGACGGTTTGCATGAGGTCACCCCTGGGCATGTGGGCATGCCTGATTGTTTTTATTGAGTGGGTCACTCTACTGGCGTGATCTGATTCTTTCCCAATGGCATTTTTGGATTAACTGATAACTTCGGGTTATCAAACAGCTGGATTGGATGGCTCATTGCGGCGTGCGTTTTCCTTGAGGATTTCCGCAAACTCCAGGGCCGCCCCCACCAGTTGCTCATCCTTGCGCGTGAGGATGCCGTAGTCTTGCGGCACCAGGTGCAACGGGGTGTCGAGGGTTTTCAACTGGCCGCTTTCAAGCAGCGGATGAACCATGGCGTCCGGCAGCATCCCGATCATCGGCCCACGTTGCAGGACCTGGAGGAAAGTCTGCATGGAAATGGTATCGATGGTGTTGCGTGGCATCCCCACCCCAGCCTCGGCAAAGGCCAGTTCCATGCGAGCACGAATGGGCGTACCGACCGGATAGAGAATCCACGGCAAGTCCACCAGTTGCTGCAAGGAGGTGGGCCCGGCGTTTGCCAGCGGATGACGACTGTTGACCACAATACAGAACGGTTCCGGCGCCAGGGGCTGGAAGTCATAGCGCTGCTGCTGGCTTTGATCGGTAAAACGGGCCACCGCCAGATCGAGCTTCTTCTCCTCGAGCATCTCCATCAGGTGATTACTGGTCTGCTCCACGACTTCAATCGACAACAACGGCCAACGCTGTTTGATTTGCAGGATCGCCTCGGGCAGGGCCACCGCCGCGGCGGCGAAAATACCGCCGACTTTGAGATAACCGTGACCGCCCTCGCGCAGGCTGCTGATTTGCTCGACGAACGCACGCGCGTCATTCAAAGCGATTTGCGCATAACGCAATACATGCTCGCCCAACGCCGTGGGCGTCATGCTTCGCGGCAGCCGCTCGAACAACGTAAAGCCGAGCAGGCTTTCGATTTCCTTGAGCATCTTGCTGACGGCCGGCTGGCTGAGGTTCATCTGCTGCGCCGCCACATGCATATTGCGGGTGCGTCCCAAGGTATCGATCAGCAGCAGATGCCGAAATTTGAGCCAGCCGCAGAAGCTGGAAAACGACAGATCTGACATGGGCATTCCTCTCTGATCAGCAATAACCTGGCGTTATCGAATACTGAATATATCTCATTGGAGTTTATCGACCGCCCACCCTAGCGTGAAAGCACTACAAAAATCAGGAAGCCTCTCCATGTCGCCATTGCTTACTCCCGAGAACACCCTGCCGGTCGATGGGGTGGCCGGTACCCTGATTGGCCGCGCCTGGGTGCCGGGCCGGATCGCCGGGCCTTCGCCAATCGTGCTGCGCAGCGACGGCGTGTTCGACCTGTCGGATCATTTTGCGACGTTGAGTGACTTACTGGAAATCGAATCGCCACTGGCCGCCGTGAGGCAGACACCTGGCACCTTCATCGCCAGTGTCGAAGCCCTGCTGGCCAACACAGGCCCTGACGCCGACCCGTCCAAACCGTCGCTGTTGCCGCCCGTGGATTTGCAAGTCATCAAGGCCGCCGGCGTGACCTTCGCCGCCAGCATGATCGAGCGGGTGATCGAGGAACAGGCTGGCGGCGACTCAGCGAAAGCCCAAGCCGTACGCGCCACCGTGCAAAGCGTTATCGGCGACAACTTGCGTTCGATCGTGCCCGGCTCTGAGCAGGCCATGCGCCTGAAAGCCTTGCTCATCGAACAGGGCATGTGGTCGCAGTATCTGGAAGTCGGCATCGGCCCGGATGCGGAGATCTTCACCAAGGCACCGGTTCTCGCCGCCGTCGGCAGCGGCAGCCGCATCGGCATTCATCCCGGCTCCCAATGGAACAATCCGGAACCGGAAGTGGTGCTGGCGGTGAACAGCCGTGGTCAGATCCACGGCGCCACTTTGGGCAACGATGTCAATCTGCGGGACTTCGAAGGCCGTAGCGCGCTGTTGCTGAGCAAGGCCAAGGACAACAATGCGTCCTGCGCCATTGGGCCGTTCATTCGCCTGTTCGACGAGCACTTCAGCCTGGATGATGTGCGGGCCTGCGTGGTCGATCTGCAGGTACAAGGCGAAGACGGTTACCGCATGCAGGGATCGAGCTCCATGAGCCAGATCAGCCGCGACCCGCAGGACCTGGCGGGCCAGACGCTCAACGCCAATCACCAATACCCGGACGGTTTTCTGCTGTTTCTCGGGACCCTGTTCGCCCCCACAGAAGACCGTGATCAGGTCGGCGGCGGGTTTACCCACAAACTGGGTGACCGGGTCAGTATCAGCAGCCCGTTGCTTGGCAGCCTCCATAACCAGGTGACCCACAGCTCTGACGCCACTCCCTGGACCTTTGGCGTGAGCGCTCTGCTGCGCAATCTCGCCTCCCGGGGGTTGCTCGCCCGCTGACGCAGAACCGCTTGCCGATTCGCCTAATGACAAGAGAGAAATGAATCATGACCGACACGCCAAAACGCCGACTGCGCAGCGAGCAATGGTTCAATGACCCTGCCCACGCCGACATGACCGCCCTGTATGTCGAACGCTACATGAACTACGGGATGACCCGCCAAGAGCTGCAATCGGGACGCCCGATCATCGGCATCGCCCAGACCGGCAGCGACCTGACGCCCTGCAACCGTCATCACCTGGAGCTGGCGCAACGGGTCAAAGCCGGTATCCGTGATGCCGGCGGCATTCCCATGGAGTTCCCGGTGCATCCGATCGCCGAGCAGTCGCGCCGTCCCACTGCGGCGCTGGACCGGAACCTGGCCTACCTGGGGCTGGTGGAGATCCTCCACGGCTACCCATTGGACGGCGTGGTGCTCACCACTGGTTGCGACAAGACCACCCCAGCCTGCCTGATGGCCGCGGCAACCACCGACCTGCCGGCCATTGTCCTGTCCGGCGGCCCGATGCTCGACGGTCACCACAAAGGCGAGTTGATCGGCTCCGGCACCGTGCTCTGGCATGCGCGCAACCTGATGGCCGCCGGGGACATCGATTATGAAGGTTTCATGGAAATGACCACCGCCGCATCGCCGTCGGTGGGTCACTGCAACACCATGGGCACTGCCCTGTCGATGAATGCCTTGGCCGAAGCCCTGGGTATGTCGCTGCCCGGTTGTGCGAGCATTCCGGCGCCCTATCGCGAGCGCGGGCAAATGGCCTATGCCACCGGCAAACGCATCTGCGAGCTGGTACTGCAGGACGTACGCCCCTCACAGATCATGACCCGTGAGGCCTTCGAGAACGCCATTGCCGTCGCCTCGGCACTGGGAGCTTCGAGCAACTGTCCACCGCATCTAATCGCCATCGCGCGGCACATGGGCGTCGAACTGAGCCTGGACGATTGGCAACGGATCGGCGAGGACGTGCCATTGCTGGTCAATTGCATGCCGGCGGGCAAGTACCTGGGTGAAGGCTTCCACCGGGCCGGCGGCGTCCCAGCGGTCATGCATGAACTGCAAAAAGCCGGGCGTCTGCACGAAGACTGCGCCACGGTCAGCGGCAAGACCATCGGCGACATCGTGCGCAGCAGCCTGACCAGTAACGCCGATGTAATTTATCCCTTCGACACCCCGCTCAAACACCGTGCCGGGTTCATCGTGCTCAGCGGCAATTTCTTCGACAGTGCAATCATGAAGATGTCGGTGGTGGGTGAAGCGTTCCGCAAGACCTACCTGTCCGAACCCGGTGCCGAGGACAGCTTCGAAGCCCGCGCCATCGTGTTTGAAGGACCGGAGGACTACCACGCCCGGATCGACGACCCGGCGCTGGACATCGACGAGCGCTGCATCCTGGTCATCCGCGGCGTGGGCACCGTGGGCTACCCCGGCAGTGCCGAAGTGGTGAACATGGCCCCGCCGGCCGCGCTGATCAAACAAGGCATCGACTCCCTGCCCTGCCTCGGCGACGGTCGCCAGAGCGGCACATCGGCGAGCCCGTCAATCCTCAACATGTCCCCTGAGGCGGCGGTGGGAGGCGGTCTGGCCTTGTTGAAAACCAACGACCGCCTGAAAGTGGATCTGAACACACGAACCGTGAACCTGCTGATCGACGAGGCCGAGATGACCCGGCGCCGGCTTGAATGGACCCCCAACATTCCGCCGTCGCAAACGCCTTGGCAGGAGCTGTATCGGCAACTGGTAGGACAGCTTTCCACGGGGGGGTGCCTGGAGCCTGCCACCTTGCATCTGCGCGTGATCGCTCGTAGTGGTGAGCCGCGGCATTCCCACTGACGGATCAAGTTATCTCCAAGGGGCCCGGACATCACCGCCGGGCGTTACTCTCTTGGGCGTGCTGGACTAACAGCCAATATCTCGCCCTGTCCCCTCATCGCGCACCCGCCTCAGTGGGTGCGTCCTGTAGCGCGCCCCGGATCAGCGATGCGAACGCTTCAGTGACCTCATCCACACCATAACGCCCCCGTACCAACGCGCCCGCAAGCGCTTCCCCCGCGCCGACCAGGCCAGTACAGGATCGCTCGAGCGCCTCCCCTGAGCAGGTCGCGTGAGGCTCGAGCACAGCCACGAACATTTGCACGCAATTATCCAGGAGCTCCTGGAAAACCGCCGCCTTCTCGTCGCTGCCTGCCAGGGCCGCGCCCACCGCATGGAACTCGTCGGTGTTGTCTGCCGCACATTGGATGTAGGCACTGGCCAGGACCTGGGCCGTCTCCTCCACACTCCGCACAGCCGTGGTCATCGCATCGCGGAAAGCATTGACTCGCTCGGTATCGATCCACTTGTAGAGTTCGATCAACAGGCCCGACCGGGTGCCGAAATGATCGTAGACAACCGGTTTGGATACCCCGGCACGAACCGCCAAATGACCCAACGTCAGCCGATCGGCGTTTTCCTCGCGCACGATCAGTAACGCTGTATCCAGCAATTGTCGTCGCCGTTCGGCTTTTGAAAGCCGGCGCACGGCTGAATGAGGGACAGCGTCTTTTTGCACTTTGTCGTTCCGGATAATAAAACCTACCAATGGTAGGTTGAAGGTCGTGAAGTCGTGCTAGTGTACCTACCAATAGTAGGTTAATCCCAAAAAAGAAGGAGAACCAACGATGTCACTCAATCCTATCCTTTTAATGGGCGGATCTGGCTCAATCGGCCACCACACAGCCCGGGCGCTGCGCGCTGCCCATCCCGACGTGCCGCTATTGATCGGCGGACGCGACCTCGGCAAGGCTCAGCGTGCCGCCGAGCAAATCGGCGGTGCGCAGGGCGTGGTGATCGATCCCACGGCAACTGACCTGGGCCTTGGAAATCGTTCGGTCAGCGGTGTGGTGGTCTTCTACATGGACCATGCCCTTGCCGGGCTACGCTACGCTCAAAAACACCGTGTACCGCACTTGAGCATCTCTTCTGGGGTCTTCGAGATTGCGCCGGAAATCGCGACCTTCATGCATTCTCCGGGGGCCTCGGCCATCGTCCTGGGTTATGAATGGATGGTCGGCGCGACGACTGTAACGACGCTGGACATTGCCCAGGCATACGGCCGGATCGATGATATCAACATCAACGCGTTGGTCGATGAACAGGACACCGGAGGTCCTACCGTCGCCACCGACTTCGAACACCTGAACAGAATGCTCCCCGCCGCGCTGACACGGCGCGAGGGTGTGTTCGTCTGGCGCGAAGGCGAGGATTCCAAGGCCAGCTTCCGCGCGCTGGATGGCACGCCAATCAAAGCTTCCGGCTTCTCGTCCATTGACGTCGTCGGCCTGGCGGCCGCAACGGGTGCACCCAATGTCCAGTTCAACATGGCCATCGGGGTGAGTTCGACCCGGCGCCAGGGCAAGCCAATGTCAACCGAGATCATCATCGAGCTCATGGGCGAGGACCTGAAGGGCGAACCGCTGCGCACACGTCATGCCGTCGTCCACCCGGCTGGCGCTGCATCACTGACCGGCCTCAGCGTCTCCATGGTCCTTGAACGGCTGCTCGGGCTGGACGGCCAACCACCCACACCGCCAGGTCTCTACTTTCCTTATCAACTGCTGGACGCCACCTCGTATCTGGAGCGCTTGAAGCAAGAGGGGGGTGAGTTGCGCAAGCTGCAGGTGCAATGAGGCAATTGGGTGAGCGCTGAATCTCGTGCAATGGCGTCGATTGTTCGACGCCATTGCATTCACATGGCCACTTCACGGGATTTATCTCCCCGGCCCAAGCAAGAAGATTGTGCTCCGTGGGCGCACCGCACCTACGAGCAGTGGGTCAATAGCCCTAAACGCGAGCTGAAAATATTCACTGCACGTGAAGGCGGCGTCCAGCACTCAAGCTTCGATAACAGCATCAATGCCGGTCAGTACATCGCCGACTGGGTTGCTGAAGTACTCGGCGGTCGTGTTGCATGATCGATGTGGCGTTCAGCTTTGGCTTATTTCCCCCCCTCACAATTGACCATCCAGGCGATCCCGAAACGGTCTTCGAACATGGCAAAGCGTTCCGCCCAAAAGGTCTTCGCCAAGGGCATCTGCACGTTGCCCCCCGCACTCAAGCCATTGAACAGCCGCTCGGCCTCCTCCACGCTGTCGACGTTGAGGGAAACCGATACGCCTTGCGGCTTATGAAACGGCTGTCCTGGCGGGCAGTCGGAAGCCATCAGACTGAAACCGCCGACCGTCAGGCAGGCGTGCATGATCAGATCAGCGTCCTTGGGCATGCCGACGTCCTCGGGCGCCTCGGCAAACGACATGGAAAACAGCTCGCCACCCAGTACGTCCTGGTACAACGCAAAGGCTTCCTTGCAGCGGCCGTTGAAGGTCAGGTAAGGGATGATTCTCATGCTCGGATCTCCTGTAGTCGGCGTCACGATTGATTGGACAACTGCGCCCGCAAGCGCTCTTCCTGCTCGCGCAACTCGGGGGTCAAGGTTTCGCCAAAATCCTCGGCTTCGAATATCTGGCGGATCTCGATTTCACTGTCGCTGACCATCGGGTTCGGGCAGCGCTTGACCCAGTCGATGGCTTCCTGCAGCGACTGGACCTGGAAAATCCAGAAGCCGGCGATCAATTCCCCGGTTTGCGCAAACGGCCCTTCGATGACAGTCCGGTTCTTGCCGGAAAACTGCACGCGCACGCCCCTGGCGCTCGGATGCAGGCCCTCGCCGGCAAGCATCACCCCGGCCTTGAGCAGTTCTTCATTGTAGGCGCCCATGGCAGCCAGCAATTCTTCGCTGGGCATCTGTCCGGCTTCCGATTCCGGACTGGCTTTGACGATCACCATAAATCGCATGCGCTTATCTCCTGAGAGTGGATGGCTTGAGCCGGCCTTGTGGTGGCTCTGCGGACTAATCGAATGGCAGTGGTGGAAATCGACAGCCTGACGCAATTATTTTTTCGACCCGTCGTGTGCACGATCCGAACGAACACGGCCAACCGCAGAAACGCTGAAACAGCCGTCACGCCCGGCGATAGGCGCTGGGCGTGACACCCACTTCGCGGCGAAACACCTGGGAAAAATGGCTGGGGCTCGAGTAGCCGACCTCCAATCCGACATCGATGATACTTCGGTCGCTCTCCAACAGCAGATGCCGGGCGCGGCTCATGCGCAGGCGGATGAAGTACTGCGAGGGCGAAAGCCCGGTGGCGCGCTTAAACATGCGGCTGAAGTGGTACTCGCTCAGTTGCGCAACCCGCGCAAGATTGGCGAGGCTGAAATCGGCGGCAAGCCCCTCGGTCATTGCCTCGATGACACGGCGCAGTTTGTAGGCCTGCAACGCGTTGCTGCGCCGGGCACCGCGGTTTGGATCAAGGTAGCGCCGCACCAAATGCACGGCCAGCGCCTGAGCGAGGCTGTGGGCAAACAAGGGGCTGGGCTGGCGCTCGTCGATGAGTTCCTGGCGCAGTTGCTCCAACAGGAAACTGATTCGCTCATCCCGGGCACCGGAAACATCGAGGAAGGTGACCGGGTCGGCATGCTCGCCCAGTACCTCGCGCGCAGCTTGATCAATCAACGGCAGGCCAAGATACAGGTGCATCACCTCGAAAGCGTCGCAGCCGTGCGTCTGCCAGCGCATCTCGTAGGGCTCGCCAGTGTTGGTGAGAAAGAAATCGCCGGTCTTGACCTCGGACGCTACCCATTGCCCCCCCAGGGCGCGCTCCTCAACCCGGGCCGCGCCCGCCAGCACCCACACCAGAAGAGGCTCGACCACGGCGGGCACCAGGATAGGCTCGACGATGCTCTGATGGCTGAATCGCAACATCACCACGTCCTGCATCTGCGGACGCGGCGGCAATGTCTGCGGCGTTCCCGGCAAATAGTGCAGCATCGATTCGCCCGTAATGCGTTGAGCATCGCTGGCTGCGAGGGTTTGCGGATCGGGTTGGCGCACAGGATGCTCCATCGACAACGCGCTCTGACGAGGGCTGGTGCCAATAGGATAACGCCACGACGACCATGAGCAAGGTCGCGGAACAGGTCGTGGCAGCTTCGGCCAGCCCATACGATGTGCCGCCCCCCGCATGCTGGAGCAAAACCCCAACAGTCCAGGCAAACCTGCGAAAGCTCGAACAGGTACGTTGAGAGACAGTGAAGCCGTCGATAACGACAGCGCCTTACGGGCGCGGAGCCGGCGAATGTCTCCTCGGCTCGCAACGCAGGAGAGCATCATGACTGATATCACCTACAACATTGCCCACGAAGTCGCAGGCAAAGTCGCGCTGGTCACCGGCGCGGCCAGTGGCATCGGCAAAGCCATCGCACTGTTGCTGCACGCGCGTGGTGCCAAGGTCGTTGCGGAAGACCTGAACCCCGCCGTCGAAGCGCTCGCCCGTCCCGGGCTGGTGCCGTTGGTGGCGGACATCAGCGAAGACGGCGCCGCCGAACGCGCGGTCGGCCTGGCCGTCGAGCAATTCGGCCGGCTGGACATCCTGGTTAACAACGCCGGGATCATCATCAACAAGCTTGTCATCGACATGACCCGCGAAGACTGGGAGCGCATTCAGGCAGTCAACGCCACTGCGGCCTTCATGCATTGCCGCGAAGCGGTAAAGGCGATGATGCCCAACGGGTCCGGGGCAATCGTCAACATCGCCTCCTACGCATCCTACTTCGCCTTTCCAACCATCGCTGCCTACACCGCGTCCAAGGGCGCGCTGGCCCAGTTGACCCGCACGCTGGCGCTCGAAGTGATCGGGCATGGCATCCGCGTCAATGCCATCGGCGTCGGCGATGTGGTGACCAACATCCTCAATGACGTGGTCGACGACGGCCCTGGCTTTCTAGCCAAGCACGGCGAAGCGGCCCCCATCGGCCGCGCTGCGCAGCCAGAGGAAATTGCCGAAATCGTCGCCTTCCTCGCCTCCGACCGTGCGAGCTTCATGGTCGGCTCGGTGGTCATGGCCGATGGCGGCATGACGGTGACCGCGGGCTGATCGAACCCTGGATCGATCAGCCGGTTCGGTGTCGGCCACGCCATACAGGATCAGGCAAACCCGCGACATTTTTGACATAACGGCCAAGCGGAGCCACTCCCTAATCTGGACTCACGAAACGGATGACACCAGACGGCCCGGACAGGGCCATCCGAACTCGCTATTCAGATGTGGGGCATCACATGAAAAGCATTAGCAAACCGTTGATCGGTACCGCTTTGAGCGCCGTTATCGTCTCGGCCACCAGCCTTTTACCGGCAGGCCTGTCATTTGCCGAAAATGGGGCTGAGCGCATCCCAGGCTTTCTGATGGCCAAGGAAGGTTCGAACCGCACACCAGGCTCTGTATTGCCGAGGGTGGTTCGGACCGCACCGCAATTAGTCGCCTCATCTGATCGAACCGCAGAAGGAGAATGGAACATGCAACGTACTCAACCGACTACCGCCAGTCACCCCTACACCGGCATGTGGATCACCGCTGATGGGAATATTCGCCATGAGCTGTTGCCAAATGGGCGCTACGACGAGGCTCGCGGAAATCGCGAAAGTGCTTATCAGGGGCGTTACGAGGTGGAAGGCGATTACATCCGCTACTGGGACGACACGGGCTTCACTGCCGATGGAACGTTTCGCGACGGCGTCCTCTACCACGCTGGGATGGTGCTCTATCGCAAGTGACAGAGAAGCCCGGCTCTTTATTGGCCGGGTGTTTCTCAGTGACTGGATACTCAGTGCTTAGCCTCCCAGCGGCGGAACAGCACGCTGGCATTGACGCCACCGAACCCGAACCCATTGGAAAGCGCGTGGGTAATCGGCATTTTCCGAGCATTCAGGGCGACCAGATCGAGCCCCTCTGCGGCCTCGTCGGGATGCAGCAGGTTCAGTGTCGGCGGTACGACCTGATCACGCAGCGCGAGCACTGTGAAGATCGCTTCAATGCCCCCCGCCGCCCCCAGAAGGTGCCCGGTGGCGGACTTGGTCGAGGTAATCGCCACGCCGGCGCCCGCTCCGAACACCGAGCGAATCGCGGCCAACTCCCCGTTGTCGCCCACCTGTGTGGAGGTCGCGTGGGCATTGATATGCTGCACGTCGGTGGGGCTGACCCCCGCCTGGCGCAGAGCCTGCTGCATGGCACGCCGTGCGCCGCTGCCGTCTTCCGGGCCTGCGGTCAGGTGATAGGCATCGGCGCTGGTGCCATAGCCGACCAGTTCGGCCAGGGGCTTGGCACCTCGAGCCAAGGCATGTTCCAGCGACTCGATCACCAACAGCCCGGCCCCTTCGGCCATGACGAAACCGTCGCGGTCACGATCAAAGGGACGCGAGGCCTCCTGAGGGCGTTCGGCAAAGCCCGTGGACAGCGCGCGAGCGGCGGCAAAACAGCCCAGGATCACACGGTCTATCGCCGCTTCGGTACCGCCACATATGGCGATATCCGCCTCACCGCTTCTGATGAGCCTCGCCGCATCGCCAATGGCTTGCACCCCAGCGGCACAAGCCGTTACAGGCGCACCGAGAGGCCCCTTGAGCGCATGCCGGATGGAAACGTGTCCGGCCGCCATGTTGGCAAGAAAGGCCGGCGCGGTGAATGGCGACAAGCGGCGCGGCCCACGTGCATCGGTAGTGCGTACAGCGTCGGCGATTGCGCCAAAGCCACCGACGCCCGATGAAATGATCGTCGCAGTGCGTTCCTGGTCTGAGGCTTGCGTCGGATGCCAGCCTGCCTGCGCCAGGGCTTCATCGGCAGCGACCAGGGCGAACTCGATGAAACGGTCCATCTTCTTGCGATCCTTGACCGAGATAAAGCGCTCGGGGTCATACCCCGCAACGGCATCCTCTTGCAGAGACGGCACCTGACCGCCCACCGCAACGCCGGTACCTTCGGTGATATCGCCAGACAGGTTACGAATACCGGAACGTCCTGCCAGCAACCTCTGCCAGACTTCTTCCACTGCACAACCCAAGGGGCTGACAATGCCCATGCCTGTGACGACGATTCGCTTTTGACCTTCGGCAGTCATCATAAAAACCTCTTCATTTCTCAGTCGACATCCACTGACAACAGCAGGCGTTTGCTGGCTTACGCCAGCCTCACTGTTTCAGTTTGGACCTGTTTGTCAGGATGGATCTTGAACCAGATGGAATACATCGCCGGCAGAAACACCAGCGTCATGATGGTGCCGACGAAGGTCCCTCCGATCAGCGTGTAGGCCAGCGTCCCCCAGAAGACGGAATGCGTCAGGGGGATGAATGCCAGGATGGCCGCCAGCGCCGTCAGCAGCACCGGCCGGGCCCGTTGCACGGTGGCCTCGATCACCGCGTGGAACGGGTCCAGCCCTTCTTGCGCGTTGTGGTGGATTTGACCAATCAAAATCAGCGTATTGCGCATCAAAATGCCCGACAGTGCGATCAGGCCGACCAGGGCGTTGATACCAAACGGCTGCTGGAAGATCAGCAAGGTCGGCACCACGCCAATCAATCCCAGCGGCGCGGTGAAGAACACCATGACCATCGCCGAGACCGAGCGTACCTGGAGGATGATGATCAGCAACGTCAAGGCAATCATGATCGGCAGCAGCGGAATGATCGCCTGGCCGGCCTTGCCCGACTCCTCGATGGCTCCCGCCTGCTCGATCCGGTACCCGTCAGGAAGGGTGTCCATGAGCGGCTGCAGTTGTTTGATGATTGCGCTCGATACGTCCGGTGGCTGCAAGCCTTCGGCAATGTCGCCGCGTACGGTAATGGTCGGTGTGCGATCACGCCGCCGCAGGATCGGGTCCTCCATGCGCACATCCACCTCGCCAACCTGGGACAGCGGGATACGCTGTCCCGCCGCGCCCACCAGGGTAAAACCTTCTATCTTGGCGGGATCGAGTCGAATATCACCCGCGGCGCGACCGACAACTTGCACCGAACGGATGTCCTCGCGAACCGCCGTAATCGGCACCCCCGTGAGCAGGAACTGCAACTGCTGGGCGACGGCATTCGAGGTCAGACCCACCGCCTGCAAGCGATCTTGATCCAGGCTGAAATGGAGCGTCGGCGTCAGTGGTCCCCAGTCGGTATTGACGGTCCGCATCATCGGGCTCGCCTGCATGACGTCCTGTACCCGGCCGGCGATCTCGCGCAACGTTGA
This sequence comes from Pseudomonas halotolerans, assembly GCF_039581215.1. Classification (NCBI taxonomy): domain Bacteria; kingdom Pseudomonadati; phylum Pseudomonadota; class Gammaproteobacteria; order Pseudomonadales; family Pseudomonadaceae; genus Pseudomonas; species Pseudomonas halotolerans. Next base: position 77,416 of record NZ_JBCNTJ010000012.1, read on the forward strand.
CGGATCAGGGCCCATGACCCGGTAGGCCACGGGGAATGGCGAATACGGACCAAACACCAGTTGAGTCACCCGCACCCGCGCTTGCGGGGCGAGCCCTTCGGCGACCGCTTCGCGAAGACGGAACTTGAGGGTTTCACGGGCCTCCTGGCTGCTCGTCAGCACCACAATCTTGGCGAAGGATGGGTCAGGGAGCTCCGGCGCCATCGCCAGGTAGAAGCGCGGCGCACCTTGACCGATATAGGCGGTGATGATTTTCGCCTCATCCTGCTTTTGCAACCAGGCCTCGACCTTGGCCGTGGCGGCGCTGGTCTGCTCGATGGAGGTTCCATAGGGCATCTGCACCTCGACCATCACCTCGGGACGGTCTGAGGTCGGGAAGAATTGCTTCTTGACCAGACCCATGCCGAGAATCGCCACGACAAATGTCGCGACCACAGTGCCGGCCACCCACCATTTGCGCACGATGACGCGAGTCAGGACCTGGCGAAAACGATTGTAATGACGCGTGTTGTAGATCGCCGCGTGGCCGCCCTCGACCGGCTTGATGTCCGGCAAGAGCTTCACCCCAAGGTAAGGGGTAAAAGCCACCGCGACGACCCAGGAGGCGATCAGGGCGATGCCCACGATCCAGAACATGTTGCTGGTGTACTCGCCGGCGGTCGATTGCGCAAAGCCGTTGGGCATGAAGCCAATCGCCGTCACCAGCGTACCGGACAGCATCGGCGCAGCGGTGTGGCTCCAGGCATACGCGGACGCTTTGATCCGGTCGTAGCCCTCCTCCATTTTCACCACCATCATTTCGATCGCGATGATCGCGTCGTCCACCAACAGCCCGAGCGCCAGGATCAGCGAACCCAGGGTGATCCGGTCGAAGTTCTTGCCGGTGGCCGCCATCACCACAAACACGATCGCCAGTGTCAACGGTACGGCGGCTGCGACCACAACGCCTACACGCCAGCCCATGCTGAGAAAGCAAACGAGCATGACCACCAGCAGCGCGACAAAAAATTTGACCATGAACTCACCGACGGCCGAGTCAATGTTCACGGCTTGATCGGTGACCTTGGTCAGCGTCATGCCCAACGGCATGCCTTCATTGATCTTGGTCGTCTCGGCGTCCAGCGCCTTGCCCAGGTCGAGGCCGTTCCAGCCCTCGCGCATGATGATCCCCAGCAGCAGCGCCTCTTCGCCGTTATTGCGAACCAGGAAAGTGGCCGGATCTTCATATCCACGCTCGACTGTCGCGACGTCCGAGAGCTTCAGCGTGCGCCCCTGGATCGCAAGCGGTGTATCGCGAATGTTCGCCAATTTATCGAAGGCGCCGTCCAACCGCAGGACGACTTGCGGCCCTTGGGTTTCGATAGAGCCAGCAGGCGTGAGCAGATTCTGGCTGTTCAGCGCGGCGAAGATATCCTGGGGCGAGACGCCCAAGGTGGCGAGTCGATCATGGGAGAACGACACAAAGATTCGCTCGGGCTGCTCACCGATGATGTTGACCTTCTTCACGCCCGCGACGTGCAACAGGCGCTGGCGCAACACTTCGGCATCTCGCACCAGCAGGCGCTGCGGCTCGCCTTTGGCCTTCAGGGCGAACAGCGCGAAGGTAACGTCCGAATACTCGTCGTTGACCAACGGCCCGATGACACCCGCCGGCAGTCGGGTGGCCTCATCGTTTAGTTTCTTGCGTGCCTGATAGAACTCCTCTTGCACTTGCGAGGGTGGCGTGCGATCAACCAGTGAGACCATGGTGAACGCCAGACCTGGACGGGTGTAGGTTTCCGAGCGGTCGTACCATTTCAGTTCTTGCAGGCGCTTTTCCAGCGGCTCGGCGACTTGGTCCTGCATCTCCTGGGCGGTTGCGCCTGGCCAGGCAGTGATGACGGTCAACTGCTTGACCGTAAACGGCGGGTCCTCGGCACGCCCCAACTGGAAGAACGCCAAGGTACCCGCGACGGCAATCAGGAAGATCAGGAACACGGTAATGGAGCGCTCGCGAACGGCGAGTGCCGATAAATTGAGGCTCATTGACGGCCCCCGGCAACCTTCACGTCATCCTGTTGGCTCAGCCGCACTTCCTCCCCATCGCGCAGTAGATGGGCGCCCAAGGCGACAATGCGCTCGCCAACCTTGAGCTCACCTGCAACTCGGGCAGCGTCGTCGCTCAAGCCCAGGACCTGAACAGGTCGCCAGCTGACTTTCGCCGGTTCGCCAGCAATGACCCACACACCGGTTCCCTTGCCCGGGTCATAAAGGGCTGCGATCGGAACTTGCAGGACCGGCCCTTGCGCGGCGTCTTCGGCGATCCGAAGGGTGACGGTCGAACCCAGCGGCGCATTGGCCAGCCCGCCCGCCAATACATACCGCGCTTCAAAGGTGCGCGTCACAGGGTCAGCCGAATCCGACAGCAGCCTCAGCTTGGCAGTGACAACAGCCGAGGTGTTGCCATAAAGCGTCGCCTGCGCGGTGGACCCTATGGCCGGACGCAATGTCTCAGGCAATTGCACAATGGCTTCGCGCTGACCGGCCCGTGCCAGCCGAACCACCGGCTGCCCAGGGCTGACCACCTGCCCGGGTTCGACGAGTGTCTCCATGACAACGCCATCGGCGTCCGCCAGCAGTACAGCATAGCCCGACGCATTCCGGGCCACGTCAGCCTGAGCTTGCGCGGCGCTGAGTTGCGCCTTCGCGGTATCGGCGGCGGCTTTGATCTGGTCGTAGCCGGACGCGGAAATGGCACCCGCGGCGACCAGTTCGCGATAACGGGCCTCGTCATCGGCGGTCTGTTTGGCTCGGGCTTTGGCGGCAGTGACCGCTTCTTGCTGGGCGCGTGCTTGCAAGCCTAAGTCGATGGGGTCCAGACGCATGAGCGGCTGACCCCGCTTAACGGTCTGACCGGTGTCGACCAGACGCTCAAGTACCTTGCCCGACACTCGGAAACCCAGGTCACTCTGGACGCGGGCCGCCACGACTCCGGTGAAAGAACGCCAGAGGCCGGACGAATCCTGAACCTCAGCGACCCTCACCAAAGGGGCGAGCGTGCGCGGATCTTTGGCGGTGGAAGAGTCGCCACACGCCGTCAGGACGAGAGGCAACAAGCAAGCGGCAAGGGTGACAGGTCGAAGCCGGCGCATAGATTCCCTACTTGAAAAATAGAAACAGGTGTCACATTCTCTGGCGTGTGACCAATACTGTCAATGGTCACAACCATTGTGATCAGAGTCTATATCGCAGCTTCTCCCAGCACATACTGAGACATTATCCCCACGGATAGCACCACCCACGAGGCGTGCATTGACATAAAGTGACCAATATATAATATGGTCACAAATCAATCTCCACTTCAGGAATTTCCATGTCGCCACTCCACCCCGCTGCTCTGATACTGAGTGCCAGCTTGATGGCAGGCTGCGCGGTGGGGCCGGACTATCGCCGTCCGGACACCGCGCTATCGGACCGTTTCCTCGGTCAGCTGCCTGTCGAACAGCGGCCCGCGACAATGCCGGCCAGCCTCGCAGCGTGGTGGGAAGGCTTTGATGACCCAACGCTGACCGAATTCGTCGCCAAGGCACTTGAGCAGAACCTGGACCTGGCGCAGGCCTCGGCGCGCGTCGCGCAGGCGCGAGCCGGCCTGGGTGCGGCCAATGCCGCTCTGCTGCCCTCGGGCAATATCAGTGGCCAGGCTGCGCGCGCCTATCAATCAGTCGAAACTCCGCTCGGCCAAGTGCTGAATTCAACGCCTGGCTACGATCGGTATGGAAGCGCTTACGAACTCAACCTCGGGGCCAGTTGGGAGGTCGATTTGTTTGGCAGCCTGCGACGGTCACGCGAAGCCGCCCTGGCCGAATACCAGGCATCCGCAGCGGGCGCCACGGCCATCCGCCTGGCCGTCGCTGCGCAGACCGCCGACATCTACATCACTGTTCGCGGATTACAGACCCGTTTGGGCATTGCCAACCAACAGGTCAAAACGCAGCAGGCACTGCTGGAGAAGGTCCAACTGCTCTACAGCAAGGGCCTCGCCGCCAGTTATCAGGTTCGCCAGACCGAAGGCGCCTTGGCACAGGTCCAAGCGACAGTGCCGGTTCTGCAAATTGGCCTGGATGCTGCGATGAACGCACTGGATATCATGCTCGGCACGCCGCCCGGCACGCATCGCACACAACTGGCAAAGGCGCGGAGCATTCCTCTGGCACCCCAGATAACCGCGATGGGAACCCCTGCCGATCTGCTGCGCCGCCGGCCCGATCTTATCGTGGCCGAGCGCCGTCTAGCGGCCTCCAATGCACGCATCGCAGAGGCCGTTGCTGAGTACTATCCAAAATTCTCCCTCAGCGCGTTGCTCGGTAGCGCCACCGCCGTATCCGCCGGCAACCTTTTCACCGGTGGCGCCAGCCAGTCGGCGGGGGTATTGGGACTGCGCTGGAGGCTCTTCGACTTTGGCCGTATCAACGCGCAAATCGATCAAGCCAAGGGACAGGAAGCCGAGGCCCTGGCCGCTTATCGCCAGTCCGCGCTGCGTGCCAGCGAGGATGTCGAGAACGCGTTCTCCTCGTTGGTCAATCGCGAAGCCCAGGCGACCACCCTCACCGCAGCAGAGACGGCCCTGACTCAGGCACGTCAATCTTCATTCATTGCCTATGAGAAAGGCACCGCTAGCCTCATCGACGTCCTGCAAGCCGACGAAACACTGCTGCAGGCTAGCGATGCTCGAGCGCAAGCACGAACCGAATCAGCACGAGCAGCGGTTGCGGCGTTCAGGGCACTGGGCGGTGGCTGGCAGCCTTCCCACGCCGAGCCTGTGGCAACTCGATGACGTAACCAAGTGACGTGGTTGAGAACTGATGCACCATCGTCATTCAAGTGACTATATGCAAAAATAGTCACAATCCAGATAAATGAATACCTTCATTCAAGAAGTGAAATCGTAGGGGGCAAAGCTTCGCCACATTGGCATGGCACGCAGCCGAAGCTCAGGGCATGAGGCTACGCAGGATGAGATTGGAGGTGAGCGTTGGGGCATCCTCGATGCGATCGAGGTTGTACTGCAACAGCAAGGGATTGACGAAAGGCTGGAGCGCCAGATGTATCGCGTCTACCGTCTCGTCCAGTGGCGTCCTGCGCTCGAACTCACCGAGTTCTCGACCCTCCCGTACGATCTGCAGAACAAAGTCTTTGATCTGGGCATTATAAACCTGCGAGCTTGGCCAACGCTCCGAGGCCGAGAACGCGGCGATGTCGTAAAGCTTGCGGTCGTTGAAGAACAGGTCTGCGCCCGTGACCATCAGTGTTTTGACCATGCGTCTAAAGCGCTCCGTGGCTGAGAGGCCTTCCACCTTGATGGCCTCCTCCACGGCGGCAACGATTTGCGCCAGACGATTTTTGCAGATGGCTTCGCCGATGGCCTGCTTGGAATCAAAAAACTTGTAGATGTACGCCTTGGAAAACCCAATGGCCTTGGCCAGGTCGGACACCGTGGTCTTGCCGTAACCGTATTGACTGAAATGTTCGTTGGCCGCCGCGACAATTTGGTCTCGGATGTCATGGTCGACTGGGCCGCGGACGCTGGGGGAGATTGGCTGGTTCATGCAATCAGCTTACTGACCTCGGAGGTGGATGACAACGTGTGACTTAACTGTAATAAAGTCACAAACCGACGATATTATGAAACCGTCGCCACCGCACCTGAACACTGATATTTCGGTAGAGTTCGCGCCCATCGACGGCAGGGGCTGCACATTAAGCTGAACGAGCAGGGATTGATCGACCTCCTCCATCCGGGTACGGATTCCGGTGGAGGGCAAGAGCACATCTGGCAAGCTTGGGACAGGCCTCAGTCAGTTTGCGGCCAATCCTCGTCGGGAACGTCGTAGATATCACCGCCCTCCACGCCATCGATTTCGTACTGTGTCAGATAGTCGCCGAGCAGGTCGCCGAAGTGGTCCTGCTGCGTCTGTCGCTTGCCCTCCGCAATAAGGCCCGGAAGCAAGAGCGCAACCGCGCCGACGCCCGCAGCCACGGTGCCTAGGACTCCAGCCAGCGGGGCCATCGCCGCCCTGACTGCCAGATGACCTAAAAGGCCTGCGCCGCCCTCGATCGCTGATGCCAGGCCCGCCAACGACGCCAGTGCGCCTGACGTGATGCTGATACCACCACTGACGAGGTCGCCCTTGCGAATCGACTGAACCCCATCAAAGATTCCGTACGCACCCGCAACGATGCCGGCCAAACCGCCGATACCCTTGGCACCGCTTTCAAACTTGTCGGCAGTGCCAGTGAGAGATTTTATGGGGTCGTCGAAAAAGGCTCTGATTTTCGGATCAAGATCAGTGTTTCCTTTGTTTTTCAGGTAGCTTTTCAGGTTCTTGGCACCACCCTCGGTGAGCAGGGTCGTCGTCATGACCGATCCGGTGGTGATGTCTATGATGTTTCGTTCGGTCAGGTTTGAGCCATTCTGAGCGCCTTTGGCGATCGTCACGCCAGCCATGAAGATGCCGCTAACGCCATGCAGTACCCCTTTGTCAGACAAGTTCTTGAGGTCGGGGTTGAGCCAGGACGACTTCAATTCCGCCAGCGACTTGGTGCCTTGGCGCAGAATGTCCCAATTCGAACGGATACCCGCGACGATCTGATCGGCCGTTGCGACGGTGCCATCCGGATTGGTCACCAGTTCTGGATTGGACTGGATAAGCGTCTCGGCCATCGTCCTGACTTTTGCCTCGTCAAGCTCGTCACCGCCATTGATACCCAGGGCTTGCTTGACATCCTCGAAGGTGCCGTCTTTCATGGCGTTGTCGCGCCCGATCCGGCTGAAATTGTCGTTCAACTGTGGGTCTAAACCTGCGGTGACGCTGGGATCCAGCGCCGCGTTGTAGAGCGCGACCTCCGCGGAGAAGGTGCCGACCGCTTCTTCGAAGGTGCCCGTTTTCATCAGTTCTTCCAGTCGCGTCCCGGAAGCAAGCGACTGCTCGTAATAATCCTGGAACGCCTGGGCATGCTGAGAGGCAGCGAGCCCCTTCTGAATTTCTGCCCGATCATTGATGCCGAGCGCTTCCTGATAAAGCGTTGCCGTCGAGAAGTATTCGGCCAGCACCGCCTGTTGGTCGGTGCTGCCGTCTTTCGTATGCTTTTCCCACAGCGCATCAAGAGCTGCACCGGACTTGATGTCATCGTAGTTTTTTTGCACCGAGTCCTTTAACCCAGGAACTGCCTCAAATAGATTGGCCATCTGCGTCGAGGTGGTTTCATTAAGAAACTTGACCACCTCGGGATCACTTTGTAGCTGCTCAATGTGGCTGTTGACATCGGCAAGCAGCTTGTTGGGATCTGGATGGCTGCGAACAGCGTTGGCGATGGACACCTTACCGTAGTCGTCACTCCACATACCTGCAGCCGCACCGTCGATGATCAACTGTTGCGCCTTGAGCAGATCCTGTAACACCGCGGCCCGCTGTTCGACGGAATAGTTGCCTGGGTTTTCGAAGACGTCCCTGCCCAGGTCACTGGTATCGATGCCGGAGACCGAGTGGGTATTCGCTACCTGATTAAGGAATAGCAGTGCGTCCCCAGAGGTCTTGGGGCTGGTGTTCTTCAGCCAGTTTTGGATATCGTTCTTGCCGAGCTTTCCATCAGGTCTGCTCTCCAATGGTTTCCCAGCGGTTTCGAGCATTTCGAACGCCCCCGTCTGCGACCAAAAAGTCAGGGCTTGCTTCAAGTCATCGCTGATGTTCGGGTTTTCATCCAGGTATTTGTGCAAGGCCTCGCGCGACAGATGTTTACCGCTATCGGTCCGATCGCTGATCTCGTCAAAGTTCTCCAGCAGCAGCGCCGAATGCTTCGCAAGCTCCAGGGAGGTTGCGTCAGCATTCGGGGAAGCGTTCAGAAAGTCGTTATAGGCGCCGATGTCGTCGGCTTTGACAGCAACAGGGCGTAGCCACGCATTCAGATCGTTGCTGCTGATTTTGCCGTCGGCCTTGTTGTTGTGTGCCTTGGTATCAAGCAGGTCAAAAAATCCTTTGTTATCGAGCAGAAACTGGGCCGCCTCGCGCTCTTGCGCGCTTCGATTTTCATCGACAGCGAACTTCCTCAAATCCTTATCACTGACAATACTGTCGGAGCCATTCCAGTCGTCCCATCGATCACGGACCGTTTCGATGATCTCGCTGTTCTGCTCGTAAAACGTGCTCTGGTAGCCTTCCTGTTTCCAAACCAGCTGGTTGTAGAGGTCGGGCGTCACATCCTTCGAGACATTGATCTTTTCGCCATTGATAGTCAGGCGGATAAAGCCAGTGTGTTCATCCGGGGGCAGGATGTCTGCGCTCGCCAGTTCTTCTGCTGATAGAAGCGCGCCATCGCCGCGCAATGCAAAGCCTTCGTCGTTGCCCTTTTGCAACGCATCAACCTGGTCGAAGTAATCAGGCGTCGCTTCCTTGCTGATAGTGATTTCATTGCCCTCTTTGTCCCGGGCTGTGTAGGCCACCACCTCGTCATTTACCAGCCATGCCGTGAGGTTCTCGAGATCCTGGAGCGGTACGGTTTCGTCGTTGCGCAGCGTACGTCCGTGTTGCTGCTTCAGCGCTTCGATCAAGGTGCCAAGCGTTTCTCGCACCGCCACGCCTACCGCACCGCCCAGGTCAGACTTTTTATCGCTGACGTGCTTGCGGGCCGTGCCAAGTATTTTCTCAAAGCGCTGACCCACTTCAGAATCAGGGAACTGGTTATCTACGGGGCGGACATTGCTGTCGATTCGCAAGGGGACGTTCTCCTGATCATAGAGCCGATAGCGCTAGGGGAATCAACTATTACCGTTGCACATGACAGGGGGATGACTTGGCTGGGCGGCTACGACACAGAGGTGGACGCAGGGAGGGAGCCGGCGCTGCAGCCGCTCTAACGCAGCGCTTGCTCTCCATTTCGTAACACTTGCCACGTTTGTACCGCCCCACCCGCAGCCACCCTCAAATCAAGCGTGCGGCCACCAGGATATCCGCCACGGCCTGGAAGGTATTGTCCGGCACCGGGTCCCCCGGCACAGCCCGTCGGGCGATTTCATTGGCCAGGACGCTATCAAGGCTATGGGCGATCCCCAGGCCCGAGGCCTGCGCGAGCATCTGCGCCGCCTCCTCGAACTCGGCCTTGCATACCACTACCGGCACCGGGGTTTCACCGCGCACGTAACGGATGCCCACCACCCAGCCACTCGCGGAGCCGACCATCAACGACGCACGGCTCACCCCCAGCTTGGTGGCCAGGGCTTGCATTTCGCGGCGTTGGCGCTGGCGTTCCTGCTTGATCATCGGATCGCCGTCGCTGTCCTTGCGTTCGCGCTTCTGTTCGCTGAGGGTCATTTTCATGTCGCGACCGAACAACCAGCGTTGCATCAGCACGTCTGCCGCGCCGACCAGCAAGAAGGCGGCCAGCACCGTGAATACCAGCGGCTTAAGCACCAGGTAGAAGGTCGATTCGATGCAGCCAGCACCGCAGCGCGATGACTCCATCAGCGCCTGTAACGCCATGCGCCCGACCACGTAGAAGGCCAGGCCCAGGAGCACGACCTTGACCACGCCCTTCAGGAACTCAACGAAGCTGCGCATCGAAAAAATGCGTTTGAAACCTTCGGACGGGTTGATGCGCTTGATGTCTGGCTTGATCGGTTCGACCGAGAACACCACGCCACGCATGGTGATGATGTTGGTCAGGATCACCGTCCCCACGGTCACGGCCACCACCGGCAGGGTGAGGTTGATCAGCAATTGCTCGGCGGTGTCCAGCACGCGTGGCCAGACGCTGTGAAAGGGTTCGATGTAGATCAGCGCGATCAGGTCCAGCAACGCGGTGATCTGTGCCTGGGCCTTGGGCACCATGATCGAGATGCACAGTGTGCAGAACAGGATGACCATGCCCGAGACCAGGTCCTGACTCTTCGATACCTGGCCTTTCTTGCGCGCTTCGCGAAGCTTTTTGTCCGTGGCCGGTTGTGATTTTTCTTCGCTGCTATCGCTCATCGGTGCTTCCCATGGTAAAGGGAGCTCCTGCCGAGTCTGTCAGGGTCTTGAGTAACTCCACGACGCCACGGAATTCGCCGAGCTGCTCGATCATCACCGGGACCAGGAAGCCGATGTAGACCACCATCAAGATAGTGAAAAACAGATTTTTCACCGGCAACGACAGGTCGAAAATGTGCAGGTTGGGGGCCATGCGCGACAGGTAGGCAAGCATCAGGTCGGTGACCAGCATGCAGATGATCAGCGGCCCGACCATGATCACGCCGATACGAGTCACCTGGTCGAGGATTTGTAGCACCGCCAGCAACGCCGAGCTGGCGAACAAAGGCGTGAAGGCAGTCGCGGGCCATAACAGGTAGCTGTGGTAATAGCCGTCGACCAACATGATGAAGCCACTGGACATGAAGAACAGAGCGATCAGCATCACCGTCAGCAAGGTGGCCATGACACTGGATTCACCCGATGACAAAGGGTCCACCAACTGAGCCATGGTCGAGCCACGTTGCAGGTCGACCAACTCGCCGGCCACTTCCGCGGCCCAGAACGGGATACCGAACAACAGGCCGATGAGGATGCCGATCAAAAATTCCTTGATCAATAAGCCGGCCAGGAAAAAACCGCCATGCTCTGGCAGTGCCGTGAAAGCGCCGTACACCGGCACAAACATGGGGATGGCAATGGACACCGCCACGCAGCTGCGAATCATGCCGGTCAGGCCCAGGCGGTTGAATGCCGGGGTGATCACCACCACGCCCATGGCGCGACTGGCGGACAGCGCCGCCGAGCTGATCACCGGGTAGGCGACTTCGATGAACTGGTTGGCAAGCTCGATATTCATGCCACTCAGCGCGTCCACAACGGGAAGTTGTCCAGCACCTGGTTTCCCAGTTCAAGCACCTGGCTGGCCAGTAGCGGCCCCACGAACACGATCGTCAGCAGCACTGCCACCAGCTTGACCGCCTGTGGCAGGGTCTGGTCCTGGATCTGGGTCAGGGCCTGCAACAAGCCCACCCCCAGGCCAACGATGATCGCGACAACCAGCGCCGGAGCGGATAAAAGCAACACCGTCATCAGCGCCTGATTCATCAACGAAAGAAATACGTCCTGGCCCATTACGTCACCCCGTAGCTCAGAATCAGGCCATGCATCAAGCGCGACCAGCCGCTCAAGGCAACGAAAAGAAAGAGCTTCAGCGGTATCGAAATCAGCGTCGGTGAAACCATGGACATCCCCATGGCCATCAACACGTTGGCCACCAGCAGATCCACCACCAGAAACGGGACGTACAACAGAAAACCGATTTCGAAAGCACGGGTCAGCTCGGAGCTGACGAACGCCGGCACCAGCACCACAAGGTCATCGTCGCGCAGGTCGGCCCGGGCTTCGGGAGACCAGATGGTCTCAGTGGCCTGGATGAAAAAACCGCGTTCATTTTCGTTGGCGAAACGCGAAAGGTGCGCCTGTAATGGCGGCCTCAGGGCATCACCGAAGGCGGTGAGCTGCTCGATACTTTCGATGTTGAGATCGCGCCCCTGCACCTGTCGGTACATGTCACCGATCAATGGCGTGGTGACGTAGACCGACAGGATCAACGCGATGCCGTACAGCACCATGTTGGGCGGTGTCTGTTGCACGCCCAGAGCGTTGCGGATCAGGAACAGCACCACGGAGATTTTCATGAAACCGGTCAGGGTCACTACCGCCAACGGGATCAAGCCAATGGTGGCGACGACAACGATGATTTCAATCAGGTTGGGCTGGTAGCCATTCATGATGTGGCGATACTCAACACGCGCACGCCCAGGCCCGGACCGATCCTGACCAGTTGCCCCAGCCCGACGCGCCGCCCGTTGACCATCAGGTCCACGCTGTCCTGGCGTTGTTCGGTGAACGACAGCAGGCTGCCCTCCCCCAGTTCACGCAGTTGCGCCAGGGTCAACTCGATGCTGCCGGCCTGACAGACCATTTTCAACGGCAGGTCGTCCAGGCGCGTATCCAGGCTTTGCCCGTCCGGTGCTTCATTCATGGTGGGTGCTTCGCTCACAGGGAATTCCTTGGGAAAGTTGACGCGCATCGGTGTTTCAAGCAGTTTCAGCGTGGTGCCGTCCTGACCCGCCCGGGCGTACAGACGCTGGTTCACCGCCAGCCGCACCTGGGCCGTGGGCCAAGGATCGAGCATCACCACGTCACCAGGGTTGAGGCTGTACAGCTCGCCGACGCTCAGTTCGGCTTCGCCGGCCTCGACCGCCAGCCACAGACGCAGGTCTGTCAGTGCATGGGGAGCCGGCGATGCATGCTGGTCGAGCCATTGCGCGATCTGTTCGCCGGCCTTGGCGCTCAGGTGCAGCGCCACGGGCATGAGCGAACCGTCAAACTGGACCTGGGTTGTCAGGTGCAGCGGGCAGGCTTGTGCGGCCAGGCCGGCATGGGTCGGGTCGGCGTGGTCAATGCAGCGGATCGATTGCCCGGTCACGCGTTCCAGGGGCTCGATCAGGCTCAGCAAGGCCAGCTCCAGCAGCATCGCGCCAGGCAAGGTGTGCAGGTCCAGAGCAACGGGCAGGCCCAGGACGTGCAGCGCTTGCGTCGGCAAGTGCAGTCTGATGGCCGACGCATCGTCTTGCTCGCCAAGCCCCAGCAACAGCTCAATCGCCGTAGCGTCAAGCTCGACAATGCAACCCCAGTTCACGCTAATGGCCTGGCCCGCATATTCACCATTCCAGGTTTCGCGGTTGCGATGCAGGCGGTTGTGCAGGTCTACCCATCGGAGGTCGAACGATCTCGATTGCTCGACAAAGGGCGCCCAGGCGGGGTCATGGCGACCGTTCACGTACGCCCTCCAGTGGCCACACGAGGAATTTCGTCGGCCTCCAGCCGGTGTTCGTCGACACGGCGCTCCAAGCGCTCGCGGTCGTCGAGCAAGGTGTCGCAGGCTTGCGCCTGACGCTGTCGGGCCACGTGGGCAACCCGGAACACTTCGCGCGTTTGCTCGTGGACTGCCAGGGTGCGGGCCATTTCGCTGACGCTGACTTCCAACTGCCGTTGCCCCCCCTCGTACAACACCTCTAAATGCTCCTGGGCCGCGTGCCAGTTGCTGATCGACACCCCCGCTCCGATCAACCCGTAGATGCGCTCGGCTTCGCGGGCCAGGGCCTCACGATGCAGGCGCAGCTTTTCCTTGGCATCGTCCAGGGCGACGTGGGTTTCCCGACAGCGCTGCTGTTGAGCGGCCAGTTGGCTGGACGCACGTTGTTCACGTAACTGGCGCAAGGCTTGAAGGTTGCGCATGTCATTGGTTTTCATCGGGCCTCCAGGGTTGTCATGCCATGACCCTGCGCATGTGCTTCAGGGTTTCATCGGGGCTGCTTGGCTCGTTGGCGCCTTGGCGCAAGAACGCTTCGATAGCGGCATGCCGCGCAATCGCCTCGTCGGCCAGCGGGTCGCTCCCGGCCGCGTATTCGCCGACGCGGATCAGCATTTCGATCTCGTTACGCCGCGCCATCAACTCGCGCATACGCATGGCCAGGTGGCGCTGCTCGTCGCCACACACCTGGTCCATCAATCGGCTACGGCTTTGCAGCACATCCACCGCTGGGAAAAAGTTGCGTTGCGCCAGGTCGGCGCTGAGCACGATGTGTCCGTCGAGGATTGAGCGGGTTTCCTCGGCCACCGGGTCCATCGAAGCGTCGCCTTCGGTAAGCACGGTATACAACCCGGTGATGCTGCCGGTCTCGCCGGGACCGGCGCGCTCAAGCAAGCGCGGTAAGGCCGAGAAGAAGGATGGCGGGTAACCGCGACGGGTCGGCGGCTCGCCTACCGCCAGACCGATTTCGCGCTGGGCCCGGGCAAAGCGGGTCAGGCTATCCATCAGCAACAGCACGTTGCGGCCCTGGTCACGGTGATATTCGGCCAACGCGGTGGCAACGAAGGCCGCACGCACCCGCTCGGCGGCCGGGCGGTCGGAGGTGGCGACCACGGCAACGGTACGCCGCCGGGCCTCGGCGCCCATCTGCACATCGAGCAATTCACGCACTTCACGGCCTCGCTCACCGATCAGGGCGATGATGATCACGTCGGCATTGGTATTGCGCACGATGCTGGCCAGCAGCGACGACTTGCCCACCCCCGGCTCACCGAAGATGCCCATGCGCTGGCCCTGGGCCAAGGTCAGCATGCCGTCGATGCTGCGCACCCCCAGGGACATCGGGTGGGCGATCAGTTGACGGCTGAACGGCGCGGGAGGCTCGGCATGCAAGGGATAACGTAACAACCCACCCAGCGGCGGGCTGCCGTCGAGAAACTCACCCATGGGGCTGATCACCCGACCCAACTGCGCATCGCCGACGCTCACCCCAAGGGTCTCGCCGGTGGCGATGATTTCGGTACGGGTCGACAACCCGTCCATCGAACCGATGGGCGAAAGGATCGCCTCGTCATCCTCGAAACCGATGACTTCGGCAGCCAGGCTGCGGCCGCTGCCGGGTTCACGCAGTTGGCACAGCTCCCCAATGTGCACACCGGCGACGCTGGCGCGCAGCAGCACTCCACGGATACTGCGGATGGTGCCTTTCATGGGGCGCGGCCGGGCATTGACCAAGCGTTCGGCCAGGCGCGGCAGCAGATCATGGGGGATGACGATCACGGCTGTGCCTCGTCGGCAAACGGCAGCAGGTTGCGGCGCAGATTGAGCAACTGGGCTTCGAGCCCCAGCTCTACCGAACCTACCGGGCTGCTCAAGCGTGCCTGGCCAGCTTGCAAGCGATCGTCCGGCTCCACGGCAATCGCCGACAGGTCACGCTCTTGCAACTTGAGCTGCTGGCGTACGGCTTCGGCGTCCTGGCGCGAGACAAACAGGGTCAAGGCCTGGTCCTGGCGGAACGCCCCCAACGCCTTGCGGGTACAGCGCACCACACGTTCGGCATCGTTCATGTCATCGAGTATTTCGCGCACAATGCCCAGCGCCAGGTCAGCCAGGGACGTTTCCAGCCCTGCCAGCCAGGCATCGATCTTCAGCGAGGTTTCGCCCAGCAGCGCGCTGACCTGTTCGGCACCCTCCTGGCGACCGCTTTCAAACCCTTCGGCATGGGCTTGTTGCAACCAACGCTCGCTGTCTTGCCGGATGGCCTCGGCCTGGTCACGGGCGGCCTGCAGAAAGGCGTAACCGTCGATCCACAGGTCAGCCTGGTCGGCGCGCAGGATACGGACGGCAGGACGGGTTGGGAGTTCGCTCATCGGGTGCCCTGCTCTTCAAGCTGTTGGAGATTCGAAGCGGCGCTGCGCACGATGGCCAGGGCATTCGCCGCAGGTGCGCGAGTCACCGGCTCGCCCTCGGCTTGCAGCTCAGCAAAACGCAGGCACAGCCAAGGTCGCAGACTGGCGGGCTGCGCCTGCAGCCAGGCGGCTATACATCGGGCGCCATCGCGGTCGATGGTTTCAAGCAGTTCGGCCGGCTGGCGCAGTAAGTCGGCACCGCTGCCCAGGGCGCGGTTTGCCAACGCCAAGGCAAACACATCGCTGCCCAGCAAATCGCGCAGTTGGTTGACTGCATCGCCACGGATTTCGCGGCTCAGGGTAGTGCCATGCAGGATCGCGCCACACAGGCGCGGCAAACGCTTGAAGACTTCGGGAGACAGCAGCAGGACCGGCAGATCGACGGCATCGGGCAGTGGTAGGCGATCGGGGGCTTGCAGTTCATGACTGCTGAGCAGCAAACGCAGCAAACGCGCCTGGAAACGCGGCTGTGTGCGCAACGCATCCAGTTGCGCGCTGCCGAGGGTATCCGCAAAGCACGCCCCAAGAGCGTGTGTGCCGACGAAATCCAGTGGTTGCTCAATCAGCTCCCGCCATTGCTGCAACACGGCCTCACTCATTTAACCTCCTCCAGCGTATACAAGGCTTGGGAGGAACGACGCTGCCAGTATTGCCAGCCCAATACGCCGGCCATCGACAGCACGGCCAGCAACAGCACCCCGAACAGCATCCATGCGCGGGTCAGGTTGTCTTCGAGGATCCATATACCCAGGAAGCTGGCCAGGCGCGGCTGTGCATCGGCGCGACCGCTGACGGACGCGGCTTTGATCACAGTGACCGAGACACCTTCGTAACTCAAACCGGAAATGCCGTTGGCCACCAGGGTTTTGATCTGCGGGATCAACGGGTTGATGTCGGTATTGGGGTCGTAGCGCACCAGCACTGAAGCCGACGACGGGGAAATCACCCGTTTGAGCAGGTCATTGTCGGGCAACACCACATGCACCCGGGCAGAGACCACACCGTCGATCAGCGAAACGCTGTGCGAGAGTTCTTCACTGAGCGCATAGACCATCTGCGCCCTTTCCTGCACCGGGGAAGATACCAGGCCATTATTCTTGAACACCGCCCCCATGTTAGAAAAGGTCTGGCCCGGCAAGCCCGCTTCCTCGAGCAGGCTCATGGCTTCGGCAAAGCGCTTCTCGTCCACCACCACGGTGAGCTGGCCATTTTCCTGGACCTTGCGTGAGGCCGGCACACCATCGCGCAGCAGCACTGCAACCATGGCGTTGGCCTCGCGTTCGCTGAGGTTGGTGTACAGGTCGATATCGCAGCCCTGCAGCAAGCTGGCAAAGGTCAGGACAATCATCAGGCGCACGGCATGGCAACGGCGGAACATGGCTTTATTGACCTTTCAAGAGCGTGTTGGCTGCGCCGGAAATCTGCGTCGCGCCACGAACGACCATCTGAGTTTCAATGGAGTAATCGAACATGCGGCCCAATGACTGGACGATGTGGTCGATCTGTTGATCTCCGACCTTTTTTGCCGGCTCGCCCGCGCCGGCACCCGTGGGTAGCGAAGCCAGTTGTTGGCCGCCGGCAGGCGTCACGGCGCTGCCCGCCATCGGCCCATTCGTCAGCGCATCGGCACGCTTGGCGAAGTTCTGCGAGCGGTCAATGAAGCCGTTCAGGCGCTCCATCAGGCCTTCGCCGATTTGCTGTGGGCCGGCCCCGGCAGGCATGCCTTTGGCGCTGTCAGTCATGTGTTCGAACAGATTCTGGGAGGCCTGCAGATCGACCTGCCCCCCCGACGGCGGCTGGGCCGCCGTGGCTGTTGCTGCGAGACTTACAGTCATGGCGTGGGCCTATTCGTCGTCGTCCGACTGGGCTTCGTTGAGGATTTCCTGGGCACGCGGCATGATGATGAACTGACCCCCGATAGTGACGGCCTGAGTGATCAGGGCCTCGGTGAGTTCTGCATCGCTCAGTTCGCTCTTGGCGTTGTCCACAGCGGCATTGAACCGCGCTTCGGAGGGGGCAGTAACAGCGTTGTTGTCGCTGATGGGGGTGACTGACATGGTGACTCTCCTTTACTGGGCTGATGAAACATCGAACGGATAATTGAGCCTATAGGCGCGTGCTTTCATTCTTGTGTCACTGCACCGCCCCTGAATACACGCACGCCGCGCTCACGGGTCGCCGCCATCGGCGTCGAGGTCAGCTGCTGGTCGTGGTACTGCCCGATCATCGCCAGCCAGGCCGGCGGTCCGGAGATGAACAACTCATCGCCATCGGGCCCGACACGCACTGACATAGGCTTGCCATAAACATCCCGGCTGGCGACGTAATCCTGTAATTGCTCCAGTTGCCGACCCTGTACCTTGAATATTCGCGTATCGGTTTCGGCGTCGGAGGAGAGATAAAGCACATTGCCGTCGAAGTACCAGGCCAGGCCATTGAAGTCGCACAGCGCCGTGAGAAAATCCCCGGCAGTCTCAGCACGTATCCGGCTACGCGACTGGCCGCGCACCTTGTCCGACATGACCACGGTCAGGCCCATGTTGTGGCCGAACTCTTCCAGCGCGTCGCGCACGTCCTGCGCGACCAGCACATACGCATAGGGCCGAGTGAACCAACTTGGCTGCTGGCCGGCGGGATCCGCGTCAGTTGGACTGGCGGCCAGCGAGTTAAGCGCCGCCAGCACCAGCGCCAGACCGATAGCAGCCCGTTTCAGGTTACCCATGCAATGGCTCCCCGCGACCGGCCGGATGGCACGAACCAACAGAAAAACGTGCATGTTTACGGATCATGTCAAGAAGATGACTTAAACGTCGGGCAACCTGTCGGTTCTGAGAGGTCAACACTCCTTGGTTTTGGCCCCTGCAAAATCCGCCGAAAGAGCTCTGTTCATGCCAAATCGTTTTGCCTACACATCGTTGTTGCTTGCCAGCGTCATTCTTGCTTCCTGCGCCAACCAGCCGAACTCCGATGGTAGCTACCAGCGCTACATGCAACTGGCCGGCGACTTGCAACAACGTGGTGATGCAGGATCTGCCGCGGCCTTGTACGAAAAAGCCAGCCAGGAACCGGACGCCCAGATAGAGGCCTGGTTGAAGCTGGGCGAGGCGCGCCTGGCCAACGGCGATGCACGTGCCGCCGAGCGCGCCTACCAGCAAGCGCTGGAACGCGACCCCGAGAGCGCCGCGGCACTGCTCGGCATCGGCACTGCCCAACTGCACCAAGGCAAACTGGAGCGGGCAATCACCTCCCTGACCCAGGCCAGCGCGGGCAACGCTTCCCCCGAAGCACTCAACCGCCAGGGCGTGGCGCAGATGCTGCGTGGCCAGCCAGCGGCGGCCCAGGTGGCGTTCGCCCAAAGCCTGGCCCTGGCCCCCGCCAACCTGGATACCCAATGCAACCTGGCCCTCGCCTACGCCTTGGGCGGCCAGCCGCAGCGGGCGCTGCAAACCATCAAGGCGGTACACGAGTCGCCCCGCGCCCAGCCCAGCCACCAACGCAACGCCCTGCTGGTCATGGTGTTGAGCGGCCGCGAAAAGGACCTCAAGACCCAGGATCTGGAAGACATCACGCCCCAGCAATACACCCGGTTGCTGACCGAGGCCCGGCGCCTCAAAGCCATCCAAGACCCGGTGATCCAGGCCCGTGAGTTGGGACTGGTCGGCAGCCGCTGAGCCAGAATGCTTCATTGACCCTCCTGCTTGTCGGCTTTGGCCTGTTGCTCGGCCAACCGCCGACGCAGTTCCTCCCGATCGTAGCCTTCGATGTAGACCTGGGCTGCCCGGCCAACCGGCGCGGCCATGGTGGGGCCAGTCGCCCGGCCCTCGATCAGATCCGAAGGCTGCTCGACCATCTGCAACAGCATCAGGTTATTCGCACAACCCGGCGGCAGCAGGCGCGAGTAGGTCCCAGCATCGGTATAGAAACTGTCTTCGACCGGTGGTTCGAGGCACGCCACCGGCACCCGCTCAATGCGGCCATCGGCACGGATGAAGGCCTGGTAGTCCGGCGAATAGCTCACCGGATCAAGCTGGGTTTTGCAGGCAGTCAGTAGCCAGAGCACGCCGAACAGCAGAGCGGCCAAGGACAGGTGAGACGATTGAGGGTTCATGCTCGCTCCTGGCTCAATTGATGTAGAAACCAAACATGTCGCTGCTGCGCGGTCCGCCAGACGTGTGGCTCGCGCCCGTGAGCTGGCCATCAAGGGGCGTGGCCAGGGCGCGTGTGCGGACCGGCTCTACCAAGTACGGAGTGATCAGGATCACCAATTCGGTTTCGTTGCGCTGAAAGCGCTTGGAGCGGAATAGATTGCCGAGGATCGGCATCTCGCCCAGCATCGGCACTTTCTCGATGTCCTGGGTGCTCTCGCGCTGGAACAATCCGGCAATCGCGAAGGTCTGGCCGCTGCCAACCTCGACACGGGTATCGGCACGCCGCACCCGGAACGACGGGACCTGATAGCCGCCGACAGACACGCTGCTGGAGCCCATCAGGCTGCTGACTTCCGGGCGCACTTGCAGGGCGATGCGACCGTTGGGCAGCAGGGTCGGGTTGAACATCAGTGAAACACCGTAGGGCTTGTATTCGATCCCTACCGTGTCGCGGTTGACCGGCACCGGCACCGCGACCTCGCCTCCGGCCAGGAAGCTGGCGGTCTGGCCGGTCATGGCGGTGATGTTGGGTTCGGCGAGGATTTCCAGGATGCCATTGCTTTGCAACGCTTCGAGCATCGCATCGATATTGACGTTGCCCGAAGCCAACCCGGCGCTGACCACATTGGAGGCCCCAGCAGCCGCGCCGGACGCGAGGGCACCGCCCGTCAACAGGCCAAAGGAAAAGGTGCCGTTGTCGAACAAGGCATTCCAATTCACACCGTAGCGCAGCAATTCCGAGCGCGAGACTTCGGCGAAGCGCACCCGCAGGTTGACCTGGGCCGAGCCTGAGTAGGAGGTCGTGTTGAGGGTTGAGCCAACGTCCTGGCCTTCAGTGTCGAGCAGGCTGTTGAGGTCGGTTGCTTCGCCGACGCTGTTGACCATGCCGCGGGTCACCATGCGATTGCCGACGGCGCTCACCTGGACATTGCTCCCGGGGTGCAGGTCCCGCAACGGCCGAGTCACTGCCTGGGTGCCACGGTTGACCGCCAGACTGAGGCTGGTCAGCTCTTCACCCTCGGCGCCCAGGGCAATCAGGCTGGTTTGCCCAGGCGTCTTGCCAAACACATAGATCACACCAGGCGAAACCACCTGCAGATCAGCAATGCCAGGTTCTGCAACCAGCACCGACTCGACCGGATCCTGGAAATGCAGGATGCGACCTTCACCCTGAGCCAGATCCAGGGTGGCCCTGCTGCCCGAGGCGATGGCTTGCGCCCGCGCCAGTTGCGGCAGCAGTACGACTGACGCGACAGCGATCCAGAAACCGAAATACACAGGCATACGCAACAGCGCAAAACACATCATTAAGCAGTCGCCATTGAAGTAAGGGAAGCACCACCGGCTGTCCGGCGATCGGTAATTTCAGTCAAGCTGATGGAGCCGATGGCCTGCAGGTTGTATTCACCGGCCAGCTCGCGGAACGACAGCACCGCCAACTCCAGCTCGCCACGTACCACCAGCCGACGCAGGCTGCGACGCAAATCGGGGTGGACCAACAGGACGCTGCGATCACCCTCGGCCAGTTGCCCGCAAACGGTGCGCAATTGGGTCAGCAATGAACGGCTGGCATGCTCGTTGAGCAACTCGCGCGGGTTGTCGGCTCGACGCAGATAAGCACGCAACTGCTCTTCAACCGCGGGGGTCAGCACAAAGGCGGTGATGACACGGTTACGATCGGCGTACTGATGGCTGATCTGCCGCGCCAGACTGGCGCGCAGGTGATCGGCCAGGCGCGCGGCATCCGGCTCGCGGGCGCCCCACTCGACCATGGCTTCGAGCAAGGCGCGCTGGTTGCGGATCGACACACCCTCGGCGATCAACAGACGCAGGGTTTCCGCCAGGCGCTGCAAGGGCACATTGCGCAATACTTCCTTGATCAACTCGTCATAGCTGGCTTCCATGCGCTCCAGAATCCTGCGGGTTTCCTGAATGCCCAGGAAGTTCGCGGCATTACGGCGCAGGCTGCGCTCGAGGATGGCTCGCAGGACTTCAGCGACACTGAGAAAACCGATACCGGCCTCCTCCAGTAGCCCCTGATGAGCGCGCTCGATCCATTGCGCCGGGCGACTGTGCAACGGCGACGGTGCCTCCAACGCTTGGATTTCCAGCAGTTGTACGTGCACCAGGTCGTCCTTGAGCAGCAAGCAGCCGACCGGTATCTCACCCTCGCTGATCGGCACGCCCTCGAGCTCGACCACGAAGCCATTGGCGCGCAGATTGCGATCGATGTAGAGGTCCGGCACCGGCACCTCGATACCCAGGTCGCCGCGAAGCTCATGACACAAGGCTTCGATACGCTGGCGCAGCGGCAGTTCGGGCGCCACCTGCGCCACTTCCAGGCCGATGCTCAGCAGCACCCGACAGTCCAATGGCTTGGCCAGGGGCGCGTACGGCTCGATCGGTTCTTCTGCAAACACTGCGACGTCGCTGGCCCCTTCGGCAATCTCGGGCTGGGGCGCTTTGTCGCGGCGGTAGATCGTGAATGCAGCAGCCCCCAGCAACGCCGACAAGCCGATAAATACCAGGGCGGGAAAACCCGGCAGCAACGCCACGCCCAGCAGGATCAAAGCAGTCAAGCCCAGGGCCTGGGCGCTGTAACCCAACTGGTGAAGGATCTCGCTGCCCAGGTTGCCTTCGGCAGTGCCACTGTTGACCCGGGTCACCACCATGCCGGCCGCGACCGAGATCAACAGCGCCGGGATCTGGGCGATCAGGCCGTCGCCGACGGTCAGCAGCGAATAGGTGTGCGCCGCATCGGCGAACGACATATTCCGTTCGACCATGCCGATCATCATGCCGCCCAGCAGGTTGACCGCCAGGATCACCAGGCTGGCAATTGCATCGCCCTTGACGAACTTCATGGCGCCATCCATCGCACCGAACATCTGGCTTTCACGCTCCAGGCGCGAGCGTCGACGGCGCGCTTCATGCTGATCGATATCGCCGTTGCGCAAGTCGTTGTCGATGCTCATCTGCTTGCCTGGCATGGCATCCAAGGTGAAGCGCGCCGCCACTTCGGCCACGCGCTCGGCACCTTTGGTGATCACCACGAACTGGGCCACGGTGATGATCAGGAATACCACCAACCCCACCACCACCTGGCCTGCGATGACAAAATCGCCAAACGCCTTGACGATGTGCCCGGCGTTGCCGTCGAGCAGGATCAGACGCGTGGTGGTGATCGACAGGGACAGACGAAACAGCGTGCTTAACAGGATCAGCGGCGGCAGTGCCGAGAACTCCACCGAGTGTTTGATGTAGAAGGCGACGATAAGGATCAGGATGCTCAGCGAGATGTTCAGGCCGATTAACGTATCCACCAGCCAGGTTGGCAGCGGAATAATCATCATCACGATAGCCATCAGCATGAAGGCGACGACGATCACGTCGCTGCGCTGGGCGGCGATGCGAGCCAATGCGTTGAGGCGGTCGAGGAACATTATTGCGCAGCTCTGCGAGCGGTCAGATAACGTTTGAAGCACTGGCGCGCCTCATCCTTGCGCCCGCCGCTCCACAACGCACGGCTGCGCAACAGCCAGAGACCAGAGGACTCGCCGTCCAGTTCGACCAGGCGGTCTAGCGCCGTCAGGGCGCGCTCGGCCTGGCCGCTGTCGGTAAAGGCCATGACCAGATTGCGCAGCAACGCAGTGTCGCCGGGCGCCATCTGCACGGCGATCAACAGCAGCACCAAGGCACGCTGCGACTGGCCGCTACGGCGATACAACTCGCCCATGCCCTTGAGCAGATCGACGCAGTCCTGTTCTTGACGATTCATGACTCGATCACCTCGGCGCGTTGCTCTTCGAGCAAGCGGCGCAAGGCGATTTCTTCGCTGATCAGTTCATGGGCCAACACCTTGATGTCGGGCTCGGCATCCAGGGTGGGAATCACGTTGTCCAAGACGTATTCGAGAATCTCCATCGAGCGGCGACTGCCGAACAGCTCGGCCGTCATGCCCTCAACGATGCCCGACTGCTCAATCTCGGCACGCAACGAACGGCGTGCCAACACCGCGCGCTGGCCCAGCACCGCCTCGAAGCGTCCACCTTGGCGCGCCTTGGCCGGCTGGACGCTGTCTACCGCCGGGGTTCTTTCGGCGGTTGTCGGTAAGGGCGCCCCCGAATCAATTCTCATAAGGTGAGCGTGAACCGTTCTTCACCACGGGCGAGAATCACCTGATGGTTCTCGATGCGTTCGAGTATCCAGTTATCGGCCAGCGCAGCCCCTGGAAACAGGCGTTCGCCGTCGTTGTTGATCACATACGGGTTATCGCCAAACCAAACCGCCTGAAAACGCACACGGGGCTTGGCGATTTCGTTGCGGGCCACCACGCCGGGGAGCAACATCACCTGTTGGCCGAAGTGGCTATCAAAAGCTTGCTGCACGTCAAGCCACTGGCTTTTCTGGGTGGGGCCATAAGTCCCCTGGGCACTGAGCTGGTCATCGACTTCACTGACCTTGATCTGGTGCAGGCCTGACCTGGCAAGCTGCTGTTCGAGCCAAGCCCTGGCCTGCGCGGTGGTCTGCGTCGGTTCATCGAGCACGGCCAGCGCAGCGGCCTCGTCAGCGCTGTTCAATGCCTGCGGCGAGACCGGCTCGCCCCGGAAGGCAAAGGCGCCCACACACAAGAACATCAGCAGCAAGGCAATGATCCACTGCGGCTTGCGCTGCCAGGCAGGTGTTACAGCTGGAGCCGCTATCGGCGCCAGGCATGCGGTGTCGCGACTGAGGGTCAGGCGGGCTTCGCCGATGCGAATATCCACGGGCAAAGGCGCACGATGCCCCTTGCCGGAAGGAATCAGCATTTCCCGGGCATGGGGGGCGCACACAAACACGTCGCCACCAATCGCTTCGACGGCCACCTGGCCAGCGCTGAAACGCAGCGCCATATGACGTTCGGCAATGCCTGCGTCGCTGAGCAACAGATCAGCACTTGCGGCACAGCCAAGAATGTAGACGGGCTTGTCCAAGGGCAGGCAAACCCCCTGATGCAGACCGTGGGTGATACCAAGCACCGGCAGCCCTTTGCCCGTAGCGGCTACGACTGGGACCGCGGCGAAGAAAGTCAAGGCCGTCATGGTTGTATTACCGGAATAAGACCTGCGGACAAATACCTATGAGGCGCAGATAACGCTGTCAGCGGCAACGAACAGACATGCAGGCAGCCATGAGGCTGCCTGCATGACGACATCAGTTCTGAGGCCGTTGTTTGGTAGCGTCAAGCTCAGCTTTCTTAGCGGTGGACAGCTCGGTGATCTTGGCCGACTTTTCGATCGCCATGTTGAAAGTGGCTTCCATTTTAGCGATAGCCGAATCAGCGTTGCCGGAACTTACTGGGGGAGTCGTGCTCATGGTGATTCTCCTAATCGATGAGAGATACTTGCGCCGCCAAGCGGCCCACTAATGTTGCCATTCGAAGAATAGGGATCGAACATTACAGTTCAACATCTAACAAGTGTTTTAATTCTCAAAGCCAACTATTATCTTGATCCTACCAGCCCCCTAAACACCGGCCACCAAGATGCTTTGCAGCTGAAATCAGTGTGTCGGACCAACTATTTCCCACAGGCAAGTGACAAATAGAAAGAACAAATAACCTATAAACCCCTGTGGATCTTTTCTGGATAGAGCATCCATTTCTCATCAACTAAAAACTGATGGCCAGTTACAATCAACTCTACCTAGGCTTATTGGATTCCACCTGCAATAAACGGGCATAACTGAAACAGTTACGCCCGTTTTTGCAAGCTCGCTATCTGCGCGTGTCAGACTCAGGAAGCGATGGTGCTCTCTTCACCCGGCCACTCCTCGTAAGGGATATCCCAGATGTCGCCATGCGGTACACCGTCGATCTCGTACTGGGTCAGGTAATCGCTCAGGGCATCCGCGAACTTACCCACCCGCTTCTCCTGCTTGACTTCCTCGATCAGGCCAGGGACCAGCAATGCCAGCGCAGCCACCCCCGCCGCCGCGAAGCCCAGGCCACCCGCCACCATCGCGATCCGCGAGGCGGCAACCGCCGAGACGCTCATCGCGCTGGCGCCCACTTCAGCCACCGAAGCCAAGCCCGCCATGATACCCAGCGAACCGGCCGTGATGTTCATGCCACCGGCGACCGTATCCCCTTTCCTGAGCGCCTTGACGCCATCGAAAATGCCGTAGGCGCCAGCCGTAATGGCCGCGATGCCTCCGATCCCCTTCGCCGCGTTTTCCATACCTTTGAGGTTGGCGGTCACGCTTTTGAGCGGATCGTCCATCTTTTTACCCAGGTCGCCAAGCCGGTCACCGGTCAGCTTGCCTTTCACATCCTTGAGGTAGTCCTGATAGTTTTTCAGACCCCCTTCAGCCAGAAGCGTGGCGGCCTGCACCGAACCGGTGGCGATGTCGACGATCTGCCGCTCAGTCAGCTTACCGGCGTTGTTGGCGCCTTTGGCGATGGTCACGCCAGCCATGAACAGCCCGCTCACACCATGCAGGACGCCTTTGTTGGAAGCATCCTTGATCGACGAATCCTTACTGAAGACATCCAGCGCATCCAGGGTCTTGGTGCCCTGGCGAAGCAGGTCCCAGTCGCCCCTGAAGTTAGCCAGGATCTGGTCTGGTGTCGCGACGGTGCCGTCGGCATTGACGAGCATCTGCGGGTTTTCCTCGCTGATCTGTTCGATGATTTTCTTGACCTTCTCCTCATCCAGCTCATTGCCGCCATCGACGCCGAAGGCCGCCTTCATATCGTCGAAGGACGCATCCTTGAAGACGTTGTCCTTGGCGATGCTGGTGAAGTTATCGTTGAGCTTTGTGTCGAGCTTGCCGGTGAACTCGGGGTCCAGCGCCGAGTTGTACAGCGCGACTTCGAGGCTGAAGGAACTCATGGCTTCGTCAGGGGTATGGTCCTTGAGCAGTTCATTCAAGCGATCACCTGAAACCAGTGACTTCTCGTAATAGCTTTCCAACTCGGCATTGGCCTTGGAGCCTTTGACTGCGGCCTGGATCTCTCCGGCATTATTGATGCCCAGCGCGCCCTGGAGGATCTGCGCCGTACCAAAGAACTCGGCAAGAATTTCCGTGTGGGTAGTCTTGCCATCCTTGGACTTGGCTTCCCACAGTGTATCGAGTGACTTGCCGGACTTGATTTCGTCGTCGTAGGTTTTTTGCAGGGACTCCTTGAGCCCCTTGTTGTCTTCCACCAGCTTGGTCAACTCGCTGGAGCCGTGCTCGCTCATGTACTTACTGACCTCGGGGTCGCTCTGCAGGATCTCGATGTGTGTGTTGACATCGTCAAGCAGCTTCTGGGCATCGGGATGGCTGCGCACCTTGTTGGCAATCGTGACCTGCGACTTGTCGTCCTTCCACATACCGGCGGCGCTGCCCTGGATGATCAGTTGCTGGGCAGCCTGGAGATCCTGCAAGACCGCGGCTTTTTCCTCTGGCGAATATTTGTCCGGGTTATCGAACACGTCCTTGTTCAAGCCTGCGGTATCGACCCTGGCCAAGGCATTGTTGCCGGCAATCCCCGAGAGCAGCATGGTAACGGAGGTCGCATCCTTGGGTACGTTGGTGCTCTTGAGCCAGCTCTGGACATCGCCCCTGCTCAGTTCGCCATCAGGATTCTTGTCCAGTGGGTTCTTGGCGTTGTCGATAATCTTGAAAGCACCTGGCTGAGACCAGAAATCCAGTGCCTGCTTGGTCTCTTCGCTCAGCTGTGAATTCTGATTCTTGTACTCCTTGATGTCGTCGGCCGTCAGGTACTTGCCCGCCCCGGTCTTGCCCTTGATCGCCTCGAAGTTCTCATCGAGGATCGCTGCGTACTTGGCGATCTGCTGCGATGCTGGATCAGCATCCGGGTTGGTCTTGAGGTAATCCTTGTAGCTGGCGATATCATCGGTTTTCTTGAGCTCGGGCAGGGCCGAAAAGCCCTCCTTGCCGAAGTCCTGCAGGCGCCCGGCCTCAGTGCCGTGCTTGGCCTCGCCGCTCTTGGTGAAACCGTCCACACTGCTGTTGAACACATCCCCACCGGACTGGGCATTGCCCTTGTCATCGAACATCGTGATGCGGTCCATGACCTGCGCGGCCCGGTAGGCGGCGTCAGCGTCGCTCTCGTAATCGCCGACCTGGTCCTTGAGCATGTCCTTGACGCCACTCTGGTTGCCCAGGTGCTTGAGCAGCGGGTTGTCTTCGATGATGTCTTGGGCCGAACGCTTGTCCTCTTCCGGGCGATTCCATACGATGCCGACCTTTTCGGCCTGCTCGCGGGCTTCCTTGTTGTCGCCCGCCGACGAAGCGTGCTGGATCTCACCCTTGAGGGCAGAGAAACCCTGCTTGCCGAAGTCCTGCAGGCGACCGGCTTCGGTGCCATTTTTCGCTTCGCCGCTTTTGGTGAAACCATCGACCCTGCCGTTACCGACGTCTTTGCCGGCAATCTTGTCGCCCTCGCCATTGAGGGTCTCGATGTGCTCAAGCACCTGGGTCGCACGATAGGCGGCGTCCGGGTCATTTTCGAAATCGCCGACCCGCTCCTTGAGCATGTCCCTGACGCTGCTCTGGTTGCCCAGATTCTTGAGCAAGGCATTGTCATCGATAATGTCCTGCGCGGAGCGATCATCCCCTTCAGGGCGCTCCCACTTGATACCCAGAGCCTCGGCCTGTTCACGTGCCTGGGGATCATCGCCGGGCTTGGACAGGTCCTTGAGCTCGCCTTTAAGGTGCGAGAACCCTTGCCGGCCAAAGTCCTGCAGGCGACCCGCTTCGGTGCCATGCCTGGCATCACCGCCCTTTGTGAAACCATCGACCCGGCCATTGTCGATGTCCTTGCTGGCGATCCGTTCACCACCCTCATCATATTTTTCCACGTGCTCAAGCACCTGCTTGGCGCGGTAGGCCGCATCGGGGTCAGTCTCGAAATCGCCGACACGGTCCTTGAGGTTATCCTTCACATCGCTCTGGTTGCCCAGGTTCTTGAGTACCGGCGTGTCGTCAATGATGTCCTGGGCCGAACGGTTGTCGCCTTCTGGCCGCTCCCATTCAATGCCCGCCTCCTTGGCCTGCTTGATCGCCTGGTCCCAGGCTTCGGCGAGCTTGGGGTCTTGTGGCTTGGACGTTACGCCTACAAAACTGACATCTTGAACGGACATTGATGACTCCTTTTTCTAGAGCATAAATGAGTGCAACGCCGGTGCGAGCCCGTACGGGAGGCACCATTTGCGACAGATCAGCCAGCGTGAATACGCCTAAACCTGCCATCAGCAGGGTCTTAACCGGATGATCGAATCTACATGCGCCAACAGGGTGAAAAATGAGTATCGCCGCGGAGTGTTACAACCTAACGTATGCGCCAATCACCCGTTCATCAGGGCCGAATGCACAGTCCAAGAGTCAGGCGGATATACGGAGGGATCAGCCTGGTGGCCGCAGGCTGATGGGGAGAAGGGATCAGTTCTGAGGACGCTGTTTGGACGAGTCCAGCACGGTCTTGGCAACGGTGGTCA
The DNA here is from genome assembly GCF_039581215.1 of Pseudomonas halotolerans. Classification (NCBI taxonomy): domain Bacteria; kingdom Pseudomonadati; phylum Pseudomonadota; class Gammaproteobacteria; order Pseudomonadales; family Pseudomonadaceae; genus Pseudomonas; species Pseudomonas halotolerans. Next base: position 106,318 of record NZ_JBCNTJ010000012.1, read on the forward strand.
ACTCAGTGATTTGAGCAGACTTGGTAATGGCGGAATCGAACACATCGCTCATATTGGCGAGCGCTTCGGTGGCAGTGCCCTTGAGGCCCCCCTCTGCTGCCCATTCGAAGTTCCACGCGCCGCTGTAATTGTCGGCACCGGCCACATCGTGAGTTTCGATGGCGGTGAAGACGTCCGAATGGCGCGTCATGTACTCTGCGGCTGCCGACACTTCGGCAGACACCTCCTTGGACGAAGCGTTGGCCAGCGACGAGAGTTCATTCCCGCTGATCGCGCCCTTACCTTTTTCTTTCATGTAATCGGCCAGAATCCGACTGGATTTGGCGATGTCCAATTTAGCATCGAATGCAGAGGCGGAACTGTTCTGTGATGAAGGCGTTGCGCCGCTTGAAGGCGTGACGGTAGTCATGGAAAGGCTCCTTGGCAGTGATTCAGGTATTCAATAGTTGCTTAATGCCATGACATTCATATTAACGGCTTGGAACAACATGCGACTTCAAGCCATCAGTCACCCAGGTCTTACGCAAGCCGTTGGCCAACCTCGGCCGCTCGGCCCCTGATGAGAGCCGGTTCGGTGTTCATCACTGAATCTGCGGACCATCAAGGGGAACATCGAGGATGAAGGTTGCGCCCCGTCCAACCCCGTCGCTGTGCACGGTCAAGCTGCCCCCCATTTCCTGCGCGGCCAGCGCGCAACTGTGCAGGCCGAAACCGTGACCGTCTTGGCGAGTCGTGAAACCGTGGGAAAAGATACGGGCCAGGTGCTCGGGCGCAATCCCGTTGCCGTTGTCGGCCACCGTGATACGCAACGCTGGCCCTTGCACGAGAGAGGCGCCGAACGTGATGCACGGGCTGCGATCGACCACGCCGACCAACGCCTGCCTGGCGTTGTTGATCAGGTTCACCAGAATCAATAGCACCCGATGCCGGTCCAGCGCCAGCAGGGGCAAGTCAGCAATGTCCTTGACCATCGTCACCCCCAGGCGTGCCAGTGATCCGGCACTCATGCGCCAGGCATCATCGATTAACTCCGGGACCGGTACTGTCTCGACGATACTGACGGCAACGGCATAAGACTGCTGGGCAGCGACGATGGTCTTGATGTGGTCAATGCCCTTGGTGAGTTGCCCGAGCTCTTCGATGATGCCCTGTTGCTCTGTCGCCACCACCTCCGCCAGCTTGAGCAGGTAGCCGGGCAGCATCTTTCCTTTGTGGTCTGTGGTGAGAAAATCGCTCAAGTCATGGCCGTGCTCGTTCATCATCTGAGCCACCTTACCCAGCCCCTGGACTTTGGAGGTGCGCATCAGGCTACTCACCAGTTCTGCCGAGACGTTCACGCTGTTGAGGACATTGCCGACGTTGTGCAGCACAGCAGTGGCGATTTCGGCCATGCCCGCCTGACGGGATTTGGCATGCAGTTCGGTCTGCACTTGGCTCATGCGCAGTGCCGCGCGTACACGGGCCTTGAGCTCCAGCGGCGAGAAGGGTTTGGCGATATAGTCGTCGGCGCCGCTCTCCAGCCCGGAGACGCAGGCCTCGCTACCGCCACGGGCGGTCACCAGGATCACCGGTAAATGAGCAAAACCGGCGCTGGCTTTGATTCTGGCTGTCAGGCCAAAGCCGTCGAGCTCCGGCATCATGACATCCGAAACGACCACATCGATGGGTCGACGCTGCAGCAGTGCCCAGGCCTGCTCTCCATCAACGGCGGTGGCAACGATGTAATCGCTTTGCAAAAGTTCTCTGAGATAGCTGAGCATTTCCGGGCTGTCGTCGACCACCAGCACTCTGGATCGCAAGGCGTGTTCCGGGTGCTGCTCGTCGCCCGCGCCTTGCGTCGCGACTTGGTCGTCGCGACTGCCTTGGTGGCCGTCGTCGAAACGCAGATGACGCTGCTCAATAGTGCTTGTTGTGCTCGATGATGAGCGCTCCTGCATATTGCTGGCGTCGGTCTCTACGGTGTTTAGCTCAGTCCCCAGCGGAAGTCGCACAAAGAAGCACGACCCCCGTCCAGGCTCGCTGTTGACGCCGACTTCGCCCCCCATCAGTTCGGCCAGATCCTTGACCAGGGCCAGACCAATGCCTGTGCCGCTGTAGTGACGCGTGGCGGAATTGTCGATCTGGGAAAAACGCTGGAACAGCAACGGCAGTTTGTCAGGCGCAATGCCAATCCCCGAGTCTTGCACCGCAAGTTCAAAACGCTCGCCCTCAATCGGCGTCACTGCCAAGTGCACGGTGCCGCCAGCGGGCGTGAACTTGATGGCATTGCTCACCAGGTTGAGAAGAATCTTCTCGAAGTGTCGGGGGTCCAGGAACACTGTGCCGAGCGCAGGATCGATGCTGCTGGTCAAGGTGCAGCCTTTGCCCTCGGCCACCATGGCGGCATCCTCGGCCAGCACCCCCACCATCTTGTTCAAATCAACTGGCGAGGCACACAACTCGAACTTGCCCGCTTCGGCCTTGGAGAAATCGAGGATGTCGTTCACCCGGTTCATCAAGCGCAGCGCGTTGCGTTGGGCGCGGTCGATTTGCACATGCCAGTCCGCCGGCGGGATGGTCGCCGCCGAGAGCTGCTCCAGGGGGGCGAGAATGAGGGTCAGGGGGGTGCGCAATTCGTGGCTGACCGTGGCGACGAAATCGCTCTTTGCCTGGTTAGCCGTCTCGGCCTGGTTGCGCGCCAGAATGAGCTCGACGGCCTGCGCCTCCAGCACCTCGGTCTGCTGGTGCAGCGTGTCGGTCCGTTCGGCGACCATTCTCTCCAAAGAGGCCTGGACTTGCTGTCGTTCGGCTTCGGCCTCGGCCTCCAGCACCCGGATACGCAGGGCATTCTCCTGGAACACCCGTACGGCGCGGGTCATGATTCCAATCTCGTCACCGCGTCCGGCGCTGGCGATCTCGGCGTTCAGGTCGCCGGCCGCCAGCCGGCGCATGACCGAGGCCAGGGCCACGATGGGCCGCGCAACAAATCGCGACGTGCTCCAGGCGATGGCGCCGGCTAGCAGGATGGCGATGGTACCGGCAACTATCGTCGCAAGCATGCTGCGATCATTGTGGACCAAGGCGTCGGAACGCGCTTGACCCGCGAAGCGCGCAACCAACTGGCCGGCACTGCGTGCCTCGTTGCGAACCTGGTCACGCGCGTCGCTCAAGGCGTTGCTCGCCTGATGGAACCTGGCGAATGCCGCCCGGTAGCCGGTAATCTGATCACTGACCGTCAGCGGCGTAGCCTTGGCTTGCAGCCCCACGGACGAAGGCAGAACCCGAGCGAGACGGGAGAGCTCATCCAGGATGACGCCGACAGCGCTGGCGACCTCGGCCGACGGCGACAGACGAAACGCCAAGGTCTGGGCTTCCAGGGTGGCAACGCGCTCGGCGAAACGCTTGGACAACGCGGCAGCATTGTTCAGCAAACCGGTGGCTGCCTGAATGTCGTTTGCTTCATGGGCCACGAGCCCATCCACCTCACTCAACATTGCCTCGAGGTGCTCGACCTCATCCCCGACGGCGGCGAGATGCCGCAACGCTTCGCCTCCCCGCAGCCTGGGCGCCTCGCCCAGGTGTTCCAACGTCACGCTGGCCGCAGCGACCGTCATCGCCAACTGGTCCAGGGTCTCTCTCTCCTGCGGCGCCCCCATCACCTCACGCAATTGCTCGACCACGGGCGCGAGTGCCGCGCTGGCGTTGCGCGCCGCAGTGGCGGCCGCCCCATCGCCGGTCAGCAGTACCTTGGCCACATTGGCGGTGACGATCCGTTCGCCGTTGCGCAGGATATCCAGAATGCGATGGGCGGTTTCGCTGTTGCTCACCCGCACCTCGTGATCAGCGGCGCGGGTATCAAGCCCCTTCAGGCCATCGGCGATGCCCTGTTCGACAAGGAGGGTCGCCTCGCGCATCCGGCCGTAGTGAGCGGTCATGTTCTGCGTTTCGCCATCCATGGTCAGGGTTGCCGCCCGCAAGGCGGCGATCGCCGCGGCGAGCCTCTCCAGACTGCCTTTGAGCGATTGCGTCTCTGCCACCGGAATGGCGGTGAGGCCAGCGATAGCCGTCGCCACCATGCCTTCGGCCTGGGACAGGCTTTCCTGGTCGCGGGTCGCGATGAAGTTTTCTACCCGCCCGGTGGCCCCGTTGACCGAGGCCAGAATTTCCGCGGAATGGCTGGCGGAATCCACCGCACGAACCATGCCTCGCAGGCCGTAGAGGTTCACGAGCGATACCGCCAGCATCAGGAACACCAGTGCGGCGACCGCCAGGCCAATCCTGACGGCAATGGGCCTGTCCGTGGCGGGCCTGAATGTCAGCATCGCGCCTCGCCTCCTAGTTTCCCACTCGCCACTACTGCTTCGTCACCTCCGGCAAAGGCGCCGGCGCCGCCGTATGGTTGATCGCCGCGTCGATCATCGCCGCAACGGAAGCCTGGCTGTAGAAAGGATTGGCGGCGCCGCCCACCGGCATGGTGGCGAGCCAGGCGTCCAGGTCTTTCGCGTCGATGCGTACCAGCGGCACCTCGACGAACTTCGGCACCTGCTTGCCGGCCAGAATCTGCTGGGCCACCCAGAAGCCCACTTGGGAGACGCTTGGGGAGGCCGAGACCGAGACGGTCTCGTAGCCGTTGGCATCGCGCTCCTGTTTCCATAGCGCGAGTTCGTCTTGGCGGTTCCCCATCACAATGATCGGCAAAGGGCGCCCTGCCGCCTTGAACGCCATGGCCGCGCCATAACCGTCGCCCCCTTGCGTCGCGACGGCATCAATGCTGGGCAGCGACGGCAGCGCGAGCGCCACCTCCTTGCGTGCGACGGACGCTGTCCAGCTCCCATACACGGTCTTGGCGAACTTCAGACCCGGATAGTCGCTGGCGGCCTTGCGAATGCCGTCGCTGATGTTCTTGTCGGTGGCATCACCAGCAATGCCGCGGATCTCCAGCAGCGTGCCGTTCCCCTTAAGGCGCTCGGCGATGTAATCCATTTCCACACGACCCATGGCGGACCAGTCGTAATCCACGGTATAGACGCAACGTTCGGTGACCAGGCTGGCCATGACCACCACCACGATGCCGGCGTTGCACGCATCGCGGATCACCCCGTTGAGGGCCGTGTCGGAGGCCGCCAGAATGACGATGGCGTTCACACCCTTGACGATCATGTCCTGGATATGGGCCGCCTGTTCCGCCGCCGAGTTATTGGCGCTGACCACCGAAGCCTCGCGGATCAAGCCATCCTTTTGCGCTTGGGCCGCAACCTCCTGCCAGTTGCGCACCATCACCTTGCGAAAATCGCTGCCCGCGTAGGAGTTACTGAAGGCAATGCTATAGCTTGAGGTAGGGCCGCCGGCGATGCCGTCGTCGGCAGCTTGGGCTGGATTGGCAGCCACCACCGCCAGCCCGGTCATGCAGCCGGCGAGGCACCATAAGACTTTGTGGATCCGTTTCGTGTTCATACTGCTCTCCACGTCCTTGGGATGTACCAAAAGTCATCCACCTGCCCCGCCGACAGCCTGAATCGACTGTTCTATCTGATTGCAGAAGCCGGCGTGCAGATTGGAGATCGTAGTCAGGCTTCCTCCAGCGGCCCAATCGAGTGTCTCGCGCAAATGCTAATGAAGTGGCTCTCAGCATAGTCTCAACATGCCCGTTGCGCTCACACCATAGTGTTGGCTCAACTGTTCTCTGCCTCAAGCGCACGGTAATGGTCAATCTTGACTTGCAGCGCAGCAACGGCCTTTTGCATGGCAGCAACTTCGGCCTGTACATCCTGTAAATGGCTCTCCAGCATCTGGCGGCGTTCGGTAACCGTTGAATCCCCAGCGCTGCGCAGCTTGGCGAATGTTTGCATTTTGCCGATGGTCATGTGGGTGGTGCGTAAACGCAGCAGAAACTCCAGCCACGCCATATCAGTCGGCGCATAAAGCCGTTGCCCGCCGGCCGCACGGGCGACCGGTGCCAACAGGCCGATGCGTTCGTAGTAGCGCAGAGTATAGGTCGTGAGACCAGTGCGCTTGGCGACCTGGTCAATCGTCTGGTAGGCGTTCATAGGCGCAATCCTTAACCATCGGTGTTCGGTAATGCAGAGGTGCCGTTCACTCAGGAGGCGCGGCAACCATTTTGATGCCTCGTTTGGCAAACACTTCCCGCGCTGCGCTGATGCCATTCAACGCGCTTGGAAAACCAGCATACACCGCCATCTGGATGATGATTTCAACGATTTCCTCAGGTTTGCAACCCACATTCAGCGCCCCCTCTATATGCACTTTGAGTTGAGGTTGGGCGTTCCCCAACGCGGTGAGGGCCGCGATGGTTGCCAGCTCGCGTGTGCCCAGGGCAACACCCGGCCTGGAAAACACATCACCATAGGCGAAATCGACTATCCATTCACCCAGCTCGGGCGAGATATCGCTAAGCGAGTTGACCACGCTGTTGCCGGTGGCCCCGGTGATCTTTTCCAGGGTCTCGACCCCTTTCACGCGTCGACTGTCCGGTTCAACTGCCGACGCCGGAATTGCGATTGCTGAAAGCACGAGCCCGGTTACAGCGCTCAGTTTTTTTAATGTCATGACCTGTCTCCTTGTTTAAGCCGCGCAACGGACCTGGCCGTTCTGGCGGTGCAACAAGGAGGCTATTGGTTAGAGCGCGCTCTAAGTCAAGCGCCAGTTGCTTTCAGCTAAAGGGGCCCGCAGTCAAAGGAGGACAAGCCTGTTTTCTGTGCGCCAGCCCCCTGCTTCTGGCCGTTTAGCGGATTGGGGGAGCATGTTGAGCATTCGCGGATGGCTGCGATGGGCGCTAGCCGTCACTGATCAATGGTCACTCACAGCCCCCTCACTTCATCGTCACACCACCGCAGTTGCAATCGTTCTGGAGCGCCAGGCAAAAGCCAGCACCATCAGCAGCCCCAGACCCGCCATTGCCGCTCCGGCCAGGGAAATCGCCGGATAACCCAGCCCGGCATTGATCACCGCTCCGCCCAGCGCCGCACCAATGGCATTGCCGAGGTTGAAGGCACCGATGTTCACTGCCGAGGCCAGATTGGGTGCGTCCTTGGCAGCTTCCATGACGCGCATCTGTAGCGGCGGCACCAGGGCGAAGCTGGCAATACCCCATATCAGGATGGCAACGGCGGCCGGCAGCGGCCAACGCATCAGTACGGTGAACGCCAGCAAGACGAGAATCAGCACGCTCAGCGAAACGATCAGGGTGCGATCTATCGAGCGGTCGGCGGCCTTGCCACCCCACATGTTGCCCAGCGTCAACCCCACACCGAACAGCACCAGCATGGCGGTAATGTAGGCGGTGGACGCATGGGTCTCGCTGCTGAGGATCGGCGCAATGTAGGTGAAGACGGTAAACATTGCACCCGAGCCGACTACGGTCAGGGCCAATGCCCCCAGCACCGGTCCACGACCCAGCACCCTAATTTCAGCCAGTACGCCGACGCCTTTCGGCGCCTGCAGGTTGGGCAGGGCGAACCACAACGCAATCATGGTCGCCACGCCGAGGCCGGTAATACCCCAGAATGCCGTGCGCCAGCCGAACAGTTCGCCAAACCAGGTGGCCAGCGGCACACCGCCGATGGTCGCCAGGGTCAGGCCCATGAACATGGCTGCAACCGCCCCGGCCCGCTTCTCTGGGGCGACCACGCTGGCGGCGACGATGGAGCCGACGCCAAAGAATGCACCGTGGTTCAGCGAGGTCACCACCCTGGCGACCATGAGGCTGTAGTAATCGGTGGCCAAGGCTGACATCAGATTACCCAGGGTGAAAATCGCCATGAGTCCGATCAGCAGATAGCGCCGGGGAATCCTGCCGGTGGTCAGGGTCATCAGCGGCGCGCCGAGCAGTACGCCCAGGGCGTAGGCACTGACCAACAAACCGGCGGCGGGGATGGAAACGCCGAGATCCGCAGCGATGCCCGGCAACATGCCCATGGGGGCGAACTCGGTAACGCCGATGCCAAAGGCACCTATGGCGAGTGCGACAAGTGGTGGATTGATACGCATGGAAGGCTCCTTATCTATGCCGCCAATGCTACGATCCGGTCTTTTCAGGCGGTAGATAGTATTTTTGGCAATCACCTTTGCGTAAGAGGCACAAATGGATTTCAACGGCAGGTCGGGTGAAATGAGTGTGTTCGCCACCGTGGCGCAGGCAGGCAGCCTGTCAGCCGCCGCGCGTGCATTGGGGCTGACACCCTCGGCGGTCAGTCGGATCATCGCGCGTACCGAACAACGTCTTGGCACTCGCCTGTTGTTGCGCACCACCCGAGCGATCACCTTTACCGCCGAGGGCGAGGCTTTCCTGCGCGGCGCCCGGCGTATCCTGGCCGACATGGACGAGGTCGAAGAAGCCATCGCCGACCAGGGCGTGCCCAGGGGCCGCTTGCGGGTCAGCGCCGCCCTCGGCCATGGGCGGCAGGCCATCGTTCCCTTGGTGGCAGCATTCAGCGCCCGCTACCCGAACATCGTCGTCGACCTCACCCTCGGCGACGAAGTGGTCGACATTCTCGGCGGCCAGGCCGACGTGGCGGTACGCTTTGGCCATCTGCCCGACAGCCCGCTGACGGCACGCCGGCTCGGTGACATCCGCCAGGTCGTGGTGGCATCGCCGGAGTATCTGCAGCGCCACGGCATCCCCCAGGAACCGGAAGACCTGCTACGGCACAACTGCCTACGCTTCAACTTCCGGCGTGCCGAACCCAACTGGCCGTTCATCCGCGACGCCAGGGAGTTTTCCCTGAAGGTCAGCGGCAACATCGAATGCAGCAGTGGTGAGGCATTGGCACAACTCGCGCGCGTCGGTGCCGGCATTGCGCGTATCGGCGAATTCACCGTGAGCGAGGATCTGCAACGCGGTGACTTGATACCGCTGCTGGAAGCCTGGAACCCAGGCGACCGAGAACCCATTCATGCGGTGTTCGTAGGGGGTTCGGCAATGCCGGCGCGGGTGCGGTTGTTCGTGGACTTCCTGCTGGAACATCACCGGATGTAGTCAGTTCGCAAAGCTGCCCCCCTCGATGTGATAGACCGTCGGTTCTTCCGAAAAATATTCCTCTAAACCTGCCATGAACACCTGATGGTCTTCACTCGCTTCGAAGCCCTTGTGGTCCTCGAGCGAGCGCCAGCGCACGATGAGGTTGAGTACCTGGGGCGTTTCGATGCCTTGCGCGAGCATGTGGCCGCCGTAACCCGTTGCGCGTTTGAGCAACGGTTCGACATCGGCAAAGGCACGCTTGAAACGTTCAATGCGTTCTTTGTGAACGGGGAGCAAAGCGATTTCATAGATCATGACGTCCTCCAAAAAAGACTTAAACGGTTAAGGACTGTTACGGGATGAGCGACGGCTCGACTGCAATCGCAATTTTCCCTTGAAGGCCGTTGTTGGGGCTCTCCAACCGGGCATGGGCGAGCGCAAGGTCGGCCAGCGAATAGACCGCGCCAACGTGCGGGCGCAGTTGACCGCGTTCTACCAGTGCACTCAGCTCATCCAGTTTGCCGCGGTTTTGTCGGGTAAAGACGAAGTGATAGCTGGCGTTCTTGCCCCAGGCTTGAACAAGGTTTTGCGGCTGGGCAATGTCCACAATCGAGACCACGCGACCGAGTTGGGCGAGCGCGTCGGGGCTACGTGTCAGTGTGTTGCCGCCGATGGTGTCGAACACCACATCCACGCCGTGGCCGTCGGTTTCCCGCAGGATGGCGTCGACGTAATCCTCCTTTTCGTAGTCGATGAGCACATCGGCACCCATGCGGCGTGCGAACTCAAAGTTGGCTTCGCGCACGGTCGTGAAGACCCGCGCGCCAATGGCTTTTGCCACCTGGATCGCGACATGCCCTACGCCTCCCGCGCCGCCGTGTATCAGAATGCTTTCCCCCACTCTGAGCGCCGCTCGCACGGTCAGTGCTTCCCACACCGTCCCGCCAACCAGGGTCAGGCTGGCGGCCTCAAGGTGGCTCAGTGATTTCGGCTTACGCCCGATGATGCTTTCGGCCGCCACGTGGTACTCGGCATAACTGCCTGGGCCGTCGAAAATTTGCGGGGTGTACCAGACTTCGTCTCCCGGCGCGAAGCTCGTCACACCCGGCCCGACTTCTTCAACAACCCCCGATACGTCGTGGCCGGTAATGGCCGGCAGTGGCACCAGGTCGGCATAGTCGCCACGTCGAACCTGATAATCCAACGGGTTGATAGAGGTGGCGTGTACACGCACCAGGACCTGTCCCGCACCCGGTACGGGCTTGGGCACGTCGCTAAGTTCGAACGACTCCGGGCCGCCAAATGATTTCAGTACCATCGCTTTCATGATAAATCCTCGCATCGACAAAAAGGGATATCGAGATATTTCGATATCATACGGTAAAAAAATTACAGATCTTTCCCTATGATCTCGGCAAGCGCGCTGATGGTCGCTTCATTGCGCTTGTAGTAGGTCCACTGACCGATGCGCCTGACTTCAACCAGGCCCACTCGTTGCAACGTAGCAAGATAACCGGACACCGTAGACTGCGACAGCCCGATGCCTTCTTGAATGCTACTGACGCAGACGCCGACCGTGAGAACGTCACCTTCATCCTGCGGAGGGAAGTTCTTTGTCGGATCCTTCAAACCTTTCAGGATTGCAAGACGCGTAGGGTTTGAGAGTGCTTTGAATATTTCGATCAGTTCCATGCGCCTAGAATATCGAGATTTACCGATATGTCAATACAAGAAACTAAAGTAATTTTGCGATCTGAATTGCCAACGGTTTCGTCGGCCAGACCGCTTGGCGGGTTCTGGCGCAATAATCGCAGCAACGACGACAGAGGCCGCGAATGCAGCCTCTCAGAGCATCTGGTGAAATCGCCTTTTGCGTGTTCACACGGCTTGCAACGGCGCCCTCTTTATCCTGGGTAACTTCAGAAATCTACGGTGGCCGACACCTTCAGCGTGCGCGGCGCACCTTGGGTCAGGTAACCACCATTGGCCGAGGCCCAGTAGTTCTCGTCGGCGACGTTCTCCAGCATCGCGTTGAAGGTCAGCGCGCGACCCTCCAGTTGCGTCCGATAGCGCGCGCCGAGGTCGACACGGGTCCAGGCGGGGATGCTGTATTCGTTGGCACTGTCAACGAACTGCCCGCCGGTGCGCAGTAGCAGGCCGTTCAGGCTCACCCCGGGCAAGCCGGGCACATCCCAGTCGGCACCCAGATTGAACTGGAATTTCGGCACACCCACCGCCTGGTTGCCATCGTCGCGACCGCCGGTGGTGCCGCTAAGTTCGGCTTTGGTCCAGGTGGCGCCGCTCAGCAGGCGCAGGCCGTCCAGCGGCTCGCCGAACAGGCTCAGCTCTACGCCGCGATTGCGCTGCTCGGCATCCACCCGGTAGTAGCCATCGCCGCCGAGCACGCCCTGCGGCTGCTCGATGCGGAACAGGCTGAGGCTGCCGCCGAAGGTACCCCAATCGAGCTTGGCGCCCACCTCGGTCTGCTTGGAGCGATAGGGCGCGAACATCTCGCCGTTATTGAGCGCGGCGACCGGCGCGGTCGGCCCCTGCTGCAGAGACTCGACGCGGTTGGCATAGAGTGACAAGAACTCGGTGGGCTTGATCACAAGGCCATAGGCCGGCGTGGTGATACTTTCTTGATAGTTGGCGGTGCGGGCACCGCTGGCCGCGCTCCAGGCATCGGAGCTGATGGACTGGCGACGCACGCCCAGGGTCAGCAGCACGCGGTCGTCGAGCAAGCCCACGGTGTCGGACAGCGCCAGGCTGCGGTTCTGCACCTTGGCGGTGGTGTCCGGGTCGTGGATATCGCCGGAGACGCTGGTGGCCGGCGGTTCGGCGATGGGCTGGCCCTCATACAGATTGCCGAAGCCGCGACTGCCCGCCGCGGTGGACTCGAACGCGTTGCGCTTTTCCTGCCAGATGCCGTTGGCGGCCAGGTTGAGGCGGTGGCTGACCGGCCCGGTCATGAGTTCGCCGCGCAGCCCCGTGACGGCGCTCAGGGTCTCCTGGTCCAGCGGTGAATAGAGGCGGCCGATGCGGGCGTCGCCGTTCGCGCCGTAGACGTAGTTGGAGGCGTAGACACCGTTCTCCCGCGTGTATTTGCCGCCTGCGCTCAGGTAGGCGGTCCACGTGGGCGACAGGTCGTACTCGGCGCTGAACATGCCATAGGTGTCTTCGAGCTGCGACCAGCTCCAGGGTTGTGCGTAGTTGTGGTCGGAGTCGGGTGCCGACGGCGTCTTGCCGTTGAGTGTACTGGTCGGCCCCGTCGTGGTCAGATAGACCACCGAGCGCCCCTCATTGACCCGTTGCTTCTGGTAACCGAGGTCCGCAGACAGCCGTAGACGGTCGCCGCGGTAGTCCAGGCCGAGGGTGGCCAGGCTGAAGCGCGAGTGCTCATCGTCCACCGCGGTCTCGCCCTCGCGCTGGGCCAGGTTGACCCGCACGCCGAAGCGGTTGTCCTCGCCGAAGCGCTGGCCCAGGTCGAGGTGCCCCCCCACTCGGCTGTCGCTGGCATAGTCCAGGGTGGCGCTGCGCGTGGGGGTGTCTTCGGCACGCTTGGAGACCACGTTGATCGCCCCGCCGACACCGCTGCCCGACGGCGACACGCCATTGACAAAGGCGTTGGCCCCCTTGAACACCTCGACCCGCTCGACCGACTCGGTGGAGATGATCTGTCGCGGCAGAATGCCGTACAGCCCGTTGAAGGCAATATCGTCGCTGAACAGTTGGAACCCGCGCACGACGAACACTTGGGAGAAGTTGCCGAAGCCGAACGACTGACGCACGCCCGGATCGCTGGCCAGCACATCGGCCAGGGTCTGTGCCTGGCGCTTCTCAATCAGCTCGGAGGTGTAGCTGGAGAAGGCGAAGGGCACATCTTGCATGTCCTGATTGCCCAGCACGCCGATGCGGGCACCTCGCGCCGCCTCCCCACCGGCGTACTCGGCCGGCAGGTCGACACGGCCTTCGGCGAGCCCGCTGATGGTGGTCGAGCCCAACTCCAACACGCCCTGTTCAGGCAGCGGCACCAGAGTGATGGTGCCGTCGTCGCCGGTCTGGAAGGTCAGGCCACTGCCCTCCAACAACCGCTGCAGGCCGTCGACCACCGAATAGTCGCCCTTGAGCGCCTGCGCCACGCCGCTGCCACGGGTCAGACCGGCGTCATAGAGCAGACGCACGTCGGCCTGCTCGGCAAAATCCACGAGCGCCGCGTCGAGCCGCTGGGCAGGCACGTCGAGCTCGACGGCGTGCACCTGTGCGGCAGTCATGGCCAGGGGGAGAACGGCTAGCGCCGCAAGGAAGGGGGTCGACCGCATGCTGATGTCCTTGGCTGTCAATACGAAGAAGTCGCATTTGCAGGAACAGAAGACGAAGGCGCCGATGATTTCTGAACCATCGCGGCCTAAATATTTTCTGTTTTCTTGAAGACCCAGGCGCGGTGGGAGTCTCAGCGGCGTGACGCAACCAGAATCAACCCTGGCAGGCGCACCAGACGCACAGGCAAGGTGGTTTCGACAGCACTTAACACCGCCTGCGGGTCGTCAAGGGCGAACACGCCGGTGACCCGTACCCTGCGAGCGGCTTCGTCGACAAACAGCACGCGCGCAGACTGGCTGCGTTCGAGCTCGGCGAACACTTGCTCCAGTGGCCGGTCGCGGAATATCAGCTTGCCGCGCTGCCAGCCCAAGCGCTGGCGCGCATCCAAAGCCTGCGGCGCCTGCAGTTCCCCGCCGCGCCACTGCACCTGCTGCCCACCGACCACCGGCAGCGGCTCGTGCCCCTCGCTGGAGGCCAACACTCGGCCCTCGCTGACCGCGAGGTCGACACCGCCCTCCTCCAGCCGCACATCAAAGCGCGTGCCGGTGACGCGTATGCGCGCCTCGCCGGCACTGACAATGAACGGCCGAGCCGGATCATGGGCTACCTGGAAATCCGCCTCGCCGCGGTACAGCCTGACCTCGCGGCGACCGTCGACAAATTGCCAGTCCAGCGCCGAATCACCGTTGAGGGTCAACAGCGAACCATCTGCCAGACGCAACTGGCGCACCTCGCCCGGCTGGGTGCTGATATCGGCATACAGGCCAATCCAGGTACCGCGTGGTAGCCACAGGGCAAGCAACAGCATCGCGGCGCAGGCCAGCGGAGTGGCCCAACGTCGATGGCGACGCACCATGCGCACTTGAGGCTGCTCGGCCGGACGTTCTATCTGGCCGAGCAACGACCACAGTCCTTCCACCTCATGCATTGCTTGCTCGTGCTCGGGCGCCGCCTGGCGCCAGGCCTGCGCGGCATCGTGATCGGCAGCGGTGGCGCGGCCAGAATGCAGAAGCACCTGCCATTGCCGGGCCTGATCGAGAAGCGAAGGATGAGTCACGGCTGCGGGTCCATCTGCTGCTGGCAGTGTTCGAGGGCCTTCAGGATATAGCGTCCGGCCATGCTTTCCGAGACACCCAAGCGCTCGCCGATCTCACGCTGGGTCAGCCCGTCCAGGCGATTCCACAACAACGCCTGACGCAGATGCGGTGGCAAACCCTGGACGGCGCGCTGCAGTAGCTCCAGGCGCTGGGCGTCGCTTGCCGCGCGCTCCGGACCCGGCTGGGCACTGACCAATTCGATGGATATCTCCTCCTCGACAGGGCGCGATTTTTGCTGACGGCGGTAGTCAATGATCAGGTTGCGCGCGATGCGATAGAGGAAAGCGCGAAGATTGCCGATCTCCTTCCCGGACTCGCGCCGGCGAAAGCGCAACCACGTCTCCTGGCGCAGGTCGGCCGCCAGTTCTGCACACTTCACCTGCCGGGTGAGGAAGCGCAGCAGCTCGCTCGAATGGCTCTCGAACTCGCCGTCAGCAGAATGAGGATCGGGTGGCCAGGACACGCAAAGCGACTCAAGCAAGGAAGAATTGCGAGAGTATATCAAATGATAATGACTTTCAATTAGTGCGGCGCCTGCAACATTCGTCGGTAAGGATGGGCTCGCCTGATTCAGGCCAACTCGACCTGGCTCAGGCAATCAATCCCAGTGTCAGCCCCTTCAAGGTAGCGGCTGCCCGGGTCGAGCATTCCAGTTTGCGAAAGATGCTTTCCATGTGCGTGCGAACCGTGCTCGGACTGATGTCCAGCAGCCGCGCCACCTGCTTGTTGCTGGCGCCACGGCTGATTTCCAGCAGGATGCGGCACTCGCGAGTCGTGAGCAACGAAGCCTTCGGTTGCCGCATTCGACGCTCGCCACCTGCGGCGGCAATGACTGCGTCGCAAACATCGTTGTCGAACAAACCATTGCCCGCATCCTGTTTGAGCAGCCTGGCGGCATCCGCTTCGCCGTGGGCCGATCGCCATGGCCTGGCTTCCCTTAGCGCGACCCAGGCTACCGAGGTGGCGAGCAGGCGATGCTCGGCACACAGCGCATCACCCGCCACGCCTCGAAAATAGCCGCTGCCGTTGAGCCGTTCATAGGCATGGGCTGCAATCGCTGCGGGCACGGCCAGTTCAGTGACAGGCCTAAGCGCCTGTTGCGTCCAGTAAGGGACAAGGCGCACCCGCTCCGCAGCGCCGTATGGCAGCGTCCCTGCGGTGTTCCAAAGGTGGTTCGAAACGGCTGCCCGGCCGAGACCGTAGATGAGCGCGGACTTGCCAATGTCTGTCAAAGTCGGTTCACGCAGCCCCCACAGGCGTGCAGCTTCCACGGCGACGTGCGCGACCTGTCGCGAATGCCCAGCCAACCACGGGAGCTTCAAGTCGATGATGTCTCCCACCAACGTCAGTGAGACGCAACGCTGCTCATGCCCGTGCTCAACCGTTTTCGAAAGCGCTTCCAGATCCGCCAGCCAGTCCTTTGCGTTGCCCAGAAGCAACGATACTAGCGACGCTGGATAGCGCCGATCCGACTGCTCCCCGATCCAGCGTAGCGCCGCGTCCAGGCCGTGTGCACGACTGAGAATATCCAGATCGCCTGCCAGCACTACCTGATAGGCGACCTCCGGAATGTGCTCATGGGTCAGGCCCAGCGGCCGGCCAGTGCCGTCGTAGGTTTCGAACACACGACACAAGCCCGCCTCGACGGCGGCCCCGAGCCGGAGGGTTTTGGCGATGGCTCCAGACACCTCACAGTGCACGACGGCAAGCGGGGTGGCCTGATGCACCGCGTTCATTTGCTCATTGCCCAGCGTCAAATCGAGCATCGCGCGCCGACCATCGACGTCGTCGCCCAGCAGATCCGCAAAGCCCTCGGCATTGGCGGTGCAACCGGACCAGCGCAGCAAGGCCACCTGTTCCGCTACCCTCAGGTGCTCACCGTCGCCGTGCTGGGCCTGTGCCAGCCTCCGCGCCAGTGCGGCAACGCGCCGGGAATGACCGAGCGGTTGTCCCATGCTGAGGTCACCGACCTGGGCGATCGTCGCCAGTGCCCCATTCAGGGAGATGTCCAGTTGCAACGCACTATCCATGAAAAAATATCCCGGGGTCGGATAATTGACCGATGCCCACATCGCAGGCCAGTCCGCAGAATTTGAACTCCCGAACAGGAGCTCATCCAATGAAAACATTCAAATCGAAAATCGCTACCGTCGCCTTTGCCCTGGCCGGTGCCTTCATCGCAAGCGCCAGTCACGCGCAGGATACAACGCCCTCCGTGGTGATCGTACACGGCGCGTTCGCCGACGGCTCCGATTGGGCCAAAGTGGTGCCACTGCTCCAAGCCCAAGGGGTGGCCGTTACGGTTGTGCAAAACCCGCTCACCTCGCTTGCCGACGATGTTGCCGCGACGCGCCGCGCGTTGAACAACCAGCAGGGCAAGGTGGTTCTCGTCGGGCACTCTTGGGGCGGCACCGTGATTACCGAAGCCGGTAGCGACCCGAAGGTCAGCGCGCTGGTGTATGTCGCCGCCTTCGCGCCAGAGGCCGGGCAAACCAGCGGCGAACAAGGTAAAGGCGCCCCCACGCCCCCTGGCATCAGTCAGATCAAGGCCGACGGCAACGGTTTCCTCTATTTGACGCCAGAAGGCATGGCCAAGGACTTCGCCCAGGATCTCCCGGCAGCGCAGACCGCCGTCATGACCGCCACGCAAGGTCCCATCAAGGCATCTGCCTTCGAAGATAAAACGACCGTGTCGGCCTGGAAGACCAAACCGTCCTGGTATCTGCTCGCCACAGAAGACCGGATGATCCACCCCGACGTCCAGCGCTCTGCCGCCAAGCGTATCGGTGCCACCCTTGCCGAGGTGCACACCAGCCATGTTCCCCAGCAGTCACAGCCGGCCGAGGTCGCCTCAGTGATCCTTAAGGCAGTACACAGCGTTGGCGAGCAGTGATCGCAGGGAAACACCGCCACTGGTGACCGCAAACTCAATCGTTGCATCGATACGGAGCGTCCTGCATGAATCATCTGCGTGATCAACACTATGACTTCATTGTGTGCGGTGCAGGTACGGCGGGCTGCGTGGTCGCTGCCCGTCTTGCCGATCAGAGAAGCGCACGCGTCTTGCTGATTGAGGCTGGCGAGGGGTACTCGGGCCCCGAGGTTACCGAGCCGGCGCAATGGCCGATGAACCTTGGTTCAAAGCGCGACTGGGCATTCGAGGGGCAACCCAATCCACACCTCAATGGTCGGCGGCTATCCCTGAGCATGGGTAAGGGCCTCGGCGGTGGCTCCAGCATCAATGTAATGGTCTGGTCGCGCGGGCACCGTTCCGATTGGGACCATTTTGCTGCCGAGTCTGGCGACCCGGCCTGGGGCTACGATTCGGTACTCAATTACTACCGCAGGATCGAGAACTGGCAAGGCAGCCCTGATGCCACCCGGCGGGGTTCAGGTGGCCCCGTGCATGTCGAACAGCCGGCCACGCCTCAACCCCTCGCGTGGGCCACGTTGGAGGCGGCCAGCCGGTTGGGTATCCCCCGATTCGACAGCCCCAATGGCGCGATGATGGAAGGCCCGGGCGGGGTCGCTATCACCGAGCTGCGCATTAACCAGGGCAAGCGCGAATCCGTTTACGATTCCTACATCCGGCCACGGTTGCACTATCCGAACTTGACGGTTCTGACGGGGGCATTGGTGACCCACGTATTGCTTGTCGGTACACGGGCTATCGGTGTCGAAGTGGTGATCGCAGGCGAACGTCAGTGCTTCTATGCCGCAGCCGAGGTCATCCTGTCCATGGGCGCGGTGCAAACCCCCAAGGTGCTCATGCAATCGGGAATCGGGCCAGAAGATGAACTGCGTCATCACGGCATCGCCCCGATCAATCACCTTCCTGGCGTAGGCGAGAACCTTCAGGATCACCTCGCCTTTGGCTGCACATGGGAGTACCTGCAACCCCAGGCAGTCGGTGGCAGCGGGTGCGAAACCACCTTGTACTGGAAAAGCGACAGTCGCCTGGATGTCCCGGACCTGTTGCAGTGTCAGCTGGCGTTTGCGGTACCCTCTCCGCCCGAAGTCGCGATTGAGCCGCCACAGCATGGCTGGACGATGTTCGCAGGGCTGGCCAGGCCTGCCAGTCGAGGACGCTTGCGCCTGTCGGGTGCCGGGCCACTGGATGCCCCACTCATTGAACCAAACTCACTGAGCGCGCCCGAGGATATGACAGCGGCGTTTGCGTCGATCGACCTGTGCAGGGCGCTCGGTAACAGCGCAGCCTTCAACGGGCTGGTCAAACGCGAGGTTGTGCCCGGGCCGAAAGAACATCGCGCTATGGAGCAATTCATCCGCCGCTCTGCCGTGACTTACTGGCACCAGTCCTGCACCGCAAAAATGGGCCGAGATACGATGTCGGTGGTCGACCATCAACTGCGCGTATATGGCATCGATAAACTGCGCATCGCGGATGCCTCCATCATGCCGCGAATTACCGTGGGCAACACGATGGCGCCGTGCGTTGTCATCGGCGAACGAGCAGCCGATCTTGTCCTCGCTGCGCAGGGTGTGACAGCTGCGGCTACAGCGCTGCACCGGTAACTCATAAGAAAACTGATTGCACAGGCTCACTGCTTCGACGTGTCTGTCTACTCGCCCCGGGCGGCTGGCCAATGATGCGCTTGAATGCACGGCTGAACGCTGCCTGTGAGGTATAGCCCAAGCGTTGTGCAACGGCATCGATCGACAGGTTGTCCTGCGTCAGCCATTGGCTTGCGATCCGCATCCGCAACTCAGTGGCGTATCGCAAGGGAGGCACGCCAATGGTGGCTTGGAACCGCTGCGCGAACACGGAGCGTGACACGTGAGATTCGGCTGCCAGTTCGGCAACCGTCCACTCGCGCCCGGGTTGGCGATGCAGGGCGAGGATAGAACGCGCCAGGCGGGGATCTCGCAGCGCCGCCATGAGACCTTGCGCGCTTTCAGAGCCACACTCGACCCAACCCCGTACGAATAAGGATGCAGCGACCTCCGCAAGCCGAGCCATGATCCCGGCATACCCTATACGTCCGGCGCAGATCTCATATTTGATTGAATCGAGTATCGACCCCAACCCTGGATAACTCTGACCACCGGTGTCCGCCACCATGACATTCGGCATCAGCTTGCCTAACGCCCGCATGCCCCCAAGATCGAACTCCATGCAGCCATAGAACAGGATCGCACTTGGCGTGGAAAGTGTGCTCGGACAGGTGTTCACACCACTGACGGCCTCGCCTAAGGGGGCTGCATCAAGTTGGTCGATATTCTGAACGGTGGCATCCAGCGCTGATAGCAATTCGTGCCCATGACCTTGCGGCACCAATACCGCGTCACCTGCCGAGAGGTGATGTATCGCGCCATCTCCCGTACGCAGGATGACCGTACCCACCGCCAGATAATGAAAGTAGGCATGCGCCGATCTGTGTTCAAAACCCAAGCCAAAGCTCGGACCCGTTTGAACGCGGCGGTACTGAACACCGCGCAGCCGCATACCCGTTAGCAGTTCGCTAATCAGTTCAGAAGACAGCGCAAATTGTCCTGACTCAGTCATATTAGGCGTTTTGATCAAAATAATAGGGCTTTGCATCATAGATCATCCTGACACTCAACTCTAGACTGCCGATCCCGATCACCTCCCAAGGATTCTTGAGATGAGTAGCAATGTGCTTGATGCTGCACCTGGCAGCGCCTGTGGAGTAGAGCCGACAACCCCGGCCTGGACGGCGGTTTTCTCTCTGACCATGGGTGTCTTTGGCCTGCTGACGGCTGAATACCTTCCGGCGAGTCTGCTAACGCCGATGGCCTCGGACTTGAGCGTGTCCGAAGCGATGGCCGGTCAGGCCGTGACCGTCACCGCCGTAGTTGCATTATTTGCTGGACTCTTGGTGCCAGGGCTTACCCGCAAGCTTGACCGCCGTACCGTCTTGCTGGGTTTCTCCTTGCTGATGATTGCATCCAACCTGCTCGTTGCCATGTCATCGAATCTGACGGTTCTGTTGTTGATGCGAGTGCTTCTTGGCATCGCGCTGGGTGGATTCTGGAGCATGGCGGCTGCCGTGGCCATGCGCCTGGTACCGGCGAAATGGGTGCCACGCGCGCTGTCCATCATCTTCAGCGGCATCGCCGTTGGAACCGTGGTCTCCGTTCCGCTGGGGAGCTACTTGGGCGGCCTCTTCGGCTGGCGCAGTGCCTTTTATGCGGCAGCGGCGGTCGGCGTGCTGACGGTGATCTTCCAGTGGTTCACGCTACCCAGCATGGCGCCTCGGAAAATGGCACGCACAGCCTCCGTGCTGGAATTGATCCGGCGCCCTGGCATTGCCATCGGCATGGTCGGCTGCGTGCTCGCACACACAGGTCAATACGCACTGTTCACCTACATCCGTCCCGCACTTGAAAGCGTCGTGCACATCGACATCGATGGCCTGGCTTTAATGCTATTGGGCTTCGGCGCCGCCAATTTCGTCGGCACACTCGTGGCGGGTTGGTTGATGGAGCGTAGCTTGCGCCTGACATTGATCCTTATGCCTGCCTTGGTAGCCGTGGCCGCGTTTGCCATGATCTCGCTGCCTCTCCAGGAGTCGGGGCTGGCACTCGTAGTCGCGCTATGGGGCCTGGCTTTCGGCGGGGTGCCGGTTGCCTGGTCAAATTGGGTGGCACGCGCGGTGCCGGATCAAGCCGAAACCGCAGGCGGGATGGTCGTCGCCGCGGTGCAGTCGTCAATCGCCGCGGGAGCTGCACTCGGTGGGTTGGTCTTCGGCTTTGGCGGTGTAGAGGGAGTCTTCATCATCGCAGGCGCAGTGATGCTGCTGGCGGCGCTGATGATTGCTCTTCGTGTTAGGGTGGCGTTGCCGAAGCAGGGTGACGCGGTAGACCAGGCCATGCATATCTGAACAGACCGACCAACCCAGTTTGATTCAGGGTGGCTCCGGCCTTCTGGAGATCTTTTCCTGAATTACCAGGGGTAGAGAACCACCCTGCTTTCTTCAATGGTATGGAGCAAGACATCCGCTTCAGACTTGGAACGGCATTACGTTCGGGTATGCGTGACCCGCTTATAAGGAGATAGCATGAAATTGTACTTTGCCCCCATGACCTGCTCCCTGTCGCCGCACATCGTGCTGCGTGAACTGGGCCTGCCTTTCGAACTGATCCGAGTCAACAACAAGACCAAAGCCACGGCCGACAGTCGTGACTTTCGCGACATCAACCCAAAGGGTTATGTCGCCGCGCTGGTGCTGGATAACGGCCAAGTGCTGACTGAAGGTCCAGCCATCGTCCAGTACTTGGCAGATCTGGTTCCGGGCAATTCCCTGGCGCCGGCCAACGGCACCTGGGAGCGCACTCGTCTGCAGGAACTGCTGAACTTCATCACCTCGGAAATTCATGGCGGCAGCGCACCGCTGTTCAATGCCGATATCCCCGAGCCCACCAAAGAAATTTTCCGGCAGAAGCTGTTCAAGCGCCTGGACTACCTGAACAAAGGCCTGGTGAACAAAGACTACCTGCTGGGCGCCTTCGGCCTGGCCGATGCTTACCTGTTCACCGTGCTCAAGTGGCTGCCTTTCTTCAATATCGACATCAAGAACTGGCCGGAACTGGCGTCGTTCATGGAGCGCATGGAAGCACGTCCAAGCGTGCAGGCCGCCATCGCTGCAGAAGAGGCGACGCAGCCGGTTTAATCACGGATGACAGAAGCGGGTCGATGCTGGCTTCTGCCTTACTGAAGCACAACCCTTTTTCTGATTTTCATGTGACGGCCTTTGCAGCTCTGACGATTAAAGAAACATTGGTATTCGATGTCTCACATAAGGAATTGACAGATGTTCATTGGACGACTCGCCAAGCTGACTGGCTGCACCCCAAAAGCTATTCGATTGTACGAGCAGAGGGGCCTGATCAACGAGCCGGAGCGTGAGGGGCGGTATCGCATCTACAACGCTCATCACTTGGAAATCGTTCACCTGATCCGCACAGCGCAAACTGCCGGGTTCAAGCTGGCCGAGATGAACCCGCTGATTGCCGCAAAAAACAAGTTGAAATCCTTTCCGCTGGCATTGGCCAACCAGGCAGTCGACGACAAGCGCCAGCAGGTCCAGGACAGGATCGCGGAACTGCAGGCGCTTGATCTTCACTTGATTGAACTTAAAAGCGAGATGAACTCAATGTTTTCGCCTCGCCCTGTCGCAGGTCTTCATAAGGTTGATGCGCCTGTCTGTACAGATAAGCAAACGCTTGCCTCAAGGCCACTTCAGGCGGCCGTGGGTTGAAACCCAATTCGCTTTTCGCCTTGGTGATGTTGTATTCCTGCGCCACGTTGTGAAACAGGCGCACCTGGCTCAAGAGCAACTGGGCGGGTTTGCCAACTAATTGCGCCCAGCGTTCCTGGAACCACGCCACGCCCAACAGTAACCAGCGTGGTGCTGAGACAGGCTGGCGATACCCAGGCACTTGGGTGTTGGCAGCCTCGATCAAATCGCTGAGCGGCGACGAACGCTCATTGGCCAAGATATAGCGCTGCCCCGCCCGTCCCTTTTCGGCGGCGAGTATCATCCCCTCGGCCACATCGCGAACATCCACGAAGTTGAAACGAAACCCCGGGTCAAAGGGCATCTGCCGCTGCCGAACCGATTGAAGAAGTCCCATGGTATCCGTGAGGTAACCGGCATTGGGGCCCACCATGGCCGAAGGTAATACCGACACCATGTTCAACCCCAACACCTCAGCGCACTGCCAGGCCGCTTGCTCGGAGAGAATCTTCGATTTGTAGTAGGCGTTTTCGCTTTCCGTATTCCAGTGCGCCTCATCCAGCGCCGTACCATCATGACCGACGGCGGCTACCGAACTGACGTAGACCACACGATGCACACCCGCCCGTGAAGCTGCTTCCAGCACACGCCGCGTGCCTTGAATATTCGGCTCGACAATCTCGGCCTCCGGGTTGCGAGCCCAGTGCTTGAACACCGCGGCCACTTGAAACAGCACCTCTACCCCCTCCAAGGCCTTGTCCAAGGCCGCACTGTCCAGCAGCTCGGCATACACCAACTCGCAGTCCAGCCCGGCAAAGGGTGTGTGGTTACTGATGTCACGAACGCCGGCTCGAACCCGATACCCCTGATTGAGCAGCGCTCGCATCAAGGTGTTGCCCAGATGGCCGTTGGCACCCGTCACCAGACATAAACCTTTCACAGAAACTCCTTGTTGGCAGCGCGCCAGAGTGTGCGCAGGAAAAAGCATACGAGGTGTCCCATGGGACAGAGTCAAGTAGCCATTGGCACCTTTCCAAGGCGACTGATCCCCGGCGCCCGCACCGGACCAAACCTGCCGGTACAACGCCAGCGCGCCGAGCGACCAGACCGGCCGATAAAGGATTCCGCCCATTTTCCTAAGTGCGTTTACCACGCTAACAACCCCGCAGCCAGCAGAGCCCACCCGCTCACATATGCAAGGAAATGAAGTCCACGAAACAACGCAGCTTGGGCGTGATAAAGCGGTTCGGCGGCCACAGCACGCTGAAGTGGATTGTCCGGGTCACCTCTTGGGTTAACACGGCCTGCAACTCACCGGACTCAAGGGCATCCTTGACTGCAAATTCCGGCAGACAGGCGACGCCCCTTCCCTCCAAAGCGGCGTTGAAAAGCATGTCGATGTTGTTGCAGACCAGCACGGCCCGCAGATCCTGCGTGCCGTTGTGGGCTTTATCCGGCAGTGGCCAGCGCTCAAGCTTGCCGGTGGACGGCACGCGGTATAACAGACAGTCATGGTGACTCAAGTCGCTGGCGGCCAGGGGCGTACCCTGGGCCTGGAAATAGGCCGGGGCGCCCACCAGCAGGAAACGGAAAGCCCCCAATCGGCGCGCCACCAGGCGAGAGTCATTCAACTCGCCGGTTCTGACCACTGCGTCAAAGCCCTCCTCCACGACATCCACCAGGCGATCGCTGAAGTCCAGCTCCAAATGAATGTCCGGGTATCGCTTGGCAAATCTGGACAACAAGGTGAACAGGAACTGCCCAGCCAAGGGTAGGCTCACGCGCAGTTTGCCCCGTGGTTCACTGCTGGTGCTCGACAGCTCCAGTTCCGCCGCTTCCAGCTCATTGAGCACGCGTTGGCAACGGTTCAGAAAAAGCATGCCCTCTGCTGTCAGGTTGATGCTTCGTGTGCTGCGATGAAACAGCCTGACCCCCAGGCGCTGCTCCAGGCGCGCGACGCTTTTGCCAATCGCCGATGACGATACGCCCAGTAGCCGACCCGCCGCGACAAAGCTGCGGGTTTCGGCAACCTGTACGAAAACCGAGATTCCGCTGAGGTTGTCCACGCTCTCTCCTTGAGTTTTGCGCTTTGGATTGCGGAACGAAACGTCCGATGTGTCCGGAATTCTAGCCTCTGTTTCCCCTGCCGTCTGCGACCTAGCATGACGACGTCTACTACAGCAGGGAATCGCGAACATGACTGCCAAAGAAACCATTCAATTATCCAGCGCTATCGCTACTGACCCCATGCAGGCGCGAATCGACGCTGCCCTGAGCTGCGCCATCGAAGACAAACGCCTGGTGGGCGCCGTGGTGCTGGTCGCCCGTCGCGGCGAAATCACTTATCGCAACGCCGTGGGCCTGGCTGACCGAGAGGCTGGCCTGCCGATGCGCACCGACGCCTTGTTCCGGCTCTCCTCGGTGACCAAACCTATCACCTCGGCGGCCGCCCTGGCCTTGGTTGCCCAAGGCCGCATTGGCCTGGATGACCCTATCGCCCGCTGGCTACCGGAGTTTCAGCCAACCCTGGGAGATGGCACCCGCGTGTCCATCACCGTACGCCAATTGCTCAGCCATACGGCCGGCCTGGGTTACGGTTTTCTCGAAGCTCAGGGTGGCGGCGCCTATGCGCAGGCTGGTGTGTGTGACGGGCTGGAAAACGCGCCACTGACCCTGGAAGAAAACATCCGGCGACTGGCTACCGCGCCGCTGCTCTATCGCCCTGGTACCGAGTGGGGGTATTCAATTGCCACCGACGTATTGGGCGCGCTCATCGCCAGGGTATGCGAGAGCAGCCTGGCTGATGCGATCAATCAACTGGTGTGCGAGCCACTCGGCATGTCCGATACCCGTTTCAATGTCGTCGACACTTCCCGCCTGACGGCGGCGTATCTCAATGCCGATCCCGCGCCACGTCGCATGAAGGGCGTCGAAGTGATCGAGGTTTTCGAAAACACCGCAGGCATCCGGATGGACGCGGATCGGGCCCTCGACAGCAGTGCCTACCATTCAGGGGGCTCGGGGATGATCGGCTCTGCCGAAGAATTCCTGACCTTGCTCGAAACCTTGCGCCAGGGGGGTGGCCCGCTCATGCCGGCGAGCCTGGCGAAGGAAATGGGAACCGTCCAGACCGGTAACCTGGAACTCGCCAACTGGCCTGGCCGCGGCTTCGGCCTGGGCTTCACCGTTCTGACCGATCCGCAAGCAGCGCAAGCGCCAGAGTCAGTGGGCACCTGGCGCCTGGGTGGGGCTTTTGGTCATTCATGGTTCGTCGACCCGGCACAGCAGTTGTCCGTAGTGGCGTTCACCAACACCGCCTTCGAAGGCATGTTCGGCCAGTTCACCGTTGATCTATGCAACGCCGTATACGGCGTTTGAATGACGCAGATCCTGCGTTGCGATAAGGAGACATGACGAGAAGACCGGCTTGAAGGCCGGCCTTCATACGAATGCAGTTTGAGTTGTTCAGTTTTGTTTTGGCTACCTGCCCCATGGAATTGACCAGGCACGTCGAACCTCGACCGTGCCGCGGATCTTTATTGAAAGGTATCGACTCATGACGCATTCAAGCCTGTATCACAAACACCCCCATGTGCGCCTGGACTCCCTGACGGGGTTTCGTTTTGTCGCGGCCGCCTTGGTGTTTTTCTTCCACGCCTCACTGACGAAAATCATCGGGTTCAATCCGTTTGCGGACCAGGACATCATCGCCGGCTTCCAGCGGATGTTCAGCGTGGGCGGTTGGATCGGGGTGTCGTTCTTTTTCGTGCTCAGTGGTTTCGTCATTACCTGGTCGGCCCGCCAGAACGACACGCTCGGGGCATTCTGGCGCCGACGCCTGGTGAAGATCTACCCCAACCATCTGGTCACCTTCGTCCTGGCGATGATCTTGTTCGCCGTACCGCTGACGGCCATCAGCGCCTGGTTGCCCAACCTGCTTTTGGTCCATGCCTGGGTGCCGGACATGTCGGTGTTCCTGAGTGTCAACGGGCCGTCCTGGTCACTGTGCTGTGAATTGGTTTTCTACCTGGCGTTCCCGTTTCTCTTGCGCGCATTGTGGAAGGTTCCAGAGGACCGTCTCTGGCTGACCGCAGGCCTGACAGTCTGCTCGATGGCTGCAACCCACTGGCTCATCGCTGAAGTGGTCAACGATGCACCTCAGATTGCCGAATACCCGATTTCCCTGAACCAGTGGTGGTTGGCTTATTACTTTCCGCCGCTAAGGCTGTTCGAGTTCGTTCTCGGCATGTTGATGGCGCGGATCCTGATGACGGGACGCTGGATCGCCTTTCAGGTCACACCGGCCCTGACCTTGGCGGTGGTGGCCTACATCCTCGCAGGAGAAGCGGCCTTTATCTACAGCCTGTCACTCACCACCGTCATCCCGATTGCCTTGCTGATTACCAGCCTGGCTGCGGCCGATGTTGCGCAACGCAAGTCCTGGTTTCGTCATCCGCTGATGGTCTGGCTGGGGGAGATTTCGTTCGGGTTCTACATGATCCACCTGCTGATCATGATGTGTGTGACCTCGCTGTTAGACGAACAACGTTTTGCCGTTGTGCCGGCCTCTCTCATTCTCGCGGCCACGTTCTGCCTGTCGCTGCTGGGTGGCTGGCTGCTTTTCGCCTTCGTTGAACGACCTGCTATGCGGCGCTGGGGCAAGGCCAGGCCGATCGAGCGGCCATTGGGTGTGCCTCAGCTCTGATTTTTCCATTTAGAAAGGATGCTTACCATGTCTTCGTTTATTCGCAGGTTGACCCGCGTGCCCGCTTGGGCGCTGGGCGTATTGGCGCTGGTGGCCCTTGCCGGGTTCGCGATCAGCATGCGGTCGCCGGTTGCCCAGGCAAAGACCGACCCCGCGCCGCTGCCTCAAGTGCAGGTGATGGCCGCGATCAAGCGTGATGTCGTCGACTGGCAAAGCTACACCGGCCGCTTGGTCGCCACCGACACCGTGGTCATCAAGCCTTTAGTGGCCGGCACACTCATCAGCGTACATTTCAAGGACGGAGCGCTGCTGCGTAAAGGCGACCTGATGTTCGAGATCGACCCTCGCCCTTATGCGGCGACGCTGCAACAAGCCCAAGCCGCGCTGGTGGCTGCCAAGTCGATGAGTCTGTTTGCGCACAAAGAGCTGCAGCGCTACGAGCATTTGATCACCAGCAATGCCATCGCAAAAACCGACCTGGACAAGCGCATACAGAGCGCCAACGAAGCCCAGGCCAGGGTCAATGAAGCCCAGGCCAGGGTCGAACTGGCCCGACTCGATCTGGAGCACACGCGTATCCTCGCGCCGTTTGATGGTCGAGCTTCACGGGTAGAAGTGACACCGGGCAATATCGTCGATGTGGGGGAACGCTCCACGGCCCTGACAAACCTTGTGTCGATCTCGCCGATCTACGCCGACTTCGATGTGGATGAGCAAACTTTCCTGCGCTACCTGGGCAACCGCCCCGCGAACAATCCGGTACCGGTCATGCTTGGGTTGGCACACGAAGAGGGTTATCCACGCAAAGGCAACTTGAGTTCACTGGACAACCGGCTGGACACCCGGTCAGCCACCATCCGGGTCAGGGCCAGTTTCGACAACAGCAATGGGGAGCTGCGTCCGGGCCTTTTTGCCAGGGTTCTGCTGCCAGGCAGTGCCAGCCGCTCCGCCACCCTGGTCGAAGACAGCGCCATCGGCACCGATCAGGACAAGAAGTACGTGCTGGTGGTCGATGCCCAGGGGCGCGTCCAGTACCGCCAAGTCAAGCCAGGCATACGCCAAGGTGCGCTACGCGTCATTGACCAAGGCATCGAACCTGAGGAACAAGTGGTCGTGAGCTCCTTGCATCTGGCGACGCCGGGCACTCAGGTCGCCCCCATACACGCGCCGTCACAACCACAGGCGCAACAGTGATGAATATTTCCGGATTTTTTATCGACCGTCCGATTTTTTCAGGCGTCCTCAGCGCCCTGGTTTTGCTCGCGGGCCTGCTCTCGCTGACGCGGTTGCCGGTGTCGGAGTACCCCGATGTGGTGCCCCCATTGATCGTGGTGAACGCCCAATACCCAGGCGCTAACCCCAAGGTGGTGGCTGAAAGCGTCGCCGCGCCGCTGGAAGAGCGTATCAACGGTGTGGAAGGCATGCTGTATATGCAATCCCAAGCCAATAGCGATGGCACGTTGGCGATCAACGTGACATTCGCCTTGGGCACAGACCCTGACAAGGCCCAGCAACTGGTGCAGAACCGTGTCTCGGAAGCATTGCCGCGCCTGCCGGCCGATGTGCTGAGCCTGGGCGTCACTACCAGCAAGTCATCGTCGACCCAGACCCTGGCGATTCACCTGGTTTCGCCCGACAACGAATATGACGCCAACTACCTGCGCAACTACGGCATTCTGAACATCAAGAGCCAGCTCGAACGCATCCCCGGTGTCGGCGAGGTGCGCATCTGGGGCGGCGGCGACTACGCCATGCGTATCTGGATCAACCCCGATAGCGTGGTGCAGCGTGGACTCACCGCCGGCGAAGTGGTTCAGGCAATCCGCGAGCAGAACATCCAGGTCGCGGCCGGCGTCATTGGTGCTTCGCCCATGCGAGCCGGCGTGCCGCTGCAACTTTCGGTCAATGCCCAGGGACGGCTGAAAACCGAAGAAGAGTTCGGCAATATCGTCGTCAAGACAGTGCCTGATGGGGCCGTGACATTTTTGCGTGATGTGGCCCGGATCGAACTGGCGGCCTCCACTTACGCGCTTCGCTCGCTGGTGGACGGGCAGCCGGCAGTGGGCTTCGGGGTCTTCCAGATGGCAGGCGGCAACGCGCTGGACATCTCTGCCCGCGCTCGTGAAATCATGGCTGAAGCCAAGGCCGATATGCCAGCAGGCGTCGATTACAAGATCGTTTTCGACCCAACCCAGTTCGTTCGCTCCAGCATCGATGCGGTGATCAGTACTCTGTTCGAAGCCATTGTATTGGTGGTGTTGGTGGTCATCGTGTTCCTGCAAACCTGGCGCGCATCCGTTATACCACTGCTGGCGGTGCCGATATCCATCGTCGGCACTCTGGCGTTTTTGCTGGCGTTCGGATTTTCCATCAACGCGCTGTCACTGTTTGGCCTGGTATTGGCAATCGGCATCGTCGTGGACGACGCGATCGTGGTGGTGGAAAACGTCGAACGTAATATCTCCCAGGGATTATCACCTCATCAGGCAACGCACAAGGCGATGGCAGAGGTCAGCAAACCGATCATCGCCATTACCCTTACGCTGGTCTGCGTGTTCATTCCGTTGGCATTCATGCCCGGCCTCTCTGGCGGTTTCTACCGCCAGTTCGCGTTGACCATCGCCATTTCCACAGTGATTTCGGCGTTCAATTCATTGACCTTGTCCCCCGCCCTCTGCGCCCTGCTGCTCAAACCACACGGCGCCCCGAAGGATCTGCTGGAGCGCGGGATCGACAAGGTGCTGGGGCGCTTTTTCAGGGGATTCAATCGCCGATTCAAGCAGGCCGAAGACCGCTATGGCGCCGGCGTGCGCGGCGTTCTGGTGCATAAGGGCAGGACGTTCGCGTTATTCGGCGTTCTGCTGTGTGCCTGCGCATGGCTCAGCCACACGCTGCCAACGGGGTTCGTTCCGGCCCAGGACAAAGAGTTCCTGGTGGGATTTGCCCAATTACCCGCCGCAGCTTCCCTGGATCGCACCGAGCATGTCATCCAGCACATGAACGATATCGCGCTCAAACACCCTGGCGTTGCCCATACCCTCGAGTTTCCTGGCATGTCCGTCAACGGCCTGATGAACTCTTCCAGCTCGGGCATCATTTTCGTGATTCTCAAACCTTTTGCCGAGCGTTCCGGCAAGGCGCTGGGGGCAAGCCAGATAGCGGCAGACCTCAATGGCCAATTCAGCGCGATCGCCCAGTCGTTTACGGCTGTTTTCCCGCCGCCGCCCGTCCTTGGCCTGGGAACGCTTGGCGGTTTCAAACTGCAAATCGAAGACCGGGCGAGCCTGGGTTATGTCGCCCTCGACAGCGCGGTCAAGGCCTTCATGGCCGAGGCCGCCAAGGCACCGGAACTGGGGCCGCTGTTCTCCAGCTACCAGATAAATGTGCCCCAGCTGGATGTTGACCTCGACCGGGTCAAAGCCAAGCAGCTCGGTGTCTCGGTGACGGACGTGTTCGAGACCCTGCAAATTTACCTGGGTTCGTTGTACGTCAACGATTTCAATCTGTTCGGACGTGTCTACCAAGTCCGCGCGCAAGCGGATGCGCCGTTCAGGGCCAACCCCGAAGACATCACGCGCTTGAAGGTGCGCAATGCATACGGCGACATGGTGCCCCTGTCGACATTGCTGTCGGTCGATCCAGGTTACGGCCCGGAAATGGTCGTGCATTACAACGCATTTACAGCGGCGGACGTCAACGGCGCACCCGCCCCCGGCTATTCCTCGGGACAGGCAGAAGCGGCCATCGAGCGTATCGCCCGGCAAACCCTGCCCCAGGGTATACGCATGGAATGGACCGACCTGACCTACCAGCAGCGGCTGGCCGGTGACGCGACCGGCTGGGTACTGGCAGTCAGCACATTGCTGGTATTCCTGGTGCTGGCGGCATTGTATGAAAGCCTTTTGTTGCCGCTGGCGGTGATCCTGATCGTGCCAATGGGGGTGCTTTCGGCGTTGGCGGGCGTCTGGCTGGCCGGGGGCGATAACAATATCTTCACCCAGATCGGCCTGATGGTGCTGGTGGGTCTGGCATCGAAGAACGCCATCCTGATCGTCGAATTTGCAAGGGATCTGGAACGCCAGGGCCATACCCCACTGAGCGCCGCCTGGGAGGCCAGCAAGCTGAGGCTCCGACCGATCCTGATGACCTCGATTGCCTTCGTCATGGGCGTCGTTCCCCTGGTGATTTCCAACGGTGCCGGGGCTGAAATGCGTCAGGCAATGGGCGTCGCAGTGTTCTTCGGCATGCTGGGCGTAACCGCATTCGGACTACTCTTCACCCCGCTCTTCTACGTGCTGGTTCGTAGCATCGGTCGCCGGCTACCCCAAGGCCAATCCATTGCCATTGCGGACACATACATCCGTTAACACCGGAACTCCAGCGCGTTTTTCTGCACTGGACGCGCCTCTAGACTGCAAACGTTCCTAATCCTTGCGAGAAATGCCATGACACGTGTCGTTCGGTTCTATGAGTATGGTGATCCAGAGGTTCTGCGGATCGAGGATTTACCGGTCGCCCAGCCAGGCCCTGATGAGGTCCGCATCCGCGTGAGGGCCATCGGTCTCAACCGCGCCGAATCGATGTTCAGGCGTGGCCAGTACCTTGAACAGGCTGAGTTTCCCAGCCGACTGGGGTATGAAGCAGCCGGTTTTGTCGAAGCCGTGGGCGATGCCGTACACGACTTTCAGATAGGTGACCCAGTCAGCCTCGTTCCCCCTTCGAGCATCGCTCAATGGGGAACCTATGCCGAGCAAGCGGTGGTGCCGGCGGCGATGCTGGTCAGACATCCCGACACCCTCAGCATGGAGCAGGCCGCGGGGGTCTGGATGCAATACCTCACGGCGTGGGGCGCCTTGTTACCCGTCGCCGGGCTGGCCGCCGGAGACTTCATACTTATTACCGCTGCCTCAAGCAGCGTCGGCCTGGCTGCCATCCAGATTGCCAACCGAGTGGGAGCAATTCCCATCGCGGTGACCCGGGGGGAGGAAAAAGTGCGCAAATTGTTGGCGGCCGGCGCCGTCCATGTGATTGTCAGCGACGAGGAAGATCTGGCAGCACGTGTCGCGCACATTACCTCCGGGAATGGCGTCCGGGTTGTCTTCGATCCTGTAGGCGGCCCAGCTATCGAGCAACTGGCGGACGCCACCCGTCGTGGCGGCATCATCATTGAGTATGGTGCCCTGAGCAGCGAGCCGTCGCCCTTCCCGCTGTTTACCGTACTGGGAAAAAGCCTCACGTTGCGTGGTTACCTGCTGCACGAAATCGTCAACGACCCCGTCCTGTTTGCCCAAGGCAAGGCGTTCGTGTGCAGCGGCCTGATTGATGGCAGCCTGTCCCCGGTGATCGCCAGGACCTTTGACTTCGAAGAAATCGTAGAGGCCCACCAGTACCTGGAAGCCGGTGAGCAATTCGGCAAAGTCATCGTGACCCTGGAGGACCGACCATGAAAATGTTCAACCCGTTGTTCTTCATTGCCCTGGGTCTGTTCGGTGTCTATACCATCGAATTCGGCGTGGTCGGTATTTTGCCGGTGATCATCGAACGCTACAGCGTCAGCGCGTCTGAAGCGGGCTACCTGGTAGGCTTGTTCGCTCTGATCATCGCGGTATTCGGTCCGTTCATGGTGCTGTTGTTCTCGCGCTACAACCGCAAGCGGATCCTGACCCTGTCGCTGTTCATTTTTGCCGGCGCCAGCGCCCTGTCAGCTTATGCGCCCACCTATGGATCACTCGCGATCCTGCGGATCATTCCCGCGTTCTTCCATCCGGTGTATTTCTCGCTGGCGTTTGTCGCGGTGGTCTCCCTCTATCCCAAAGAGCAAGCCACGCAGGCAACGGCCAAGGCGTTTGTCGGCACCAGCATGGGCATGGTACTCGGCGTACCTATCACCACTTGGATCGCGGCACGTTTTTCCTACGAAGCAGCATTCCTGTTCTGCACCGCCGTCAACGTCATCGCCGGCCTGGGCATCATTGCCCGGTTACCCGATACCTTCGCCGGCCAGCGGACGCCTTACGGTGAACAACTGGCCATCCTGCGCAAGCCTACTTTGTGGCTCAACATCCTGGCCTCGACGCTGATATTCGGTGCGATGTTTTCGGTGTACTCCTACAGCGCCGAGTACCTGTCTCGTGAAGTCGGCATGAGCGGTGAAGTGATCAGTGCCATGTTGATCCTGTTCGGTGTGGGCGGTGTGGCCGGTAATTTGCTGGCAGGCCGCTTGCTGTCAATGAACAAGACAGTGACCACGCTGATGCATCCGGTCATGCTGGGAGCGTCATACCTGATCCTCCACTTTTTTGCCAGCCCGGCCATTTTGCCAATGGTCTTGATCGTAGTTCTGTGGGGGGCGACTCATACCAGCGGACTGATTGTGACCCAGGTCTGGCTGACGTCCGAGGCCCCGGAAGCCCCGGAGTTTGTCACCGGTCTCTATATTTCATTCATCAACTTGGGAGTGACCCTCGGCGCAACAGCGGGCG
Organism: Pseudomonas halotolerans; assembly: GCF_039581215.1. Taxonomy (NCBI): domain Bacteria; kingdom Pseudomonadati; phylum Pseudomonadota; class Gammaproteobacteria; order Pseudomonadales; family Pseudomonadaceae; genus Pseudomonas; species Pseudomonas halotolerans. The sequence continues at coordinate 140,100 of NZ_JBCNTJ010000012.1, forward strand.
GATGGTTCCTGGCGCGCATGGGCATAGAGGGGACTATTGTCAGCGGCCTGGTTTTCTGCGCGCTGGCAGCAGCGGTGATAATGCTCAAGGTGCTGATGTATGGAGCAAGACAACCGGATCTTGCGCCAGAAACTCAAGCGGTTTTGCACTAGAGTCATTCACTGGGGACCGTGGTAAGCCGCGGTCTTTTCTCGCACGTTACGGAGTTTCTATCGGTCATAACCACTCGGACGGAGTCACGATATGGATGTTAGCAACACATCACTCACGGCCACGCCGCTCATCGATTTCCCTGTGGATAGCACCCAGTTCGACTGGGAGAACCTTCGGTATTTCATTACCTTCGCCAAGATACGCTCCCTGGCCGCCGCCGCACGTTCATTGAACGTCGAGCACGCCACCGTATCACGGCGCATTGCCGCCCTTGAAACCGCGCTAAAAATACGCCTGGTGGATCGGCGCAGTCACCGATACGAGTTGACCGAAAATGGCGAGCGAATCGCTCAGTTGGGCAACCGCATGCAGGAAACCGCCTGCGCCCTCAGTCGCGCGGTCTGTGCAATCCGCACCGACAAGGTCGCAGACATTACCCTCAGCGCGCCTCCCCATCTGACGACACATTTCATTGCCCCCCATCTTGGTCGGCTACGGGGACAATGTCCCGACGTCAACGTACGCATCCTGTCCAACCCGCGCATGGCGTCAATGGCCCGGCGTGAAGCGGATATCGCGATCAGCGTCGGACGACCAACCGAGACGGATCTGGTCGTGCGTAAAATCGGCACGCTGGACTTCGGCTTCTTCGCGGCCGAAGCCTACCTGCAAGGCCGTGCCGCGCCGGCCTATGAGTTCATTGCCCATGACGATGAACAGGAGCCCTCAGCTCAGCGCATCTGGTTGGAAAATGCCGCAGGGCAGAGGCCGGTAGTGCTAAGGGTGAAATCCTTTGATGTGCAAGCCGAAGCGGCCAGGGCCGGTGCCGGTATCGCGCTGCTCCCCGTATTCATGGCCAGCGCCCAAAGCGGCCTGCAAAGGGTTCCAATCGAAGAGCAGCCGTTGCATGCAGAATTATGGCTTGTGGTCCATCGTGACATGCGCACCGCCCCCGGGATAAGGGCGATGATGGACTTCGTCATTCATTGTTTTGCACAGCAACATCGCTAACGCCGATACCGGCTCGATTGGGAATTTTTTAACAGCCTCTGTTAAAAACAGCCTGTTTACAACCTGAGGGATGTTGTCCAGTATCAATCACGGTCAGGTAAACGAATCTTCGCTTGAAACCATGACCCTGTACAAAGCCGCACCCGCTCCATTCCTATAATAATAATCCCCCTGCCCGTACGATAAATAACGCTGCCTTTGTTGGCAGATCGTTATGCGTGTTCGGCTGCGCAAGACATTGTTACTCCTGGTTGCCTCTGTTTATTCAAAGTAAAAACGGCACACTTGCGTGCCTTCGAAACATGATAAAGGGACTGTATTCATGAGCCAGATAAAGATTATCGATGTCACGCTGCGAGACGGTGGGTACCGTAATAATTTCAACTTCACTGTTGATTACGCCCAGTCTGCAATTTCCCAAATGGTTGAAGCCGGTATTCCTTATTGTGAAATCGGTTACCGCAACGGTTCTTTCGTACGCAAGCATGAGCATGGGCTGACCAGTGCCGTCGATGCCCTGTACCTGAGTGCTGTCCAGGCCGCCGCTGCGGGTCGGATCGACCTATGTGTCATGGTGCATCCGCACAATGTAGACGCCGGTGATTTCCAGTTGCTGCAGGAACATGGCGTGTCGATGATACGCGTTTGCCTACGCCGCGACCGGCTGGAAGACGGGTTGGCCACCGTGAGGCTGGCCAAGGCCTACGGATTCCAGGTAAGCGCCAATATCACTCATGTCACAACCCTGGGTCCGGGGGAAATTTCCGACATGAGCCTGCGCGCGGAAAGCGCCGGGGCAGACTTGCTGGTGTTCGCGGACTCCAATGGCAACATGATCCCGGCCGATGTCGATCGATTGATAACACGGATCTCCAGCCGGGTCCTGATTCCCTTGGGCTTTCATGCCCACAACAACCTTTCCCTGGCGCTTTCCAATTCCATTGCGGCCATGGATGCCGGCGCCGAATACATCGATGCGTCCATTTGCGGCATGGGCAAAGGAGCCGGCAACCTGCATCTGGGCGTGTTTGTCGCTTACCTGCACCGTGCCGGTATTCGCAACGACTATGACCTGGTGAGTGCCCTGCATTTATCCCAGCTCACCGCCGACAGCGTGCCGGCCAGCAGCCTTCCGCTATCGCTGACGGACGTCATGATGGGCACTTACAACATGCCATTCGATGTTCAGCACCGCTTGGATGAAGTGATAAAGGCACACAGTCCCGCTTCAACTTTCCACGCTTTGCAGATTTTGCACGAACAAGGTAGCCGCAAACCGGAAAGAACCATCAAGCCACGTTCTACGACGCTGTCGTCGCTTGCAAGTGGAGGTGTCCTCTGATGAGCCAGCGCCAACAAGTGTGTGTATTGGCAGGAGACGGCATTGGCGTCGAAGTGACCGAGGCGGTGTTGCCGTTATTTGAAGCCCTTAACTTGCCCATCGACCTTAAGTTTGGAGAGATCGGTTGGAGCTGCTGGCAGAAAGAGGGAAATTGCATCCCCGATACAACCTGGGACTTGATCAATGAAAGTAACGCAACGCTGTTGGGCGCCATTACCAGCAAGCCCCTTCGTGAAGCCGAGGAAGAACTTTCAGCGCCCCTAAGAGGGACCGGGCGAGTATATGTTTCCCCGGTTATCCAACTTCGCCAGAAGCTCGGGCTGTTTGCCAACGTACGTCCTGTTACCGATGTACTAGGCAATAACCGATATCGCTTTTCGGTGATTAGGGAAAACACCGAGGGGCTGTATGCAGGACTGGATTTCGCCAGCATTCCGCCAGCCTTCGAGCCGATACTGGCCGAGCGCGAACGCAATGGAGCGCCGTGGACGCGCCAAGGGTGCAGCGACGCCACCATGACGGTCCGCCTGCAAACCCGCTCGGGACTTTTGCGGTTGTTCCGCTTTGCCTTCGAGCATGCGCGCCAGCAAGGTTATGACCGCGTCACGCTGGCGGATAAACCCAACGTTCTGCGCTACAGCGGCGCGTTTGCCCGAGAGATTCTGGAATCGGTTGCAGCGGAGTTTCCCGACATTCAGTGCAACATCGATAACGTCGATGCCGTGGCGTTGTGGATGGTCCGCCGCCCCGAGCGCTTTGGCGTGATCGTGGCCGAAAACATGTTCGGTGACATTCTTTCCGATCTCGGGGCCGGTGTCATGGGCGGCCTGGGCTTAGCTCCCAGCGCAAACATAGGGGCCCAGGGTGCCTATTTCGAACCCGTGCATGGCAGCGCTCCCGCCTATGCAGGCCAACACCGGGCCAACCCGAGCGCGATGTTCCTGTCGGTCGCGATGATGCTCGAGCATCTCGGGCACTCGCACGCAGCCCAAGCGACTCGCAACGCCGTCGCCCAGGTGGCACGCAGCGATTGCCGCACCTACGACCTGGGCGGAACGGCCAGCACGTTCGAGGTGGCGACCGTCATCGTCAGGCAGACCCTCGAATGGGCTGCACAGCTTGACGGGCCAACATCCCAGGATACTGGAAACCATGACCAGCATGTGCTGAGAAAAGGAGCCCACGCATGAACGCAATCACCTCTCCCGCTGCGCAGGACAATGCACTACTCAAAGCTTGTGAGGCGCTCGATACCGCCAGCCTGTCGGATGCGCTCGACAGCCTGGGACTAGCCGGGGGCCTGACAGGTCTTAACCAGCAGGTACCGGGAACGCGTTGCGTAGGCTTCGCCTACACGGTGTTGTATGAGCCAGTGCACGAACGAAGCGGCTTCAGGACCGCCGCCAACTACATTGACGAGGTTCCGCCCGATGCGGTCATTGTTTCCAGCAACCCTGGACGCACTGACTGCACAACCTGGGGCGACATCCTGACCCACGTGGCGGTCAGCCGGGGAATTCGCGGCACATTGATCGACGGTGCCGCGCGGGATATCGATACGGTCCAGCGCCTGAACTATCCACTGTTCAGTCGCGCTCGTTTCATGCAGTCGGCGAAGAACCGAGTGCAGCTCAGGGCAACCCAGGTGCCCGTGCAGATATCCGGGGTCACGGTCAATCCAGGCGACCTGATGATCTGTGACAGCAGCGGTTGCCTGGCGATACCCGCCGACAAGGCCGAACAGGTCATCCAACGCGCCCAGGCCGTGGAGCAGACCGAGAAAGACATCATCCAGAGCGTGAACGACGGCTACCCACTGGAACAGGCCCGCGCCCTGCACCGCTACGACCAACCCTGGCTGTCCGCTGGGGAAAAGCAGACCAACGTTTGAGTTGCGACTTATTCCATTCATTTGAAAGAGTATTCACGACATGACCACTGCAAACGTGTCCATCCGCAAGCCTAACCCGGTGCGCGACAGCCAGAACAAAATCAAACTCGGCGTGTTCGGTTTCAACATTGAAGGCGGCTGCACACTGACCACCGCCCCGGAGCGCCACCGGGCGGCTGACTGGCAAAGCAACCTGGCAATCGCCACCCTGGCCGATCGCGCCGGCCTTGAACTTTTGCTGCCCGTAGGCCGCTGGCGCGGCTGGGAAGGCGCCAGCAATCCGATGGGCGTTTCCTACGAAACCTACACCTGGGCCGCCGGCCTGGCCTCGGTCACCGAGCAGATCGCGCTGTTCACCACATCGCACGTATCCACGGTCCACCCATTGTTTGCCGCCAAGCAGGCGGCGACCATCGATCACATCAGCGGTGGCCGTTTCGGGCTGAACATGATCTGCGGTTGGTTTGGCCAGGAAATGGGCATGTTCAATGGTCACCAGCGTGACCACGACAAACGCTACGACCATGCCGATGAGTGGATAGAGATCGCTAAAACAGCATGGGAGGCTAACGGGTACTTTGACTATGAGGGCGAGTTCTTCAACGTCAAGCAAGGCTACGCAGAACCCAAGCCGATCAACCGGCCGTTCCTGATGAACGCCGGTGGCTCTCCAAGGGGCCGCCAATTCTGTGCCAAGCATTGCGATGCCGCGTTCCTGATCCTCAAGCACGAAGACGACGACGACACCATCCGCGCACAGATCAAGGCCTACCGGGACCTGGCGCGTCTGGAACATGGCCGGGAACTGCAAATCTGGGTGTACGCCTACGTCGTTCATGAAGACACCCTGAACCAGGCGCACCAGCAGCTCGACTACTACGTGACCCAGCATGGAGACGACGCGGCGCTGGATAACGTGACCCGCGAGATCGGCGTGCAAAGCGGCATGTTCAAGGACGCCGCTGATGCCGAGCGTTTCCGCTTCCATTTCAAGGCGGGGTTTGCTGGCGTGCCGTTGGTGGGCACTTCCCAGATGATTGTGGACCAGATGCAGCGCTGGTCCGACCTGGGCGTGGACGGCATCAATTTAACCTGGCTGGACTACCAGAGCGGGCTCCAGCGCTTCGTCAAGGAAGTGTTGCCGTTGATGGAGCAAGCCGGCCAACGCGCGCCGCACAAACCCGGCAGGATCATGGAGGCTGTGGCATGAGCGGATATTCCCAGGCCCGCAGTGCTTCGGGCAACGTCACGGCATCGCCGATCGCCCCCGACGTCGACGCTGGCGAATTGGCGGATCAGTTCAAGAACGCTATGCGCAGGTTGACGTCAAGCGTGGCGATCATTGCCAGCCGTGACGGCGATGACCCGGTGGGCATGGTCGCGACTGCCGTGATCTCAGTGAGCACCACGCCCCCCGCGCTGCTGATTTGCGTCAACCGCTCCGCCAGCCTTCACCGCCCGCTCATGCTATCCGGGCGTTTTAGCGTCAACCTGCTGAGCGCGGCCCATAGCGCCCTGGTGCCGGTGTTTGCCGGCCAGGTCAAAGGGCCCGAGCGCTTCGCCCACGGGCAGTGGGAGGACATTCAGGGCTTGCCCTGTCTGGCGGATGCGCAATCGAGCCTTATCTGCACCCTGGATAAGCTCCTCAACTATGGCACCCACGATGTGATCATCGGCCGCGTCGACGCAGTCCAGTTCGCCGAGCCCATCCATCCACTGCTTTGGGAAAACGGCAGCCCGGCGATATCCGCTCGGCTAACGCAATGACCCACCCCCATCCCCAGGAGAGTGACTCATGACCCAGATCGAACAATTCCAGGCACCACAATCGGGCGAAGACCAGGCCATTTTTCTGGTGAACGTCGTCCATGTGAACCCAGGCCAGCAAGATGCCGCCCTCGCCGTCTTGCGCGATACCGTCCAGTACGTGGCGCAAACCTACCCGGCCTTCCAATGGAGCCGACTGTACAAAAGCCTTGATGGAAAGACAGTCATCAACCAGGCGCAATGGACCAGCAAGGATGCCTTCGACTCGTTGTTTCAGGACGAGTCATTCATGTCCCGTTATTCAGGGCTCAAGGACACCGGAACCTGGGAGTTTCACCTTTACCAGGTGAGCGATTTCATCCCACAGGCGCTGACCGCGGCACTCATCGCTGAGTGAATTCAAAAGCCGAAACGGGCAGGCCTGACCGGCCTGCCCTCACGAGAACAGGAGTATCGATATGGCTAACCTCAACACGCGCCTCACACAAAGCTTGAACATTTCCCACCCTATCGTTTTGGCGCCCATGGGGGGTGCCTCGGGGGCGAAACTGGCCACTGCGGTATCAAGGGCCGGCGGGTTGGGACTGGTCGGCGCCAGTTATGGCGACGAGCACTGGATGCGCACTGAGCTTGCGCCCATGCGGGAATTGAAGCAGCCATGGGGGGTCGGCCTGGTGATGTTCACCGTGGGCCGGAACATGGCGCTGCTGGACCTGGCCTTGGAGTACGGACCCAACGTCGTCGCATTGTCATTTGGCGACCCGGCAGCATTCGTGCCCATCATCCATCGGGCCGGCGCGAAAGCCATCGTGCAAATTCATGAACTGGACCAGGCCAGTGCGGCCCTGGACGCCGGGGCCGATGCATTGATCGTCCAAGGTGCCGAGGCCGGCGGGCACAGCTTGCGCCGCGGCCTGATGCCACTGTTGCCCGCCGTGCAGGATCGAATCGGCGACAAGATTCCACTGATTGCCGCCGGCGGCATCGCCGATGGGCGTGGCGTGGCAGCAGCACTGATGCTGGGGGCCGACGGGGTCATGCTGGGCACCCGTTTCCTCGCGTCAGAAGAGGCCCTGCCCTCGGCCGCGTTCAAGAAGCGCCTGATCGAATCCAGTACGTCGGACACGGTGCGCACGCGAATTTTCGATCTGGTGCGCGGCATCGAATGGCCAGAACACTATAGCGGCCGGGCCATTGCCAACCGCTTTTCGCAAGCGTGGCTGGGCCGTGACGAGGCACTGCGAGAGGCACCGGCTTCGATCCGTCAGGACTACGCCAGGGCTGTCCTCGCTGACGATCTCGACAACCGCGCGATCTGGGCAGGTGAGGTTCTGGATCTGGTCGGCGACATCAAGCCCGCGCGCCAGATCGTCCATGACCTGATGAGCGAAACCACGCGAATCTTGCGCAAAAGCCACCAACTGCAGGCTCTCGACAAAATCGCCTGATCATCCGGGAGAAGGGTTATGCAGACGTCCAATGCAGTAAGCAACCAATGGGGCAACGGCGATCAACTGGCGGTGGTCATGTCGCCGGTCATGCCCGTTTGGGATGAAGGCCTGTTCTTCCACCCCATGATCGCGCCACTGGTAAAAGCCGGTTACCGGGTGGTCATATTCGACACGCTATCGCTACTAGCTGACGAAAACGAATCGCTTGAGGACTTTTCGCAGCGCTGGCAGCAAGTGTTATCGGCGCAGGGCCAGATCGATCTGCTGGTGGGCTCGGCCCTGGGTGGCGCTGTCGTGCAGGCATTACTGGGCACCAGCCTTGGGCGCCACGTCAGTAACGTGCTGTTGCTGTCCTCGCCTGCACTGGCAGATGGAATTCTCGACGGACGACTGGGAAAAATGGCTGATCTAGCCTCGCTCGGCGATCTCGAACAAGCGCTACAACTACTCGATCAACTGGTACAGCCGGCGACCCGGATAAGCCCCAGCGGGCCAATAGACATCGACCAGGCCAGTGCCGCACTCCAGGCCAGGCGCCTGCACCTGGGTTTCCGGCTGCTCAATCGCCTCGACCTGCGACAAGCCAGCCACAGCTTTCCTGGTGCGCTATTGACGGTCTACGGCGAACAGTCACAGCTGGTGCGAGGTATCAATGTGCATGTCAACGAGCAGGCCCGCCATTACCGATTACCCATTCCCGATGGTGGCATGCGCCCGTTGCTCGATGCGCCGGCATTGGTCATGCGCACCGTGCGTGACCACTTGGGCATCAACCTGGAGGTGGCCGCATGAGCCACCTGCGGCGTTTGCTTGAGGCTGATTTTATCGATGTGCATTATCACGCCGGTCCCGACGCGTACCTGAGGCGTCATGGCGTGATAGAGACAGGCCGACGCTACAGCGCGGTGAAAGGCTGGGTGGTGTTGAAGAACCACCTGGGCTGCAGCGCTTCGCAAGCCTGGGAGGCCCGGCAGGAAGGGCTTCCCGTCTCCGGCTCGGTGGTGCTCAACGAAATCGCCGGCGGTATCGACTTCAGGGTGGTACAGCGTTCGCTGTGTCATCACGGGGATAGCGAAGCCCGGCTGATCGTGCACCTTCCCACCGTCACGGGCCGCATCCACCAGTCCCGTCTCAAGCGCAGCAGTGGTCATTGGGTCCTGGATAAATACCCCATCCGGCCACTGACCGTGAGTCATGAGGGGAAATTGAACGGGCAAACACTGGACGTGCTGCGGATGGCCCGGGACTACCCGATCGTCATCTCCACCGGCCATGCCGACGCTCAGGAAGTGCGTCTGTTGATAGACGCGGCGGTGCGGCTGGACGTTCCCAGGCTGATGCTCAACCAGCCGGCCAACCCCTTGACCGGATTGGACGCCAGTGCCCTGCTGGAATTGGCTCAAGCCCCCATGGTCTACACCGAACAAACCGCCCTGACCTACCTGCTCGGCTACCAGCCATGGGAAGACTTCACTCAGGTCCTACGCGACGTCCCCAGGGCGCTCTATAGTTCCGACCTGGGTCAAACCTCTCAACCGGATATCGAACAATGGCGGGTGGACAGTTTGCTGTGGTTTGAACGTATGGGATTGGAAAGCGAACGAGCGCTGCAAGTCAGTCAGGGCAATGCGTGGCAAATGCTGCGGGTGGAGCCGTAATAGGAACCCTGCATCGAAGTGAAGCGAGGTGGTGTGCACCTATTGGAACAGCGTATGACGGAGAATTCCGCCAGAACCGAAGCGCTGCGTCGGAGCAGCATCGTGGATCTTGAGCTCGGGCATTTCACTCAAATTAAATGGAGGGGATCAGGGGCTCTCCTTCGCGTTTTCTACTGGCGGGGGCCTGCGCCACCGAGATGACGTCGGCGGTATTCGCCGGCGGTTACCCGGTACTCTCACGCGCCGTGCAGGAACTGGACGACTATGTCAGCCGGCGCGGCCTGAGCGTGGAACAACTGCTGGGCAGCACGGCCGATCAGGTGCAGACCTATCAGCAACAGGCTGACCGTCCCGACTGGTGGAAACACTTCGCCCCGGAGTGCCCAGGGTCTCCAGACTGAAGCGGCTTGGCCGGGAGATCACTGAAAGCTGGCGATTCATGTTGCCGTAAAAGGGCCCCTTCAGGGGCCTTGTCATTACTCGACAGCTGACCCGAGTATTGAGCGAACGCACGATGGGGTGACAGCGGTGAAAGGCTTTACAGCGAAGAAATTCATCCTACATCTGTAGGATAGCAATCGCTCATAACAATGTTGATCCCCAAACCTGCCTCAGCGGTCACGAAGCGTACCTGTATGCCATGCAGCAGATTGTGATTCCGGCACTGGAGCGTTTCGAGCCTGAGTTGGTCATCGTAGCCTGCGGCTATGACGCCAACGCCGTCGACCCGCTGGCACGCATGCTGCTGCACAGTGACTCGTTCCGCATGATGACCCGCCTGCTGCGCCAGGCCGCCGAGCGTATGTGCCAAGGCCGGCTGGTTCTGGTGCATGAAGGAGGCTACAGCGAAGCCTATGTGCCGTTTTGTGGGTTGGCGGCATTGGAGGCACTGTCCGGTATTAGAACGACAGTCAGCGACCCCATGCTGGAATGGCTTTGGGCCAAAGGCCTTTGCAGCGGATCTAATTGCTACGTCGCCTTCCAGTCCAAAGCTGCGCGCAGCCTCCTCGTCCTTAACTGAAGAGGGTTCTGCATGCCCTTGTTCTTTCGCAAGAGCCTGCATGGGCCAAGAGGCGGTCGATATGTCATTACCTCATTGGGTAACAAGCGCTACGGCGTCTGAATCTGTCTGCGGAGAATGGATCGTCAAGTCTCGGATCCATGCGAGGGAGGCGCCACTCCGTAGCGGCTAAAGCGAGGATGACGCTGGCCGATAACCTCACAAGGATGCCAGGGATCGTCGGCGTTTAATCTACCGGACCGACTTATCATGCAGCTCCTTCCCTTTAAAAGCCTACGGGCAAAATTCGCGATTGTAGTTGCCCTCGCCGTGCTAGTCCTCACTTGCATTTTCGGTAGTGTCATTGGCGCCTCCGCCATTTCCCGGCATAAAGAACAGACGGGACATCAGCTCGTTGAATATGCCGCCTCGATGATTGACCGCCTTGATCGTGACATGCACAGCCGCTCCAAGGAACTCAGCGTCCTGAGTGCGCTGGAGGCACTGCGCAACCCTGCCAACGTAGGTGAAGCAAGAAGTCTGCTCAACGACCTCAACGCCCAATTCCCGAGCTATTCATGGATTGGACTCACTGACGCTCAAGGAACGGTCGTTGCTTCGACCGGTCGTTTGCTTGAAGGCGTCAGCATCGCGCATCGGCCAGTCTTCATGGAGGGGCAGGACAAAACGTTTGTTGGGGACGTGCACGAAGCCGTAATGCTCGCCAAGCTTTTGCCCAACCCTTCGGGGGAAGCAATGAAATTCGTCGATATCAGCATGCCGGTACAAGATAAAGCCGGACATTTTATCGGCGTACTGGCCACTCACCTCTCGTGGCAATGGGCCGCAGAAATAGGCCGAACCATGTTCGAGCCTTTGAAAAACAGCCTTCCCGGTTTGGAGTTTTTGGTCATCAGCAAAGACGGCACGGTCTTGCTCGGCCCCAAGCACCTTATCGGCAAACCTAATGAGGCCGGCATTGCTCATAACAGTGAGACCCGATGGTCGGTGAGCCAATGGGAGGATGGAAAAACCTATGTAGTGGGCGCTGCTGAAAGCAAAGGAATTGATGGTTACCCTGGTTTGGGCTGGTCCGTTGTGACACGTCAGCCGGCAGAAGTCGCCTTTGCAGAGGCCAATGGACTGCGCGCGGAAATACTGCTTTGGGGGAGCATGTTGTCGATCGCTTTTGCTGTGCTTGGATGGTTCGTGGCGGGCGTCATCACTGGACCACTAAACCGAATAGCTGAGGCTGCCACGCTTCTCTCCGAAGGGGCCGATGTGGACATTCCGCTGGTGAAAGGCAGTATTGAAGTAGAAAAGCTGAGCATGGTCATTCGACACTTGGTTGAAAGCCTGACGCAAAAGAAGGGGCAATTGGCTCTCATCAAGGGGGTAGCCTATCGCGATACGGTGACAGGTTTGCCGAATCGCGCCGCGTTGGAAAACTACGTCAAGAATATAGAAAATGAGCCCGGTCAGCAGCCTGCTTTTGGCGTGTTATGCCTGGACCTGGATGGCTTCAAGCCAGTGAACGATTGTTTTGGACATGCTGTTGGGGATGCCCTGCTTCATGCCGTTGGCCAACGTCTTTCAACAACCGTGCGCGACGGTGACATTGCGGTACGCCACGGCGGTGACGAGTTCGTCCTGCTGCTGCGGTTGAGGGCGGGCGAATCATTGGCAAACGTGCAGAGCGCTGCTCAACGCATCATTACAAAGCTCGCAGAGCCGGTCCTGCTTGCAGGCGAGGTAATCAGGGTAGGCTGTAGCATCGGAGGCGCACTGTGGACAGAGGGCGACTTTACTGACGCGCTGGGTAAGGCCGATGAAGCGCTATACGGAGCTAAGCGGGCCGGCAAATCCCAAGCGCAATTTCATGAACCCACAGAACTTACAAATAACTTGGTCAGCGAGACTGAGTCAGTGAAGGACTAAGATAGGTCAGAAGGTGTAAACCTTATTCAGGACGAGACAGCGCGTGCCGCCCTAAACAACAGCGCTCATACGGAAATAGACTGTAGCAGCCATCACTGCCACTGCAATCACAGCCAACAGGCCTTCGCGTTTCAACAGGTGCCAAGGTAACTGCCCGACCCTCAGTCTTAGCGCTCGTAATGCTCGAGCCCACATTGAAGCCTTGCCGCCGCTCAGTGCGTCATTCGTGAAGTAGATCGTACCGAGGAACACCACCACTGGGCTTACCCAACGCAGCCACAGGACATCACTGGACCATGCGCATGCCAGGGCTGCGGGCACTGCACTGGGGAGTACGTGGCGGAGCAACAAGAGCCCGGCGCCTTGTCGGTACCAGCGCCGCGGTAGTAACAATCGACTGATCAGCACATCCAAACGCCCCGCTACCACAGCCACCCTAGCCCAAACATGGTATGCCTTCATGCCGATCCAGTTCACGAACATCATCATCAGCGGCATTAACAACAGCACGCCCACCCCATCTTTCTTCATCGGTCCGAAGAACACCGAAACGATAAGCACGGCAGACAGCGCCACCCATAGAAAAAGGTAGACTCTTCCATAGCTCGTGGGTGGTAACCACTCCCGCCAGTTGTCGAGTGGTTGCAACCCAAGGCGCTGGGGCAATTCAGGATATTGATATTCGATGGCTTGCGCGAGCTCTGCAAAACGTTGCCAGTCGAGGCCGCTAAAGCCGTCAGCCATTTCACGACGGCGGCGGTCAGTCATGGGTTTGAACAGCATAGCGGCCGCCTGCCCGTGCATCTTATCGTCGTCGAACCTGGCCAAATCGCTGAGTACGGTCTCTGCCAAGGCGTGTGCCTCGCATCGCCGGATCAGGCGATCCCAGCGCCCGTACTCGCATGGCAGGTTGCCCTGGGTTTCGTCCCAGCCCATGACCTGGCACACCCCATCGAAGAAGGTTGGCGACCATCCCTCTGCGGATTCGAGCCAATCCAAAATACTCTGCTCGAACTGCTGCCGGCGCTCGAACGACAATAGCCAATCGCTCGCCAGCCAAAGGCGTAGCGCATCCATTACTTGACGGTCTTTGCCCTCAGCCAACCACTGCTGCATCTGACTCAGGGACGGTTCCGGTGGGCTGACGGTCGTTGGAATGTCGACGCGCTCTCTGAGGATGACCAGCGTGGGATCTTCCGCCGGCGGGTAGCGCTCGGCGGGTGACGCGCTTAAGGCTGACGGGGCGTAAACAACTTTCCCTCCGGCCTGCGCACGCCAGCGCGCCTCAGCCAACGAGGCTTCATAGGCTTCACGAAGGCGCTGGAACTCATTGGGGTTTTCGTCTGGACGGTGGATTTTGAGCAACCGTGCATAGGCGCGCTTGATGCTGCGTTCGTCCGCGTCCGGGGTGAGGCCCAGCACTTGCCAATGACTCATGGCGGCTTAACCCTCTTGCTCGAAATGAGCAAGGCGCTGGGTAATATCGACACGGGCTTTACGGATCCGGTGTTCATCCTGAGTGTCGAGCATTTGCTGAAAATGGTTCGCCAGCCCGGCAATGTACGACCGGCCGTCGCCGAGGCTTTCTTGATAAAGGCGGTCCAATCGAGCCAGCAGCAGGGTATTGATCTGCTGGTCGCGCGGGTGCACTTTCAGCGCTTCGAGGGCGGCCAGCCGTTGCGCGACTTCTTCGGGAGCCAGTACGCCAGGATTGTTCTCGATAACCAGCCGGCGGGTTTCGCCATTGATGGGCGAATGCACCTGGGCTTCGAGCAAACCGTTATTGTCGTAGGTGAAGCGTACGTCCAGCGTGACCTCGCCGGCCTTGCGCGGTGGTACGGGAATTTCCAGTTCACCGAGGAAAATGTTGTTGGCCACCAACCGGCTTTCGCCCTGGTAGATACACAGCCTGACCACCTTCTGGTTATCGCTGACGGTCGACACGTCACGGGAACGGCTCACGGGCACCACAGTGTTGCGCTCGATGATTGGCAGGTAGTGACCGCTTTGGTAATCGGTACCTAGCTGTACTACGGTCTCGATCCCCAAGGTATAGGGGCATACATCGGTAAGAACCACTTCCTCCAGGGAAGCATGGCGCGCCTGTAGCGCCGCCTGGATGGCCGCTCCCTGCGCAACAACCTCGTCCGGGTTGAGCTGCATTGCCGGAATTCGCCCGAAGAGAGCCGCGACCAACTTACGCACCAGCGGCATGCGCGTGGTGCCGCCCACCAACAATATTTCGTCCAGATCCGCGACCTTGATCCGGGCATCGCGCAGCGCGCGTTCGATCGGCGTGCGCAGGCGGTCCAACAAAGGCTGGACGATGTCCGCCAGATCGCTCTGGGTCAGTTTCAGACTCCACTCCCGCGTTTGCTCGCGAAGGATAAAGTGGGCGACTTGCGCTTGCCCCAATGCATGACGAACACGCTGAGCCTCACGCCGCAACCGCTGTGCTATGGCGGGGAGGGTTATGTCGGGGAGATCAGCGGCACCGATTTTGGCGATGAAGTGCTCCACGAGCCGGTCATCGAAATCTTCACCCCCAAGAAAGTTGTCCCCCGCGCTGGCGCGCACTTCCATGACGCCCTCGAACAGCTCCAAGATGGACACATCAAAGGTGCCACCACCGAGATCGAACACCAGGAAGGTCGTTTCCTTTCGCTCTTGAAGGCCATAGGCCAAGGCTGCGGCAGTAGGTTCGTTGATAAGCTTTCCGATCTTCAGTCCGGCCAACTCACCAGCAATACGGGTAGCCTTGCGCTGCGCGTCGCTGAAATAAGCAGGTACGCTGATCACCGCTTCGTGAACAGGTTCGCCTAGTGCACGTTCGGCATCGGCCTTGAGGCTGCGTAGCAACATCGCCGAGAGTTCTTCCGCACGGTAAGCGCGCCCGCTCAGCATCGTTTCACGGGAGCTGCCCATGTAACGCTTGAATAGAGACGTGGTGAGGTGCGGGTGGGTATGCAGCCGTTCGCGGGCAATTTCCCCGGCGATCAGTTGGCCGTGGTCGTCGAGGCCAACGATGCTTGGCGTGAGAAGATTGCCCAAGGCATTGGGGAGTAGCCTGGCGCGTTCGCCATCCCAAGCAGCCACTAGGCTGTTGGTAGTGCCCAGGTCGATACCTATGATCACAGTCACTTTTCCTTAAATGAGGCGACCGGCCAATAGCGGACCTTGGTCGAAGACCCAGTCATCACACTGGACAAGGTTGCGGATTCACGGTCGGGATTATCGGCAGAGCTGATGGCGGCTTTAACCCGTCCGCATTACCTTTTGCGGGATCGGAGAAAATTGCCAACATCAGTCAAACACGCCAGCGATACCAGACGCTAATCCTCACAGCGTTGCGAGCTATCGCCAAAATCGCGACGAATTTACACTAACTCTTCGCCGCCATCACCTCATCCACTCACGCCAGTTTGCAAACCAGCGTCTCAGGGAACGGTCAATCTGTACTGATCGAAATGTTGACTATGTAAATCTGTCGCAACGCCTCCACCACTGCGCCATTGCTCGTAGATCCACCTACCGCAACATCCGTCAGGCTAGCCGAATTTACGAATGATCCACCGATAGCCGCTGTTGAACAGCAAACGCCTCAATCGCGGCGCAAAAGCGTATTCGGCGCAACACCAAACGCCTTGCGAAACGCATGGCTGAAGTGGGAGAAGTCAGAAAAGCCGAAGTCCAGCGCCGCCTGGGACACACTGCGCACCTGACCGCGCTCAATCGCTTCACGGCTGGCATTCAGGCGCTCTTTCCAGATCTCTGCCACGGGGGTCTTCTGGTACCGGGCGAACGCGCGCGTGACGGTGCGGGTGGACACATTGTGAGCCTGGGCGATGACTTCAATCGACAGGTCCGGTTCGGTCAAATGCCGTTGGATGTACTTCATGATGCGGCCGTACAGGTCCAGTTCCTGGTGAGTGGTGTTCAGGTCCTGGAGTTCCAGGCTGATCACCAGCAGGTCAAGCAAGGCCGCCGAATAACGCTTGGCGATGTGCTCATCCTGCAACGACGCCGGCGTGCTCGCGGCCTGACGCAGCATTTCACGCAAGGGAATGACGCCAGGGCGGCGGTCGTCGAGAACCATCGCGGTGTACTCCGCAATACGCGGCAGACGCTCGGTCAGCAACGCTCGCGGAATACGCACCAGGTGATTTTCGGTACCACCGAAGCTGAATCGAAACGCTTGGGTTGCGTCATAAAGAAACAAATTCCCCGCTGCCAGGTTGGCTTTTCTTGAGCCTTGTTCAATTTGGCCATGGCCATTTCGGGCGAAGCCCAACCACAAATCTTCGGCTGGACCGCTGCGCAGGTGCCGCTCGGAACGCTCCCAATAATGCAGTGGCGAGGACAGCGAACAAAGGTCCAGATCGCCGACGGTATTGACCGCGAGCGCGCCGTCAAAACTGCTCTGGGACAAGGGTTTGCTATCGGCCGCCAGGCAATGGCGGCAGACCACTTCTTTCCAGTAATCAAAGCGACGTGGTGCAGGAACGGCAAGGGTCGAATACTGAGTGCTTGGGTTCATGGCACGGACCTCGGTACAGCGATGTAGTAACAGCGCGAGAAGGTGTAACTGGCTTGTCACGTTTAGCAATTAATAGGCCAAACGCATTCCCGTCGTATTCAGACGCTCAGCCTGGTTGAACGCGAGTCGGGGTGGCAAGTGGCGCCCTCGTCATGCCCATTTATAGGCACCGGCGCACCAACGCCGGTCACGGATGGACCATCAGTTCCAGCGTGTCTTTTCCAACCAAACGGTTGTCTCGACGAACCAAGCGGTCGCTCGCCGTCCCGCCTAATTTCCTCCTCACAGCAGCTCATGCCCCCCGCTGATGAGGCACGCCATGCAACGACGATACGCACAACGATTGGCTGATTCCTCCTGGCTTCTGCAGGTACGCGACCTGGTGCCCGAAGAGTCGATTTACTGGTTGATTGAGTGGGGAGCCATGCAGTTGCTGCAGCGCGCAGCCAAGCGCTGGAGCGCTGACGCCCACCCGCAGGCCTGAACAACAAATAACGAGGAGCTCACTATGGAATCCGCAATCGACACCCATCTCAAATGCCCACGCACCCTGTCCCGCCGGGTGCCCGACGAGTATCAACCACCGTTCCCGATGTGGGTCGCCCGCGCTGACGAGCAGTTGGAACAGGTGGTGATGGCTTACCTCGGCGTGCAATATCGGGGCGAGGCCCAGCGCGAGGCCGCGCTGCAGGCCATGCGTCATATCGTCGGCAGTTTCAGCCTGGCCGATGGCCCGCAGACCCATGATTTGACCCACCACACCGACAGCAGCGGCTTCGACAATCTGATTGTCGTCGGCTACTGGAAAGACCCTGGCGCCCATTGCCGCTGGCTGCGCTCGGCGCCGGTGAACGACTGGTGGGCCTCAAAGGATCGCCTCCGTGACGGCCTGGGCTATTTCCGCGAAATCAGCGCACCGCGCGCCGAGCAGTTCGAGACGCTGTACGCCTTCCAGGACAACCTGCCCGGTGTCGGCGCGATCATGGATGCAACCAGTGGTGAAATCGAGGAGCACGGTTACTGGGGCTCAATGCGCGACCGCTTCCCAATCTCCCAGACAGACTGGATGAAGCCCACGACCGAGCTGCAAGTGGTCGCGGGGGACCCGGCCAAGGGTGGGCGTGTCGTGGTCATGGGGCATGACAACCTCACACTGATTCGCTCAGGCCAGGACTGGGCGGATGCCGAGGCGGACGAACGCTCGCTGTACCTCGACGAAATCTTGCCGACCCTGCAGGACGGCATGGACTTCCTGCGTGACAACGGCCAACCCTTGGGCTGCTACAGCAACCGGTTCGTACGCAATATCGACCTGGACGGTAACTTTCTCGACGTCAGCTACAACATCGGTCACTGGCGTTCGGTGGAGAAACTCGAACGCTGGGCCGAGTCGCACCCTACCCACCTGCGTATTTTCGTGACGTTCTTCCGCGTGGCCGCCGGTTTGAAAAAGTTACGGCTGTACCACGAAGTGTCGGTATCGGACGCCAAGAGCCAGCTATTCGAATACATCAACTGCCATCCGCACACAGGGATGCTGCGGGACGCGCAATCGGCAACCGCCTGAGCGTCTCCACGCTAAACGTGCACTTTCAATGGCTGCCACCTTATCAGGTGGCAAGGCATCCCTTTGCGAGGAACAAACCATGAACAAGATCCGTCTGCTGACACTCACCACGGTATTACCCGTGCTCCAGGCACATGCCGTTGAGGTCGCCCCCGGCGACTATGAGCAATACCCCGTGGGCGCCACCATCGGTGCGATCTATTACCAACACTCCACCACCGACTCGACCTACGCCAACGGACATAAGGTGAGCTCGGATTTCAGGCTGACTTCGGACGTCGGCATCCTGCGTCTGCTGCATGTGTATGCGTTGAGCGACACCGTCACCATCGACCCCCAGTTCCTGTTGCCCTTCGGGCACGTCTCCAGCGACGGTGACGCATCGGCGCTGGGCAGTACGCGCGGGATTGGCGACTTGATCCTGACCGCACCGGTGAAGTGGCGGTTCAACGATGCTCGCGACACCCTCAGTATCGCCCCTTATGTATTTGTCCCCACGGGCACCTACGACAAAGATGACGCGCTCAACATCGGTGAGAACCGCTGGAAATTCGAACTGCAAAGTGCCTACGTCAAGCACTTCACGGAACACTGGGCGATGGACGTGGTGGGTGGCGCGACCTGGTATGGCGATAACACCGATTACGGTGCCAATGCCGACCGGCTCGAACAGGACGTTTCCTACGCAGCACAGGTGATGGGGCGCTATATGCCTGACGCCACCACTACGTTCGGGATCGGCTTCGGGCGAACCTGGGGCGGTGAGACCAACGTCGAGCACGTCAACCAGGATAACGAATTGGGCACCACCAACGTGCGCCTTACGACCACCAAGTTCGTCACCCCCCAGGATCAGATCCAGCTGCAATTGGGCAAGGATCTGTCGGTGGACAACGGCGCCAGGGAGGACTTCCGGCTGAACCTGCGCTATGCGCGCGTGTTTTAAGTCACTCTTGCAACCAGCGACCGGCGGCCCCTCGCGCGCGCTGCGCCGGGGTGTCCGGCCCAGCCAAGTCGTTGTCCGTTTCAACCAAGCCTCTGCCCGCAGGCGCGGATTATCTTGAGCGCCAGGCCACTTACGATAAGGACTGCCCTCCATGGCAATCGTTCGCCCCACCCTTGAGCAGCTACTGGACATTACGAGTCGCCTGCATATGCGGCTCAGCCCCGAGCAAGCCAGTGAATACCTGACCCTTATGCAGGCGAGCTTCGACGCCTATGACCTGATTGACGAACTGCCCGACTTCATCCCGCCCACGCGTTACGAACGCAGTGCGGGCTATCGCCCCTCGGCGGCGCACAACCCGCTCAACGCCTGGTATTACCGCACTGAAGTCAGCGGTGCCCGCGAAGGCAAACTGGCGGGCAAAACGGTTGCGCTCAAGGACAATATCTCTCTGGCCGGCGTCCCCATGATGAACGGCGCCAAGCCGCTGGAGGGCTTTGTCCCCTCGTTCGACGCCACCGTTGTCACCCGCTTGCTGGATGCGGGCGCAACCATCCTCGGCAAAGCCACCTGTGAGCATTATTGCTTGTCCGGCGGCAGCCACACGTCCGATCCGGCGCCGGTGCACAACCCCTACCGCCACGGCTTTGCCTCGGGTGGCTCGTCCTCCGGCAGCGCGGCGCTGGTTGCCGCGGGCGAGGTCGACCTGGCGGTGGGCGGAGATCAAGGCGGCTCCATCCGGATCCCTTCAGCATTCTGCGGCACCTACGGGATGAAACCGACCCACGGCCTGGTGCCTTACACCGGCATCATGGCCATCGAAGCAACCATTGACCATGCCGGCCCCATCACCGCCACGGTGCGCGACAACGCATTAATGCTGGAGGTCATGGCCGGCGCCGACGGCCTCGATCCGCGCCAAGCCGCGCCGCAGGTCGACACGTACAGCGACTATCTGGACCGTGGGGTGGAAGGGCTCAGGATCGGCGTCCTGCGCGAAGGCTTTGAACTGGCCAACCAGGACCCGCGTGTCGCCGCCTCGGTGCGCAATGCCATCGCCCAGTTTGCGCGGCTGGGCGCACAGGTGGAGGACGTGTCCGTTGCCGAACACACCATCGCGGGTTCCCTGTGGCACCCGATCGGTTGTGAAGGTTTGACCATGCAGATGATGCACGGCAACGGGGCCGGTTTTAACAGGAAAGGGCTGTATGACCTCGCGTTGCTGGACAAGCAAGCCGGATGGCGCGAGCAGGCGGATGACCTGTCCGCCTCCCTGAAACTGTGCATGTTCGTCGGCCAATACGGCGTCGAGCGCTACAACGGGCGTTTTTACGCCAAAGCGCAAAACCTCAGGCGGCTGGCACGCGCCGGTTATGACGCGGCCTTGGCACGCTATGACCTGCTGGTGATGCCGACCGTGCCGATCATTGCCCAGCCCCACCCGGAACCGGGTTGTTCGATCACCGATTACGTGGCGCGAGCCCTGGAAATGATCGGCAACGCCTCTGCCCAGGACATTACCGGTCATCCGGCCATGTCGATTCCCTGTGGCCTGGTGGAGGGGCTACCGGTCGGGCTCATGCTCGTGGGCAAACACTATGCCGAAGGCACGATTTACCAGGCTGCCGCCGCGTTCGAAGCGGCTGTCGACTGGAGAAACGCCTAGCCGGCTCGTCCCGTACAGCGCAAAAACAATAAAGCCGCCAGGCGCTGCTTCGAAGCTCAACGATGAGGAATCAACTGATGACCCCCTATGAAAAAACCACATCAACCCCGGGCGAACGCGCACAGGCGTTATTCCAGGTGCTCAAGCAAAAGAACCTGATCCCCGAGGGCTACATCGAACACATGACGCAACTGATGGCGCACGAATGGAGCCCACAGAATGGTGCCAGGGTGGTGGCCAAGGCCTGGGTCGATCCGCAGTTCCGGGCACTGTTGCTCAAGGATGGCACCACCGCGTGCGCCCAGTTCGGCTATACCGGCCCGCAGGGCGAGTACATCGTCGCACTGGAAGACACGCCCAGGGTCAAGAACGTCATTGTCTGCAGCCTGTGCTCGTGCACCAACTGGCCTGTCCTGGGCCTGCCGCCCGAGTGGTACAAGGGCTTCGAGTTCCGTGCGCGTCTGGTCCGGGAAGGACGCACCGTGCTACGCGAACTGGGGACGGAGTTGCCGGGCGACGTGGTGGTCAAGGTCTGGGACACCAGCGCCGAAACCCGTTACCTGGTGCTGCCGGTAAGGCCTGAAGGCTCCGAGCACATGAATGAAGAGCAGCTTCAGAAACTGGTGACCAAAGACGTGCTGATTGGCGTCGCCCTGCCCCAAGTCGACTGAGCAAGACAACTCATCATTGTTCAATTCCCGGAGTTTTCATTATGGATGGCTTTCACGATCTCGGCGGTTTCCAAGGCTTTGGCAAAGTCCCTCACACCATCAATAGCCTGAGCTACCAACCCGTATTCAAGCAGGACTGGGAGCACCTGGCCTACAGCTTGATGTTCATCGGTGCCGATCACTTGAAGAAGTTCAGCGTGGACGAAGTGCGCCACGCCGTCGAACGTCTGGACGTTCGCCAACATGTCGGCACCCAGTACTACGAACGCTATGTCATCGCCACCGCCACCCTGCTGGTTGAAACAGGCGTGATCACCCAGGCCGAGCTCGATCAGGCCTTGGGTTCACACTTCAAGCTGGCAAACCCCGCGCATTCCAACGGACGCCCGGCGATCACCGGCCGCGCGCCCTTTGAGGTGGGCGACCGAGTGGTGGTGCGAGACGAGTATGTGGCCGGGCATATCCGCATGCCGGCCTACGTGCGCGGCAAGCAAGGCGTCGTCCTGCACCGCACCTCAGAAAAGTGGCCGTTCCCGGACGCGATTGGCCATGGCGATACGAGTGCGGCACATCAGCCGACCTACCACGTCGAGTTTCGCGTGAAAGACCTGTGGGGCGATGCGGCC
The DNA here is from genome assembly GCF_039581215.1 of Pseudomonas halotolerans. Classification (NCBI taxonomy): domain Bacteria; kingdom Pseudomonadati; phylum Pseudomonadota; class Gammaproteobacteria; order Pseudomonadales; family Pseudomonadaceae; genus Pseudomonas; species Pseudomonas halotolerans. The sequence continues at coordinate 162,324 of NZ_JBCNTJ010000012.1, forward strand.
GATGATGGTTTCGTGGTGGTCGACCTGTTCGAAAGCTATCTGGACCACGCCGACAGCACGGTGAGCGCATGATGAACGGCGCCCTGACAGGCCGACTGCCGGTGACGGTGCTTTCCGGCTTCCTCGGCGCCGGCAAGACCACCCTGCTCAACCATATCCTGCGCAACCGTGAAGGCCTGCGTGTGGCGGTCATCGTCAATGACATGAGCGACGTCAACATCGACGCCGCCGAGGTGCAGCGCGACGTGTCGCTGCACCGTGGTCGCGATGAGTTGATCGAGATGAGCAACGGTTGTATCTGCTGCACGCTGCGCGCCGATCTGCTGGAGCAGATCAGCGCCCTGGCACGCCAGCAGCGTTTCGATTACCTGCTCATAGAATCCACCGGCATCTCTGAACCGATGCCGGTCGCGGAGACGTTCGCCTTCCTGGACGCCGAGGGCTTCAGCCTCAGCGAACTGGCACGGCTCGATACATTGGTGACGGTGGTCGATGGCAGCCGTTTTCAGGCGCTGCTCGAATCACCGGACACGGTTGCCCGCGACGACGCACTGGACACGCCAAAGCGCTCTCTGGCGGATCTCCTGATCGAGCAGGTGGAGTACGCCAACGTCATTCTTGTCAACAAACTGGACCTGCTCGATGAAGCGGGTTACCAGGCCATACATGCGATCCTCGCGGGTCTTAACCCCACCGCGCGGATCGTGCCGATGGCGCACGGCAATACCGAGTTATCCGGCCTCCTCGGTACCCACCTGTTTGATTTACCCAGCCTTGCGGCGTCGCCGGGCTGGATGAGGCAGATGGAAGCCACCGACGCGGCAGCCTCCGAGTCGGACACCTATGGCGTGACATCCTGGGTATACCGCGAACGCGCGCCTTTTCACCCACAGCGCCTGCTCGACTTTCTCAGCCGCCCCTGGAGCAACGGGCGCCTGTTGCGCAGCAAAGGTTATTTCTGGCTCGCCAGCCGACACCTGGAAACCGGTCTGCTGGCGCAAAGCGGCAGGCAGTTCCAGTGGGACTATGTCGGGCGCTGGTGGAACTTCATCGAGCCGTCACAATGGCCGCGGGATGAATACCGGTTGCAGAGTCTGATGGCCAAGTGGGACAGCGTTGTCGGCGACTGCCGGCAAGAGTTGGTCTTCATCGGCCAGGACCTGGATACCCACGCGTTGCAGCGCGAACTCGACACCTGCCTGCTGAGTGCCGAGGAAATCGCCGCCGGCCCGTCTGCCTGGCAGGCTCTGCCGGGGGCGACAGCCTTTGACGCCCGGGCCTTATCAGCGCCGCCCCCCTTGCAGGCTGATCCCATTTGACCGAGGTAGAGGTGTTCCATGCTTTTTTTCAGCCGAACCACCCGCTGTTGCGCCGCATCCTGGCCGGCGTCGAGCGGTTGCTGCAAGAGCGGCGAGCCCTTAACGAGCAGTCCCGCGCGCTGACGTTGGAGGTGACCCAACTGGACGAGCGCCTGGCCCGCAGCGACAGGCATTTGCGGCACATTTCCTCCGCGATTATTGATGAGTGTCCGCCTCCTCTGCCGGATAAAACTCACCCTCCTTTCCCATCTTTTTCAGCCGCTCGCGCACGATCAGCTCAACGCTGGCCACTGCGGCCTGATCGTCAGGACTAACCAATTGCAAGCACAGGCGTCGGACATTCTGATCGTGGGTGCCCTCGCTGAGCATTTCGTGAGTGAAGACATGTTCCCCACGCCATAGACATAACAGGGTATGAGTCCCGCCGAGCCATATCTCGTTGATTGATCTAAGGTCAGTGGTAGCCAGTTGATCCACGGTGATTGTCTTATCCATTGCGCTGTGCCTTACCAATGAGCAGATACAGGTAGACTCGTTCCCAGCGTCGGCAGTTCAAGCGCGCCAATGGTGGTGAATCAAGCTCCGGATCAAGGTCGGACAATCAACCGCCCGGTCAGGTAAATCAGCTCGACGTTGCGTTGGACCTCTAGCTCCAAACGTCGGCTCGACTGGATGCGGTTGAGATAACCGTAGATGTAGCTCTTCAACAAGACCGAGGAATGGTTAGCAGGCCGGCCAGTATCAGTTGGGTCACTGATGCGCTGGCGGCAAGCGTAAGTGTGGTCCTGGATTTCCCAGCCACCCGCCAATGGTTACGCGGCTTGATCACAAGCTACTTCAGGGCTCCGGATGAGCAGGAGGGACTCCGGATTAAAATTCACAGCCTATGAGAGCGAGTAATTAATCGGAAGGTCATCTCCTGACCGAAAACAGCCTGTCCACATGCGTGCTGGCATTTCACAGACAAAAAAAAGCCACTCATCTGAGTGGCTTTTTTCTGAATCTTGGAGCGGGAAACGAGACTCGAACTCGCGACCCCGACCTTGGCAAGGTCGTGCTCTACCAACTGAGCTATTCCCGCGTCTTGGTGTGGCGCATTCTATAGACTCAGAATACGCCGTCAACCCTTTGATTCAAAAAAGTTTTATTTCGGGTCTACGTCGGTGCGCAGATGTGGCCAGGCGGCGCGCAGGTACTGGACCATTGACCACAGCGTCAGGCCTGCGGAGATCAGCAGGAGTGCATAGCCCAGCAACACCCAGAAATTGAAGTTGGCCGGGTTGCCCAGCAGGATCACCAGCGCCAGCATTTGCGCGGCAGTTTTCCATTTGCCAAGGTTCGAGACGGCGACTTGAGCGCGGGCGCCCAGTTCGGCCATCCATTCGCGCAGTGCCGATACGACGATTTCGCGACCGATGATCACTGCCGCCGGCAAGGTCAGCCAGAGGTTGCCGTGTTCCTGTACCAGCAGCACCAGGGCCACTGCGACCATCAGCTTGTCGGCCACGGGGTCCAGGAAGGCGCCGAAAGGCGTGCTCTGCTCCAGGCGTCGGGCCAGGTAACCGTCCAGCCAGTCAGTGGCGGCGGCGAAGGCGAAGACCGAGGCGGAGGCTACATAGCTCCAGTGGTACGGCAAATAGAACAACAAAATGAAGATCGGGATGAGCAGGACGCGGAGTACGGTAATCAGATTTGGGATATTCATCGGCACAACTGGCTGCGAGGTTGACGGGCATTCTACTCGCTATGCAGGCTTGCATAAATCGACTCAGCGAGCTTTTTACTGATACCGGGAGCTTTGGCTATCTCTTCGATGCTGGCACGAGACAGCTCCTGCAATCCACCAAAATGTTTCAATAGATCGCGACGTCGCGTTGGCCCGACCCCTGCCACCCCTTCCAGCGTCGATGTGCGGCGGGTCTTGCCCCGGCGAGCGCGGTGTCCGGTGATGGCAAAACGGTGAGCTTCGTCACGGATCTGCTGGATCAGGTGCAACGCCGGGGAATCCCCTTTCAGGGTGAACTCATGGGCCGCATCGTTCAGGTACAAGGTTTCGAAACCGGCCTTGCGGGTTGCACCCTTGGCCACGCCCAGCAGAATCAGGTCGGGGACCATCAGCTCATTCAATACGTCACGGGCCATGGACAGTTGGCCTTTGCCGCCGTCCACCAGCAGGATGTCCGGCAGCTTGCCCTCCCCGTCCTTGAGCTTGCCGAACCGGCGCATCAGCGCCTGATGCATCGCCGCATAGTCATCGCCCGGGGTCACGCCTTCGATGTTGTAGCGCCGGTAATCGGACTTGATCGGCCCCTCCGGACCAAACACCACACAAGACGCCACGGTCGCTTCGCCACTGGAATGGCTGATGTCGTAGCACTCCAGCCGCTGCGGCGGCTCGTCCAGGTTGAGGACGTCGGCCAGGGCATCGAACCGTGCCGCCACATGCTGGCGGTTAGCCAAGCGTGCGCCCAGGGCCTGTTCGGCGTTGGTCACGGCCAGTTGCTGCCAGCGTGCCCGGGTGCCACGCACGCGATGACTGATGGTCAGTTCACGACCACGAAGCTTGTCGATGGCCTCGACCAGGGCCGGGAAGTCATCGTGGACCACATTGACGATCAACTCGGCAGGCAGGTCGCGTTCCGGGCTGCTGATGTAGTACTGACCCAAAAACGCCGCCATGACTTCGGCGACGTCCTCCTCGATACCCACCTGGGGGAAGAAGTTCTTGCTGCCCAGTACCCGGCCGCCGCGCACGCTGATCAGGTGAACGCAGGCACCGCCCGGGTTGATGAACGCGGCGATCACGTCAACGTCGCCGCTGCCGCCTTCCATGCTCTGCTGATCTTGCACACGGCGCAGCAGTCCGATCTGGTCGCGCAGCTCGGCGGCCCGCTCGAATTCAAGGTTGACCGCCGCATCTTCCATCGCCGCTGACAGCTCATCGGTCAAGGCATTGCTACGCCCCTCAAGAAACATCACCGAGTGCCGCACGTCTTCGGCGTAGACCTCTGGCTCGACAAACCCGACACACGGCGCCTTGCAGCGCTTGATCTGGTATTGCAGGCAGGGTCGGGTACGGTTCTTGTAATAGCTGTCTTCGCATTGGCGAACGAAGAAGGTCTTCTGCAGCAGACTGAGGCTTTCACGGATCGCCCCGGCGCTGGGGTAAGGACCGAAATACCGGCCCTTGGCCTTCTTGGCCCCGCGGTGAATGCTCAGGCGCGGAAATGCCCCGTCCGACAGAAACACGTACGGGTAGGACTTATCGTCCCGCAGCAGAATATTGTACGGCGGCCGCCATTCCTTGATCAGCGTCTGCTCGAGCAGCAAGGCCTCGGTTTCATTGGCGGTGATGGTGGTTTCGACTTGCGCGATGCGCCCCACCAGGGCGGCGGTCTTTGGTGCGAGGCCGGTTTTACGAAAGTAGCTGGCCAGACGCTTCTTGAGGTTCTTGGCCTTGCCGACGTAAAGCAGGCGCGCATCGCTGTCGAACATGCGGTAGACGCCTGGGCGACCGCTGCATGTGGACAGGAAAGCACTTGGATCAAACAGTTCAGTCATTATCAGGCGCTGGCATCGACCATGCCGTGGCGCACCGCCAGCAGCGTCAACTCGACATCGCTGCTGATCGACAGCTTCTCGAAGATTCGGTAACGGTAGGTGTTGACGGTTTTAGGTGACAAGCACAGCTTATCGGAGATGATCTGCACCTTTTGGCAACCGACAATCATCAAGGCAATCTGGATTTCCCGCTCCGATAGCGCATCGAAGGGCGACTCATTGGTCGGCTGGAACGACTTGATTGCCAACTGCTGGGCAATTTGCGGGCTGATGTAACGCTGACCGGCAAACACCAGGCGAATGGCCTGGACCATCTCGTTCAGACCGGCGCCCTTGGTGAGATAACCCGCAGCGCCCGCCTGCAACAACCGGGTCGGGAACGGATCTTCTTCACACACGGTCACCGCGACCACCTTGATGTCCGGGTGGCTGCGCAGCAGTTTACGCGTGGCTTCAAGACCGCCGATGCCTGGCATCTTGACGTCCATCAGTACCACGTCGGGTTTCAGTTCACGCGCCTTGATAAGGGACTCTTCCCCGGATTCAGCCTGACCAACTACCTGCAGACCGTCAATATCAGCCAGCATTCGTGTAATGCCCGTACGGACGAGATCATGGTCGTCGACCACTAACACCCTAATCAAGCAGACACCTCACGATTTGGTCTTATTTGGGTTGCCCAACACCTTAGCAAAAACCATCCGACAGACCTAGCGCAAAGGGACATATAAAAGTTACAGCGCATCTTTCAGAGGCGCACGCTGCGCGGCCTCAAGCCCTGGCGTCCCGCTCCATCCTCAGGAAACATTCATCCTCGCCGACCACCCGCAAGCCCAGGCGCTCGTAGAGCACCCTGGCCGGATTGTTCTTGAAAACCGTCAGGCGCAGGGCCGGGCGTCGCTCCTGCGCTACCATGTCCCAAACCTGACCGATCGCCCAAGTGCCGGCACCCTGCCCCCGAAACGCCTCGGCAACCTGTAGCTCCCGGATATACAACGCCCGCGCATCACGACTGAGGCTGACAAAACCCAGCGCTTGCCCCTCGCGGCAGATGATCCAGTTCTGGCGAATGATCCAGGCCAGATCGAATGCTTCGTCCTGCCATAACAAATCGTGCTGCAAGTAATAGGGCAGCATGTTGACGCACGTCAGTTGCCGGGCAAAAGCGATGTCCTCGGCCGTTGCCGCTCGCCACTGGAAATTCATGTGTACCTCGTCAAAGCGTTGTCGCCCCTTCGACTGGGCTCGACCAAGGCCAAAAGAAAGTGCAAGCCCAAAGTTTGTCACAAAACCCACCGGACTCCAGCCAGGATGAACAATCACATACCCACGATAGAATTTTCTGATTGAACCGGCCCGCCCTGCTCGAGTAAGCTCAGGTCCATTCATCGGAGACAGACCATGTTCAACGCCCTCGCATCGCTTCAAACCGTCAGCGCCCAGCGCTCGGTTGCGGCTGCCCGGGCGAACAGTGTTCAGACTCCGGTCAGCTTTTATTTTGGGTATTGGTTTAGCCACTGGCGCGCCTGATACCCAACCGGCGCCCAATTTAAACGGGTCGCCTTCCAGAGTTTTCTAACCCCCGGTCGGCCTCCCGACCGGGGGTTTTGTTTTTTTCAGCCCCGCACATTTTTTGCGACACCCGACAAACTTGAGGATTGAGCCATGAACTACACCACTTATTACCGTTACGACAGTTTTTCCGCCTGGCGATTTACCAGTCACCGCTCGGGCCAGCCTGCCGCCTCCGATCGGTCACCTACCGGTGGCAAGCCTCAGTTGCGGGCCAATACGGCCAATTGTCGAACACCCCAATAGGGCCGGCGCGCGGGAATGAACCCGCTGTCCGCCCAGGAAACCAGATCATGAATTCGTCCGTCTCTGCTTTGCCGCTGTCCACGCTCAACTCCGCCAATGAAGCCCTGACCCTGCGTCTACCCAGCTCATTGCAGCTCAAGCAACAGTTGCCCCTCAGCTCGGCACTGAGCCAACAGGTCAATGCCCATCGCCAGGCAATCCGCGCCATCCTCGACGGCGAGGACTCCCGTCTATTGGTGATTGTCGGCCCCTGCTCCATCCACGATCCGAAATCGGCCCTCGAATACGCCGCCAACCTCGCTCGCCTGGCCCATGAAGTCAGCGACAGCATGCTGCTGGTGATGCGCGCCTACGTGGAAAAACCCCGCACGACCGTAGGCTGGAAAGGCCTGGCTTACGACCCTGGCCTGGATGGCAGCGATGACATGGCCGCCGGCCTGACGCTGTCGCGAGAGTTGATGCGCGAGATGCTCCAGCTTGGCCTGCCTGTGGCCACCGAACTGCTGCAACCCATGGCCGCCAACTACTTCGATGACCTGCTCAGCTGGGTTGCCATCGGCGCGCGTACCACCGAATCGCAGATCCACCGGGAGATGGCCAGCGGCCTGGGCATGCCGGTCGGTTTCAAGAACGGCACGGACGGCGGCGTGGGCATCGCCTGCGATGCCATGCGCTCGGCAGCCCATCCTCATCGGCATTTCGGCGTCGACAGCCAGGGGCATCCGGCGATCATCCAGACCCAAGGCAACCCCGACACTCACCTGGTGTTGCGCGGCGGCCATCGCGGGCCGAACTATGACCGCCAGAGCGTCGCACAGATTCACAATGACCTGACCCGCCTGAAAATACCGGCCCGGATCATGGTCGATTGCAGCCACGCCAACAGCAGCAAAGACCCGCTGCGTCAGCCGCAGGTGTTCAACGATGTCCTGGAGCAGCGCCTGCAAGGAAACCGCTGCCTCATCGGCATGATGCTGGAAAGCCACCTGTTCGAAGGTTGCCAGTCGTTGAGCCCGTCGCTGCGTTACGGCGTATCGGTGACCGATGGCTGCCTGGGTTGGGCGTCCACCGAGCATTTGCTGCGTCAGGCCCATCATCAGTTGCTGGCCTGAATCCCGAAAGCGCCCTCCCCAGCGAGGGCGCTTAGCTTTGCGTCTCGCCGCGAACCTGAACAGTGACCCATTGCGACTGCTGGCTCACGTCGTCCAGGCGCTCGACCTGATAAAACAGGCGCACCGATCTACCGCGCTGCTCTTTCCAGAACGCCGCAGGCACCACAAAGGTCAGCGATTGACCTGCCGTAGCCTCGGTGATTTCGCGCTCGGAGACATGAAAGGAGTTCCCGTTGCACTGCAACCAGACCAGTTCGCCGGCCTCGAGTCCGGCACCGTCGATGACGACAGTCACCCCTTCCTGAAGACCGTCGATATCCAGCTCCCCCTCACTCAACCCCAGGAGCCGGGGCGCTTTCAGCGCCGGCCGTAGCAAAGGACCTATGTGCAACGACAAGGGCTCGGCACGGCGCACTGAATGTCCGCGCCTGATGGTGTAGGTCAGGGTCAGGCCATGGCCCATATGAGGGGCGATCAGCGAATGATCAATCCAGAGCGATACCTCGCGGCCCACGGCATGAGCTTCGATATCCAGCACATCGCGCCAAAGGGCCTTGGAATCCTTGCTGGCTATCAGGATCAGTCGATCGCCGACGGCCATTCTGGAATAGGGCCTGATGGTCACACGCGTTCCTTCAGGTACCCGCGCCGGATCCAGACTGCCACCGACCGCATCGTTGGCAACGGCTGCCGGTAGCTGCAAGGCTACATCGCCGATGTCCAGTTGCAGGGGCTGAGACACCAGCGTGGCCGGTAACCGTCTGCCCGTCACTTGGTAGGAGATCTCCAGCGAGCCGCCATCCAGCTCGGCGATATGGGGCTCGCGCACGACAAACACGACGTCTCGTCCCACGTGCCGCTCAGTGATGAACCTTCGTACTTCATGCCGGTAGGGTTCGGTGTCTGAATTGAGTCCGTGCCAGAACAGCCGCACTTCATCTCCGCATGCCATCATCGGATAAGGCTTAATCGTGATGACAGTCTTGCGCCAGGCGGGGTTGATCACCCCTCCCTTGGCCGCTGCCAGAGACGGTGCCGGCAATTTCGTCAGGGGTGCGAGCCGGGCTCGCGAGGCAGATGGGTAAGTGGTCATACATGGGCTCCAGTCCTTGGATGAAGGCACCGCTTTCACCTAACGGCGCCCGATGAAACCATTAAACCTCGACCGCCCCGAACCTACAGTCAGATAAGACGACCACAAGAGTGGTCTCGTGCCCATAAACCTGTAGCTGCAAACTCCGGGGGCTATCGGAAGCCTCCCGATACGTTCGGCTCCGTCCTGCTTCATGTCCGCCTCTTCCCACTTCTTTTATTCCGCTTTCAACAGGTTACTGCGGTTTCTTCCTACACCGCCCATCGCGAGCCTGCATTAGAGTGAGGTCGCGAATTCAACACGAACCTCTTCGAAAAAGGTACGAACATGCAACGGAATGCAACCACTCAATTTCCCATCCTGCTGGTCCATGGGTTGTTCGGGTTTGACCGGGTCGGCGGCTTCGAACTTTTCCACGGGATCAAACAGGCATTACGCGCCGCGGGTGCCCGGGTGTTCATCCCTTATTTGTCGGCAACACATTCCAATGAAGCGCGTGGCGAGCAATTGCTGGCTCAGATCGATCGGATCCTGAGCGGAACCGGCACCTCCAGGGTCAACCTGATCGGTCACAGCCAGGGCGCGCTGGCCGCCCGATACGCCGGTGCCATTGCCCCCGACAGGGTGGCCTCGGTGACCTCGGTCAGCGGCCCCAATCACGGCTCCGAACTGATTGATTTCCTGTACAAGGCCCTCACCCCGGGGCGCCTTCCAGAGCATGTGGCAAGTAAAGTGGCCACGCTTTTTGCAGACTTCATCTCGTTGCTGGGCGGCGAGGCGCAACTGCCGCACGCGGCCATCGCAGCACTGGCGGCGCTGACCACCGAAGGCGTAGGCGCGTTCAATGACAAATACCCCCAGGGCCTGCCCAAACACTGGGGCGGCAACGGAGCCCAAAGGGTCAACGGGGTACGCTACTACTCATGGAGCGGCACATTGCCGGACTGCGAGAAAGGAGCATTCAATACGATGGACCCTCTGCAGGGTTTCTGCCGGGCCTTTTCCGAGTACTTCATCACCGAAGCCGGGCAGAACGACGGCCTGGTGGGACGCTTCAGCTCGCACCTGGGCAAGGTCATTCGCTCTGACTATCCCCTGGACCACATGGACGCGATCAACCAGACAGCCGGTTGCAGCCGCAAGGGTACAGACCCGGTGGAGCTTTACGTGCGCCACGCCGAACGCCTGCGCAAAGCCGGCCTTTGATCGACAGACTCAAGGTTTTGACGCATTTTTGACAACAACCGGTCAGTGATTCCGGTAGGCTCAACACCTTTAAAGCTATTGAAAGGAATTTTACCCATGGCCAAAGCCACTGCCCGCCACATCCTGGTTTCCAGCGAAGAAAAGTGCAACGAACTCAAGGCCCAGATCGAAGCGGGCGCCGATTTCGCTGAAGTCGCCAAGACCAACTCCTCGTGCCCGTCCAGCCGTCAGGGCGGCGACCTGGGTTCGTTCGGTCCAGGCCAGATGGTCAAGGAATTCGACACCGTGGTCTTCAGCGCTCCGATCAATGTGGTGCAGGGTCCGGTCAAGACCCAGTTCGGCTATCACCTGCTGGAAGTGACCAGCCGCCAGGACTGATCCCGGTTTATCGACATAACGGCCCGCCCTTCGGTGGGCCGTTGTGTTTGTGTCAGACCAAGGGGCTAGCGATCAAGGCGTAGCTCGCGTACAAATCGTGGTCATCTATCACCCGGCTTTAAGGCTGACAATGCGACTGGCGTTCCCTTCACTGCTGTTCACTGCCGTGGTCCTGCTGACAGGTGCCGCCGGTGTGGATGCCACACCGCAACATGCCCTGACGGTGTATGGCGAACCGGCCAAGTACCCCCCAGGCTTCAGCCACTTCGCCTATGCCAATCCCCAGGCCCCCAAAGGCGGCACTATGCGCCGCTCGGCCATCGAGATCGGCCATTTCGACCACGTCCTGCCCTACATCGACAAAGGCATCGGCGTCAGCCAGATCGACGGAATGCTGTATTCGCCGCTGGCTCAGCGCTCGCTGGACGAACCCTACACCGTCTATGGCCTGGTGGCGCAGAAGATGGAACGCGCCGACGATGGCCTGTCCTTGCGCTTCTACCTCAATCCCAAGGCCCGGTTTGCCGATGGCAAGCCCATCACCGCCGAGGACGTGCGCTACAGCTTCGAGCTGTTGATGACCCAGGGCAGCCTGCGGTATCGCACCCAGTTCGCCGCCGTCAAAGGCGTCGAAGTGGAATCCAAGCGCACCGTTCGCTTCGACTTCAAGAACAATGAAAGCCGCACCCTGCCCCTGGACATCGCCACACTGCCGGTCTTTCCCGAGCACTGGTGGAAAACCCGCGACTTTGCCAGTGGAGGTGGCTACGAAGCACCACTGGGCAGTGGCCCCTATCGGGTGGGCCGGATCGACTCGGGACGCAGCATCACCTTCGAGCGCAACCCCAACTGGTGGGGCAAGGATCTGCCGGTCAGTCGCGGGCTCTACAATTTCGACCATTTCAGCATCGAGTATTTCGGTGATACCGATGTGGCGCGGCAGGTCTTGCGTGGCGGCGCCTACGACTACAATCGCGAGTTCTCCGCCACTGGCTATTCCATTGGCTATGACAGTCCGGCCCTGCATGATGGTCGCCTGCAAAAGGCCCACCTGGCCACCGAGGCGCCCCAGACGGCCCAGGGCTTTGTGTTCAACCTGCAAAAACCGCAGTTCCAGGATCGGCGTGTCCGCCAGGCCCTGGCCATGCTCTGGGATTTCGAGTGGAGCAACCGCCAGATGATGCGCAACCTCTATGTGCGCCAGCAGAGCTTTTTCTCCAACACCGACCTCGCCGCCCGGCAACTGCCCGATGCCGATGAGCTGGCGATTCTCGAACCGTTGCGAGGGAAAGTACCCGAGGAAGTCTTCACCCGGGTATTCCACGCGCCGAAAACCGACGGCAGCGGCGTGATCCGCGACAAACAACTGCAAGCCCTGGCACTGCTGCAACAGGCCGGCTGGAAACCCGATGGCGACCGCCTGGTGAATGCCGACGGTGAACCGCTGAGTTTCACCTTCCTGATCAGTCAGAACGGCCTCGAACGGCTGTTGCTGCCCTACAAGCGCACGCTAAAACAGATCGGAATCGACATGAACATCCGGCGCATCGACGCCTCCCAATACGTCAACCGCCTGATGAGTCGCGACTACGACATGATCATCACCGGCTACCCCGTCAGCACCTCGCCGGGCATGGAGCTCTACAACTACTTCGGCTCGGCGGCGGCCAACGATCCGGGCGCGAACAATTACATGGCCCTGCAAAATCCTGCGGTCGACAGCCTGATCGACGGCCTGGTCAAAGCCACCACCCAGGGCGACATGCTCCGCCATGCCCACGCCCTGGACCGCGTGCTGCAATGGAATTACTACTGGATCCCCAACTATTACCCGCCGGGCAGCTCCACCGTCTGGTGGAACCGTTTTGGTCGACCCAAAGTGCAGGCCAGCAATGACGAAGCCATCGAGAGCTGGTGGGAAATGAGCACCACGCCGCTGACCAACGAGCAGATGGCCGCCGAACGCCTCAAGCGCGGCGCCCCTGGAGGGCGGCATTGATGTGGGCCTATATCGCGCGGCGCTTGCTGCTGATCATCCCCACGCTGGTGATCATCCTGCTGGTGAACTTCGTCATCGTCCAGGCTGCTCCGGGCGGGCCGGTGGAACAGGCCATCGCCCAGTTGCAAGGCATCGGCGGCGCCAGCGTCGGCAGTTCGGGCAATGCCATGACCGGCAGTTCGCGAGCCAGTCGCGGCCTCGACCCACAGCTGATCAAGGACATCGAAAAACAATACGGCTTCGACAAACCGGCCCACGAGCGTTTGTGGTTGATGCTCAGCAACTACGCCCGACTGGACTTCGGCAAGAGCTTCTTTCGCGGCGCCACCGTGACCGACCTGATCCTGGAAAAGCTGCCGGTGACCATTTCCCTCGGGCTCTGGGCCACGCTGATCACCTATCTGGTGTCGATCCCCCTGGGCATCCGCAAGGCCGTGCGCCATGGTTCGGCCTTTGATGTATGGAGCAGCACAGCGATCATCATCGGCTATGCCATGCCGGCATTTCTGTTCGCCATGTTCCTGATCGTGATGTTTGCCGGCGGCACGTCGCTGAACTGGTTTCCGGTGCGCGGGCTGGTGTCGGACAACTTCGAGTCGCTGTCGACACTGGGCAAGATCACCGATTATTTCTGGCACCTGGTACTGCCGGTCACCTCGCTGGTGATCGGCGGCTTCGCCACCTTGACGATCCTGACCAAGAACTCGTTCCTCAATGAAATCACCCGCCAATACGTGGTCACCGCGCGAGCCAAGGGCATGAGCGAACGACGGGTGCTGTATGGCCACGTGTTCCGCAACGCGATGCTGCTGGTGGTGTCGGGGATTCCCCAGGCGTTCATCAGCGTGTTTTTCGCCGGTTCCTTGCTGATTGAGGTGATCTTTTCCCTCGATGGCCTGGGACGCATGAGTTACGAGGCCGCAGTGTCCCGTGACTATCCGGTGGTGTTCGGCTCACTGTTCATCTTCACGCTGTTCGGCTTGCTGATCAAACTCATCGGCGACCTGTGCTACACCCTGGTGGACCCGCGTATCGACTTCGCCGCGAGGAACGCCTGATGTTCAAGCTTTCTCCTTTGGGCCGTCGGCGTTTTGAGCGTTTCAAGAAGAATCGCCGGGGTTGGTGGTCGCTGTGGCTGTTCATCGGCCTGTTCATGCTGACCCTGGGCGGCGAATTGATCGCCAATGACAGGCCGCTGATGGTGAGTTACCAGGGGTCGCTGTATTTCCCGGTATTCAAGCGCTACACCGAACAGGAATTCGGTGGGCAGTTGCCGTTCCAGGCCGATTACCGCAGCAGCTACGTGCAGGATCTGATCCACAAGGACGGCGGCTGGCTGCTGTTTCCGCCGATCCCGTTCAGCGACGACACACCCAACTACGACCTGAACCAGCCAACCCCCAGCCCGCCCTCCCCAGTGAACTGGATGGGCACCGACGACCAGGCCCGGGACGTGCTGGCCCGGGTCATATTCGGGGCCCGGGTGTCGATCCTGTTCGCCCTGGCCCTGACGGCCATCAGCGCGCTGATCGGCATCACCGCCGGTGCGTTGCAGGGTTACTACGGCGGCTGGGTGGACCTGCTGGGGCAACGCCTGCTGGAGGTCTGGTCCGGGCTGCCGGTGCTTTATCTGCTGATTATTCTGTCCGGCTTCGTCGAGCCGAATTTCTGGTGGCTGCTGGGAATCATGGCGCTGTTTTCCTGGCTGGCCCTGGTGGACGTGGTGCGCGCCGAGTTCCTGCGCGGGCGCAACCTTGAATACGTCAAGGCCGCCAGAGCCCTGGGTCTGTCCGACCGCAAGGTGATCGTGCGGCATATCCTGCCCAACGCGATGAACGCCACCCTGAGTTATCTGCCGTTCATCCTCACCGGGGCGATTTCCACCCTCACCGCCCTGGACTTCCTCGGCTTCGGCATGCCGGCAGGCAGCGCGTCGCTGGGCGAACTGATCGGCCAGGGCAAGCAGAACCTGCAAGCGCCGTGGCTGGGCCTGACGGCATTCTTCACCCTGGCGCTGATTCTTTCTCTGCTGGTGTTTATTGGCGAGGCGTTGCGCGATGCGTTCGACCCTCGATCCTGATCCTGATCCACGGCCATGAAGCGGTACCCTGAGATGAGCGACAACCTGATCGAAATCCGCGACCTGAGCGTGGCCTTCAACGACCAAACCGTGGTGCGCAACCTGTGCCTGGACATCCGCCCCGGCGAATGCCTGGCCCTGGTGGGCGAGTCAGGCTGCGGCAAGTCGGTGACAGCCCATTCGATCCTGCAGCTACTGCCGCAAACCGGCAGCCGCACCACCGGCAGCATCCGCTATCGCGGCCAGGAACTGGTGGGCGCCGAGGCCAGGGTCCTGCGCGAACTGCGAGGGGACCGGATCGCGATGATCTTTCAGGAGCCCATGACCTCGCTGAACCCGCTGCACAGCGTCGAAAAGCAGATCGGCGAAACCCTCATGCTGCACAAGGGCCTGGGCGGCAAGGCGGCGCGCCAGCGCATTCTGGAGTTGCTGGCCCTGGTGGGCATTCAGAAACCCACCGAACGCCTCAAGGCCTACCCGCATCAACTCTCCGGCGGCCAACGACAGCGGGTGATGATTGCCATGGCCCTGGCCTGCGAACCGGAACTGTTGATTGCCGACGAACCGACCACCGCGCTCGACGTGACGGTGCAACGCAAGATTCTGCTGCTGCTCAAGTCCTTGCAGCAACGACTCGGCATGTCACTGCTGCTGATCAGCCACGACCTGAACCTGGTGCGCAGCATCGCGCAACGGGTGTGTGTGATGAAGGCCGGGGAAATTGTCGAACAGGCGCCCTGCGAAGCCCTCTTCAGCGCACCGAAACACCCCTACAGCTGCGAGCTGTTACGCGCCGAGCCGGAAGGTGAAGCGCTACCTCGAGACGAACGCGAGGAGGTGTTGCAAGTGCAGGATCTGCGGGTGAGCTTCGCCCTGGGTGGCGGGCTGTTCCAGCGCAAGGAATACTTGCGCGCCGTGGACGGTATCAGCCTGGACGTTCAGCGCGGCAAGACCCTGGGTATCGTCGGCGAATCCGGCTCCGGCAAGTCGACTCTCGGCCAGGCGATCCTGCGGCTGATCGAATCCGAAGGCAGCATCCGCTTCCAGGGACAAGCCCTCGATCAGCTGTCGCAGAAAGACCTGCGACCGTGGCGCAAGCAAATGCAGGTCGTGTTCCAGGACCCGTTCGGCAGCCTCAGCCCACGGATGTCGGTGCAGCAGATCATCAGCGAAGGCCTTGAGATCCACAACTCGTCCAGCTCCGAGCAATGCGAAGCACAAGTGATCAAGGCCCTCAAGGAAGTCGGCCTCGACCCCCAGAGCCGCCATCGCTACCCCCACGAATTCTCCGGCGGTCAGCGCCAGCGCATCGCCATCGCCCGTGCGCTGGTGCTCAAGCCGGCCCTGATCCTGCTGGACGAACCGACCTCAGCCCTGGACCGCACCGTGCAGAAGCAAGTGGTCACCCTGCTCCGTCATCTCCAGGAAAAGTACGACCTGACCTATCTGTTCATCAGCCATGACCTGGCCGTGGTTCGCGCCCTGGCCCATGACATGATCGTGATCAAGGACGGTAAGGTGGTGGAGCGCGGCGCCTGCCGTGACGTATTCGACTCGCCTCAACACCCCTATACCAAGGAGCTGTTGGCGGCGGCATTTGTGCAGTGAACCCTGATTCGCTCAGGCGCCACGTCGTTGATCCAGCGCTTGAGCGAATTCACCCATCACTTCCACAACCTGCTGCGCGCCTCGATGAATATCCAGAATGACAGTGCCCGCCTGGTTCGCCAGTTTCACGCCCTGCTCTGCCTTGAGCGTGCTCGATTGCATGCTGCTCACCGCTTGCCTGGCCAATTCGCGGTTCTTGGCGACGACCTGAGTGATGGCCACGGTTGACTGGCTTGTCCGTCGCGCCAGATTGCGCACCTCATCGGCCACCACCGCGAAGCCGCGCCCCTGCTCCCCAGCGCGAGCCGCTTCGATGGCGGCATTGAGGGCTAGCAGATTGGTCTGTTCGGCGATGCCGCGGATGGCGTCGACGATGCTGCCGATTTCCTCGGACTGCGCACTCAAGGCGCCTATCCCGGCAGACACCTGCAGAAGTTCATCAGCGATGCTTTGCACCACCGTGACGGTTTGCTGAACCACACACGTGCCCAGCCGGGTTTGCTCATCGGTCTGCCGGGACGTTTCGAAAGCAAGTCCGGCCGCTCTTGATTCGCTTTGGCGCTGCTCGACGTCGCGAGTGCTGTCGGTGGCGAATTTGACCACTCCATACAAACGCCCCTGGGCATCGTAGAGAGGATTGTAGGTCGCCTGCAGCCAGACAGTCGCGCCTCGATTGTCGACGCGTTCGAAAAGGCCGCTCTTGTACTCTCCGCGATTGAGCCCGGCCCAGAAGCCACGATAGGCTTCGCTCTGGACCTCGCTGGGCTTGCAGAAAATCCGGTGGTGCTGGCCCCGAATCTCTTGCAGGCGGTACCCCATGACGCTCATGAAATTGCCATTGGCATTGACGACCTGACCACTCAGATCAAATTCGATAACCGCCATGGAGCGGTCGATCGCTTGCATGAAGCTGGTTTCGGCCTGGGCGCGCAACACCCGCTCGTTGACATCGCGAACAAACATGATGATGCGCTGCACCCTTGCATGTTGATCCAGCACGGGGACACAGCTCGCTTGCACCCACAGCCAGCTTCCATCACGCCGCAAATGCAGAAACTGACCGTCGCCAGGGCAGCCCTGCCCCAGTTGCTGCCATAACGCTGAGCATTCGGCACTGCGTGAATAGGCAGGCTCACAAAACATCGAATAATGCTGACCGAGGGTTTCGCTGCGTGAATACCCCATCATGTGCAAAAAAGCCGGGCTGACCTCGAGTACCTCACCCGTCGGGGTAAACTCGATGATCGCCATGGCTTGATGCAAAGCCGTCCGTTCGGCTTCAAGAATGGCCTGTCTGGCCTGGGTTTCGTTCAAGGCGTCCTGATGCTTGCGAGTACGAATGAACATGGGTGGCGCTCCCGGTGGCGTTGAATGCGTGGCCGTCACAACACGAAGGCAGAGATGCCCATCGCTAGATAGCCGCCATTAAGCCACTATCCCGGGAATACTTGTACAATTTTTTTATTATGTATAACTATCAACAACCATTCCGATCTCTATGACACCACCCAAGCCAATCAGCACCAGCCCATTTTCCAATGCTTGCTATCGCGTAGTTCACGCCAGTCGAGCAGCGCAACACGACCGCTATACACAGCCTCAAGCTCAACCTGAACAGGCGTTCCCTGCTCATCACAGAGCAGTTGGGTAACGAGAAAATGCTTTTCCCGATCGGTGGGCTCGCAGGCCGTCCATTTGGAGAGCTTGAGCTTGTGAGGGTTGATTTTATTCATAAAAATGCGCCCATAAAAATGTACAAACATAAAACAACTGTACAACTTTATCAGACTGCCCACTACTGAGCAGATCAGCCGAGGCGCAGGGTTTGCCCTCGACGCGCGACACGCCATGGCAAAGAATGCGGGCGGAGTATTGCCGGGGCAGCCCCTCCCGGCATAATGCCGCTCCTTGGCAACCCCTTTGATCGGAGGATGCCGGCAAATCCCACCTTCTGGAAATGCCCGATGAACCCCACCGAAAACCTCAAGGATTACAAGCGCGTGCGCACGCTGGCGATCCGTTCGCTGTTCGAGATCATCGAACAGTCCAGCGAAGGTACGGTGATTGTCGACCGTGACGCGAACATCGTCTGGATGAACGAACGTTATGCCCGGCGCTTCGGCCTGAACTCGGCACAAGAAGCCATCGGCCGAGCGTGCGAGAGCGTGATCCCCGGCAGCCTGCTGCGCGAGGTGGTGCGCACGGGCCGGCCTATTCTGCTGGACATGCAGGACACGCCCAAAGAACCGCTGGTGGTGATGCGCCTGCCGATCCACGACAGCGCGGGCGCGGTGATCGGCGCCATCGGCTTTGCCTTGTTCGATGAACTGCGCAGCCTGTCGCCGATGCTCAAGCGCTACCTGAGCATGCAGGAAGAACTAGCCTCCACCCGCTCGCTGTTGCGGGCACGGCAGACCCGCTACAACTTCGCCCATTTCATCGGCACCAGTCGCGCCAGCCTGGAGGTCAAGCGTCGTGCCCGGCGCAGCGCCAGCGCCGATTCACCGGTGCTGCTGCTCGGCGAAACCGGGACCGGCAAGGAGCTGCTGGCCCAAGCGATCCACGGTGCTTCGCCGAGGGCGCACAAGGCCTTCGTCAGCATCAACAGCGCAGCAATCCCGGAGGCCCTGCTGGAAGCCGAGTTCTTCGGCACCGCCCCGGGCGCCTTCACCGGCGCCGACCGCAAAGGCCGCGCTGGCAAACTGCAGATCGCCCAGGGCGGCACACTGTTCCTCGATGAAATTGGCGACATGCCGCTGCCGCTGCAAAGCAAACTGCTGCGGGTCTTGCAGGAAAAAGAATACGAACCGGTGGGCTCCAACGAGGTACTGCAAAGCGACGTGCGGATCATCGCTGCCACGTCCATGGATCTGGAAGCGGCGATCAAACGCGGAGAGTTTCGCGCCGACCTGTATTACCGCCTCAACGTGTTGCCGATCCAGGTCCCGCCGCTGCGCGAACGCCTGGATGATTTGCCGGCCCTGAGCGAGGCGATCCTCGAAGAACTGCGCAGCCAGCACGAACTGAACCGCGACGCACTCGAGCTGCTGGCGCAGCACGCCTGGCCGGGCAACATCCGGGAGCTGCGCAATGTGCTGGAACGAACCGCGCTGCTCAGTGACGACCTGCTGCTCACTGCCGCCGATATTCGAGCGGCCATTGGGACGTTCACACCGGTCACCCGTACGTTGAATCCAGATCAGGCACCACTGCCGCAAGAAACCTTCAGCCAGGCCCGGGCACGATTCGACCGCCATTTGATTGAAACCACCCTGGCGCAGTGCGACGGCAAGGTGGTCGAAGCGGCCGAGCGATTGGGGCTGGGAAGATCCACCTTGTACAAGAAGATGGTGGCGCTGGGGATTGCAGAGTCTCAATAAAGAGACTCTAGTCTCTTTTTCTGGACGATCTCTTTTTTTGAGCGCTTCGCGCTCATCGCGAACAGGCTCGCTCCCACAGTGGACCGCACTTTCCCGACGAGCACGGTCGACCTGTGGGAGCGAGCCTGCTCGCGATGAGGCCAGCACAGCCCCTGAAAATCTCAAAATAGAGACAAAACCCTCGCGCCACCCCCATCGAAATCAATAATCCCCTTACATTTCAATTATTTACACACCTGGCACAAAACTCGCTAAAGCCCCTCCCACCGTTTCACCACAAAAATAACAATCCAGGAGACACACCATGAGTGTGATCATTGCCTTGGCAGCCCTCACGCTGCTGATGGTGGCCGCCTACCGTGGCTATAGCGTTATCCTTTTTGCCCCCATCGCCGCCCTCGGCGCCGTCCTGCTCACTGATCCTTCCGCCGTCGCGCCTGCCTTCACCGGGGTGTTCATGGAGAAGATGGTCGGCTTCATCAAACTGTATTTCCCGGTGTTCCTGCTCGGCGCGGTGTTCGGCAAGCTGATCGAGCTGTCGGGCTTCTCCCGCTCTATCGTTGCGGCGGCGATTCGCCTGCTGGGTACGCGCCAAGCCATGTTGGTGATCGTGCTGGTCTGTGCCCTGCTGACCTATGGCGGCGTGTCGCTGTTCGTCGTGGTGTTCGCGGTGTATCCGTTTGCCGCCGAGATGTTCCGCCAGAGCAATATTCCCAAGCGGCTGATCCCGGCCACCATTGCCCTTGGCGCGTTCTCGTTCACCATGGACGCCCTGCCCGGCACGCCGCAGATCCAGAACATCATCCCCAGCACCTTCTTCAACACCACCGCCTGGGCCGCCCCTTGGCTGGGTGTGATCGGCACGATCTTCGTGTTCAGCTTCGGCATGTTGTTCCTGCAACGCCAGCGCAACAAGGCCCAGCGCGCAGGCGAAGGCTACGGCACCGAGCTGCGCAACGAGCCGGAAACGGCCGAAGACATCAAGCTGCCCAATCCCTGGCTCGCCATTTCACCGCTGCTGGCGGTCGGGATCATGAACCTGCTGTTCACCCAGTGGATTCCCCAGTGGTATGGCAAGACCCACAGCCTGGCGTTGCCGGGTATGACCACGCCAGTGACCAGCGATATTGCCAAGCTCACGGCGATCTGGGCCGTGCAAGCCGCGTTGCTGGTGGGCATCCTTCTGGTGTTGCTGTTTGCCTTTAGCACCATTCGCAGCAAACTGGCCGAAGGCAGCAAGAGCGCGGTGGGCGGCGCGTTGCTGGCGGCGATGAACACCGCGTCTGAATATGGTTTTGGCGCGGTCATCGCCTCCTTGCCGGGTTTTCTGGTGCTGGCCGACTGGCTCAAGAACATCCCCAATCCGCTGGTCAATGAAGCCGTGACCGTGACCCTGCTGGCAGGCATCACCGGTTCTGCTTCGGGCGGCATGAGCATCGCCCTGGCAGCGATGTCCGAAACGTTCATCAGTGCCGCCAACGCCGCCAACATTCCCCTGGAAGTGCTGCACCGCGTCGCGTCCATGGCCAGCGGTGGCATGGACACCCTGCCCCACAATGGCGCGGTGATCACCCTGCTGGCGGTGACCGGCCTGACCCACCGTGAAGCTTACAAAGACATTTTCGGTATTACGCTGATCAAAACCCTCGCGGTTTTCGTGGTGATCGGTGTGTTCTACGCCACTGGCATTGTGTGAGGTTCTTATGACAACTCTTTCCGGCAAAACCGCCTTGGTCACCGGTTCTACCAGCGGTATCGGCTTGGGCATTGCCCTGAGCCTGGCCAAGGCCGGGGCTGACCTGATCCTCAACGGATTTGGCGATGCCTCGGCGGTGATCAATGAAGTCAAACAGTTCGGTGGCAAGGTCGGCCACCATCCGGCGGATGTCAGTGACCCGGCGCAGATCGCCGACATGCTCGCCTACGCCGAGCGGGAGTTCGGCGGCGTAGACATCCTGGTGAACAACGCGGGTATCCAGCACGTGGCCGCCGTGGAGGATTTTCCGGTGGAGCGCTGGGACTCGATCATCGCCATCAACCTGTCCTCGGTGTTCCATGCCACGCGCTTGAGCCTGCCGGGCATGCGTGCCAAGGGCTGGGGGCGGATCATCAACATCGCCTCGGTGCATGGCCAGGTCGGCTCGGTGGGCAAGGCGGCCTATGTCGCGGCCAAACACGGAGTGATTGGCCTGACCAAAGTGGTCGGTCTGGAAACCGCCACCAGTAACGTGACGTGCAACGCCATCTGCCCTGGCTGGGTGCTGACACCGCTGGTGCAGAAACAGATCGACGACCGCATTGCCACGGGCGTCGATCCGCAACAGGCGCAGCATGACCTGCTGGCCGAGAAGCAGCCTTCCCTGGAGTTCGTCACCCCGCCGCAACTGGGGGAACTGGTGCTGTTTCTGTGCAGCGAAGCCGGCAGCCAGGTACGCGGCGCGGCGTGGAATATTGATGGTGGGTGGTTGGCTCAGTGAATTTTTTGCGATCCCTTGTGGCGAGGGGATTTATCCCCGACTTGTGGGAGCAAGGCTTGCCCGCGATGAACGAAAACTCGGTTTAGCTGTTAAACCTCGGCGCGGCCATCGCGGGCAAGCCTTGCTCCCACGGATAAATCCCCATGCCACAAGATTGGGTCGTTCTATAGTTTATTTGTACATAAAAACAAGAGGCACCCCATGTCCGACATCCTCTGGCAACCCACCCCCGATCGCATCGCCCAGTCACGCATGGACGCCTTCCGCCGGTTCATCAACGAACGGCATCAACAGCAACTGAGCGATTATCCCGCCCTGCACGCCTGGAGCATCGACCAGCGTGAAGCCTTCTGGCAGGCCATCGTCGACTTCTTCCAGATCCGTTTTCACCAGGCGCCCCGCGGGGTGCTGGTGGAAGGTGAGCACATGCCCAGTGCCCAGTGGTTCCCGGGCGCAACCTTGAACTTTGCCGAACACCTGCTGCGCCGCCGTGATGACGCCGTGGCTGTGGTGGCGATCGATGAGCACGGCGATCAGGAACAACTGACTTGGGCCGAACTCGCCGCCCATGTCGCCGGCCTGCAAAAAAGCCTGCAAGCGGCGGGGGTGAGCAAGGGCGACCGGGTCGCGGCGTGCATGCCCAACACCTGGCAGACGCTGGTGGGCATGCTCGCCACCACCAGCCTGGGGGCGATCTGGTCGTGCTCCTCGCCTGACTTCGGCACCCAAGGCGTCATCGACCGGTTCGGCCAGATCGAGCCCAAGGTGCTGATCACCTGCGCCGGTTACCGTTACGCCGGCAAGGTCATCGACCAGCGCGCCAAGGTCAACGAAATCCTTGAACGCCTGCCTTCACTGCAGCAACTGATCATCCTGCCCTACGCATGCCCTAACGCCCGCGTCGAAGACTTCAAGACACCGGCCAGCGTCGCGTTGTGGAGCGACTTCTACCGCTGCGGCGGCGAACCGGCGTTCGTCGACGTGCCGTTCGATCATCCGTTGTACATCCTCTATTCCAGTGGCACCACCGGCGTGCCGAAGTGCATCGTCCACAGCACCGGCGGGGTGTTGCTGCAACACCTCAAGGAACATGGCCTGCACGTGGACCTTGGCCCGGAAGATCGGCTGTTCTACTACACCACGTGTGGCTGGATGATGTGGAACTGGCTGGTGTCGGCCCTCGCCGTGGGCAGTGCGGTGGTGCTCTATGACGGCTCGCCCTTTCACCCTGGCCCCGAGCGCCTGCTGGACCTGATCGACCAGCAACGCATCAGCGTATTCGGCACCAGCCCCAAATACCTGGCGGCCCTGGAAAACCAGGGTTTGAAACCGCGACACACCCATGATTTAGGCAGCCTGAAAACCATCCTGTCCACCGGCTCGGCCCTGGCGCCCCACAGCTACGATTACGTGTACCGCGACTTCAAGCCCCAGGTGTGCCTGGCCTCGATGTCCGGAGGCACCGACATTGTGTCGTGCTTCGTCAATGGCAATCCGTTGTCCGCCGTTCGCCGCGGCGAGATGCAGGGCAAGGGCCTGGGCATGGCGGTGCAGGTCTGGAACGAGGCCGGCCAGGCGGTCATCGGTGAGAAAGGCGAACTGGTCTGCACCCGGCACTTCCCCGCCATGCCCATTGGCCTGTGGAATGATCCGCAGCAGGAAAAACTAAGGGCCTCCTACTTCAGCCAGTTCCCCGGCGTGTGGGCCCAAGGGGACTACGCCGAGGAACTGCCCCACGGCGGTTTTTTGATCCATGGACGCTCCGATGCCGTACTCAACCCCGGTGGCGTGCGCATCGGCACAGCGGAAATCTACCGGCAGGTGGAAAAAGTCGAGGCGGTAGTGGACAGCGTCGCCATCGGCCAGCAATGGCAGGGTGATGTGCGAGTGGTGCTGTTTGTGCGCCTGCGCGACGGCGTCACCCTGGATGAGGCCCTGGAGCAACAGATCCGCCAGGTGATCCGCGCCAATACCACGCCGCGCCATGTGCCGGCGAAGATCCTGGAAGTCAGCGACATCCCTCGGACCATCAGCGGCAAGGTGGTGGAATTGGCGGTGCGCAACGTAGTGCATGGCGAGGCGGTGAAAAACACCGATGCCCTGGCCAACCCCGAGGCGCTGGAGCAGTTTAGGGACCGGGTGGAGCTTGCCACTTAAGCACAGCGGCTCTTGTGGCGAGGGGATTTATCCCCGCTGGGCTGCGAAGCAGCCCTAAAACCTTACATCTCGATGTGTCAGACGGAGTGAGCTGACAGAATGTGGGACTGCTCCGCAGTCCAGCGGGGATAAATCCCCTCGCCACAGTGCCCAATACATTCAATCCATCAACCCCCACTCACCCGCCGCCGGGTCGGCCGGAGGCACCGCCGGCCCCGACTCGGCATGCAACTTCAACCGCAACCGCAGGTTGTTCGCCGAGTCAGCGTTTTTCAGTGCTTCCTCCTCATCGATGGCCCCCTCCACCACCAGGTTGAACAGGGCATGATCAAAGGTTTGCATCCCCAGTTCTTCTGACTTTTCCATGATGCCCTTGAGCTCGCCAAACTCATTGCGGCGGATCAGGTCGGCCACCGTGGGCGAACCCAGCATGACCTCCACCGCGGCTCGGCGCTGGCCGGCACGAGTGCGCACCAGGCGTTGCGACACGAACGCCTTGAGATTGTTGCCCAGATCATTGAGCAGTTGCGGCCGGCGTTCTTCCGGGAAGAAATTGATCACCCGGTCCAACGCCTGATTGGCATTGTGAGCATGCAGGGTGGAGATCACCAGATGCCCGGTGTCGGCGAAGGCCAGGGCATGTTCCATGGTTTCGCGATCACGAATTTCGCCGATCAGCACCACGTCCGGCGCCTGGCGCAAGGTGTTTTTCAGGGCGGCATGAAAGCTGCGGGTGTCGACACCGACTTCCCGTTGATTGATGATCGATTTCTTGTGTCGATGGATATACTCCACCGGGTCTTCGATGGTGATGATATGGCCGCTGCTGTTGCGGTTACGGTAATCGATCAGTGCCGCCAGGGAGGTCGACTTGCCCGACCCTGTCGCGCCGACGAACAGCATCAACCCCTGTTTCTGCATGATGGTGTCCAGCAACACATTCGGCAGTTTCAGGTCCTCGAACCGCGGGATATCGAGCTTGACGTTACGGATCACCATGGACACGTCATTGCGCTGCTTGAAGATATTGACGCGAAACCGCCCGACCCCGGCCAGGGAGATGGCCAGGTTCATTTCCAGTTCCCGATCGAACTCAAGCCGCTGTTCGGCGTCCATCAAAGACTCGGCGAGCCCGGCGATGTCGCCCACCTTGAAGGGCTGGTTGCTCAAGGGTTTGAGCACCCCCTCGAAACGCGCGCACGGCGGCGCACCGGTGGACATGTAGAGGTCGGAGCCATCCTGGCTCGCCAGGATGCGTAACAAGGGATCGATTTCCATGGCCTGATTGACTTCCGCGAGACTTCAATGAAACAAGCTGACCCGATGAACAAACCTTTCAGACCAACCCGCGCTTACCTTCTTCAGAGGATAGTAGACACCGTGGCTGCGACACGATTTGCAGGGCTTGCGTGATGAACGCAGTCCCCCCCGGCAGTGACATCCAGAGCCTGTTCGCCCGACGTGACTGGGCCAACAGCCCGCTGGGCACTGCCCAAACCTGGCCCCAGAGCCTGCGTACCGCCCTGGACATCGTGCTCCACTCGCCGCTGCCGATGTCCCTGCTGTGGGGGCCTCAACTGATCCATTTCTACAACGACGCCTTTAGCCGACTGACTGGCGACAAACACCCCCAGGCGTTCGGTCAGCCGACCCATTCAGCATGGCCCGAACTCAAAGACGTGAGCGGGCCGATTTATCACAATGTGTTGCAAGGGCGCACGCACACCTGTCGCGATCAGCATTGGCGGGTACCCTTCGCCGGACGCCTTTGCGATGTCTGGCTGGACCTGACCTACAGCCCCGTGCACGACGAAGACGGCGCTGTGGCCGGGATTCTGGTCACGGCCATCGAGACCGGTGATCGGCGACGCCTGGCCCTGGAATTCGAGCGACGTTCAGAGGCCAGCCTCAAAGCCCAGCAGGAAAGCGAAGAACGCCTGCAACTGGCCCTGGCCGCCGCCGACACGCTCGGCACCTGGGATTGGGACATCAGCGAAGACCGTTTCATTGCCGACGAGCATTTCGCACTGCTGCACGGCGTCGATCCGAGCCTGTCACGCCAGTTACCCATCAGCGCCTACCTTGAAGGCGTGCACCCTGAAGACCGGGCCATGGTCACCCGCAGCATCAAGCATTGCATCACCCACGGCACCGAGTACGCCGAGGAATACCGTCTCCTGCGGCCTGACGGCGAACTGCGCTGGGTGTTCGTGCGCGGTCGTTGCTACAAGGATCGGCACGGCCGGCCCAAACGCTTTCTCGGCGCGGCCCTGGACCTGACCGAGCGCAAGCGCACCGAACAGGCGTTGCGTCAGAGCCAGACCGAGCTGCAGCTGATCATCAATGCCATGCCGATCCTCATCAGCTACGTGGACCGGGAAGAACGTTTTCGCCTCAACAACAGCGCCTATCTGGACTGGTATGGCCTGACACCCCAGGAGCTTTACGGCAAGACCATCCGCGAAGTGCTCGGCGAAGCAGCCTACACCGCCCGCGCCGGGCAGATCGCCGAAGCCCTGGCAGGCAAGCCGTGCAGCTTCACCGTACAGTCGGACCATCGCGACGGCCGCCCCCGCCAGGCGTTGATCAACTACCTGCCGCGCTATGGGGCCGACGGTGCGGTGAACGGTTTCTACATCTTTGTGATCGACGAGACCGAGCGCAAGAAAACCGAAGAAGCCCTGCGCAACCTCAACGAAACGCTTGAAGAACGCGTCATCGCCCGCACCCAGCAACTGGCCGAAGCCAACCACCGCCTGCAAAACGAGATGTTCGAACGCGAACGTGCCGAGGAGGCACTGCGCCACGCCCAGAAGATGGAGGCCGTGGGCCAGCTCACCGGCGGCATTGCCCATGACTTCAACAACATGCTCACCGGCATCCTTGGCAGCCTCGACCTGATACAACGCTACATCGCCAGCGGACGCACCGCCGAGGTCGGTCGTTTTACCGAAGCGGCGGTCGCCTCGGCCAATCGCGCGGCGGCCCTGACGCACCGGCTCCTGGCGTTTTCCCGACGCCAGTCGCTGGACCGCAAACCGCTGGCCGCCAATGACCTGGTGCGCTCACTTGAAGACCTGCTGAGCCGAACCACCGGCGATCACATCGTGTTGCGCTTGCAGTTGGCCGATGAACTGTGGCCGGTCAGCACCGATGCCAGCCAGTTGGAAAACGCCCTGCTCAACCTGGTCATCAACGCCCGGGACGCCATGCCCGAGGGAGGCGAGTTGACCATCGAAACCGCCAACGTCTACCTCGACGGCAATGACCTCAGTGCCCTGGAACCGGTCAAGGCCGGTGATTACGTGATGATTGCCGTCCGCGACAACGGCAGCGGCATGACCCCTGCCGTGCTGGCCAAGGCCTTTGATCCGTTCTTCACCACCAAACCGATTGGCCAGGGCACTGGCCTGGGCTTGTCGATGATCTATGGGTTTGCCCAACAATCGGGGGGGCACCTGAGCCTGGACAGTGTGCCGGACCAGGGCACGCGGGTGCAGTTGTACCTGCCGCGGCTGTACGTCGCGCCGGTCCAGCAGCCGGAGACGCCCGTAGCGCTGGATGCACCGGCGGCGATCGCCGGGGAAACCGTGTTGCTGGTTGAAGACGAGCCGGCCGTGCGCATGCTGGTGCTCGATCTGCTGGACACCCTGGGCTATACCGCCCTTGAAGCCCAGGACGCCAAGATCGCCCTTGCGCTACTGGAATCCAGCCAGCGCATCGACTTGCTGGTGACCGATGTCGGCCTGCCAGGCATGAATGGCCGGCAGTTGGCGGAAATCGCCCGCCAGCATCGGCCCGATCTGAAAGTGCTGTTCATGACCGGCTATGCGCAAAATGCCGCCGAGCGCCAGGGCTTTCTCGAGCAGGGCATGGACATGGTGGCCAAGCCCTTCACCCTTGATCTGCTGGCGAACAAGATTCGGACGATGATCAACCATGGCGCCTGACTTGAGGCATAATCGCCGGCCCGTCGCACCGTTCAGGTCACTGCTGCAATGAAAGCCCAAGCCCGCCATATTCTGGTGAAAACCGCTGAAGAAGCCGAACAGCTCAAGCAACGCATCGCCAAGGGCGAAGCCTTCGATGTACTGGCCAAGAAATTCTCCACCTGCCCCTCGGGCAAACGCGGCGGGGATCTGGGTGAAGTGCGGCCCGGGCAGATGGTCGGTGCAATCGATGCGGTGATCTTCAAAAAGCCCCTGCGGGTGGTGCATGGGCCGATCAAGAGCAAGTTCGGGTATCACCTGGTGCAGGTGTTCTACCGGGACTGATGATCGGCCCCCTGTGGGAGCGAGCTTGCTCGCGAAGGCGGCGATACATTCAACATCGATGCAAGCTGACCCACCGCTTTCGCGAGCAAGCCCGCTCCCACAAGTGCTTCGCGGCCCTTTCAGTCTTTGGGCATCAACGCCCCCGGCACCTGGATGACCCGGCTGGCCAGCAAATGCCCAGCCTCGGCGGCCTCCACGGGGCTGCCACCCAGCAAACGGCTTGCCAGGTATGCGGCACTGAATGAATCTCCCGCCGCCGTCGTGTCCACCACCCGCTCCACCCGCCGCGCAGGAATCTGGAAAGACTCACCGTCACAACAAATCAGACAGGGTTCGGCGCCGCGCTTGAGCACGACTTCCGAAGTGCCTAGCTGCGCGTACGCGGCGAACACTTCATCGCTGTCGGCATAACCGAACAGCGCCTGTTCGTCGTCCACCGTCAGCAGCGCCAGTTCCACGTAAGGCAATACACTGCGATAGGCCGCACGGGCAGCCTCCACCGAAGCCCACAGCCTTGGCCGGTAGTTATTGTCGAACACCACCTCTGCCCCGCGCCGGCGGGCCTGGATCAGGGTTTCGATGAGCTTGCTGCGGCCCTGCTCGCCGAGCACCGCCAGGGTGATGCCGCTGAAGTACAGCACGTCATAGTCCGGCAGCGCCGCCAGGATCGGTGCGGCGGCAGGGGTGGTGAAGCAATCACGCACCGCCGCCTCGTTGCGCCAGTACAAAAACCGCCGCTCGCCCGCCGCGTCGGTCTGGATGCAATACAAACCCGGCAAGCGGCCGGGCAGGCGCTGAACCCTGTCCAGGCCGATATTTTCAGCGGCCCAGCTCTGGCACATGGCATCGCTGAAACTGTCGTCACCCAGGGCAGTCACGTAATCCACCGCCCCCTTGTCGCCCAGGGCGCGGGACAAATACACAGCGGTGTTCAGCGTGTCGCCGCCGAAGCTTTGTTGCAGGCTGCCATCGGCGCGTTGCTGCAGTTCGATCATGCACTCGCCAATCAGGGCGATGCGGGGTTTTGGGTTGGGGTAGCTCATGGGAAATCCTGATCTTTCGGTGGTGTCATACAGGCCGTCTTCGCGAGCAAGCCCGCTCCCACAGAAGATATGGGGTGAACACACATCCTGTGTTCGCAACTGCCCCACTGTGGGAGCGGGCTTGCTCGCGAAGGCCGCGACTCGGTTTCGTGGCTAGAAACACGTCTCCATGCACTCGACCACCCGCAACTGCTCATCCACCAGACACGCCACCCGCCACTTGTCGAAGGTCAGGCATGGATGGGAGGTACCGAACGAGATGATATCGCCTACCCGCAACGCCACCCCCGGCGCCACGCTCATGAACGCATGCTGGTCCATCACCGCCGTCACCTTGCAGCCGGTCAGGTCCTGCCCCTCTATCGAGTCGGAACCGGCTTGGTAACGCTTGAGCGGCACCGGCAGGCCGGCATCGAAGGCCACGTCGCGTTTACCCAAGGCGATCACCGCAAAGCCAGGCTCGGGGAGCGATTGCACGTGGGCCCAGACCTCCAGGGCCGGGCGCAGGCCTTCGTGCAGGTCGCTGCGCCGTTCCAGCACGCAGCACTGGGCCTCTTTGTAGATGCCATGGTCATGGGCCACGTAACTGCCGGGGCGCAGCACGCTGAGGAAACGGCCGTGGGCATTGCGGGCCTCGAAGGACTCGGCAATCAGGTCGTACCAGGCGGACCCCGAAGCGGTGATGATCGGCTTGTCGATGGCAAACGCGCCGTTATCCTGCAGTTGCACCGCCAGCCCCACCAGGGACGCGGCAAACGCGCGGATGCCACTGATGGCGTGGTCACCATGGATCACGCCTTCGTAGCCTTCGATACCGGTCAGCGCCAGCGCCGGTTGCGCCCCGATCGCCTCGGCCAGGGCCAACACCTCGGCCTCGCTCCGGCAGCCACACCGGCCACCGACCACACCGTACTCGATCATCACGTTCAACTTCGCACCGCGAGAGGCGAAGAACGCCCCCAGGTCAGCCACGTTGTCGGGATGGTCGACCATGCAATGGAATTCGAACGCTGGATCTGTCAGCAAATCCGCGATCAGCGCCATGTTTGGCGTGCCCACCAGTTGGTTGGCCATCAGCACTCGGCGCACGCCATGGGCGTAAGCGGCACGGGTCTGCACCGCCGTGGCAAGGGTCAGTCCCCAGGCGCCGGCCTCAAGCTGGCGACGAAACAGCGCCGGGGTCATGCTGGTCTTGCCGTGGGGCGCCAGTTCGGCGCCGCTGTCCGTAACGAACTTTTGCATCCAGCCAATGTTGTGCTCCAACGCTTGGCGATGCAAAACCAGCGCCGGCAGGCTGATATCCTGCAGCAGGTGATCACCCGCTTGGGCGGCCCCCTTCTCCACGCCAGCGTTATGAATGGCAGAAGACATGTTCGAACTCCTCACACAGCCGCGGCTGTCTATTCATTGATACGACGGGCCAGGTTGTTGGCGCTTTCGATCAGCACCCGGCGGTAGTCGGCATAGTTGTTCTTGGCGTCGGCCCGTGGGGCGACGATGCACAGGGTCGCGATGGCCACGCCATTGGCGTCTTTGACCGGCGCGGCGAAGCAGTGGGTAAAGGTGTCGGCCACACTGTCGAAGGAGAAAAACCCATCAAGGCCGGCCTGCCGGATCTCTGCGAGAAACCGCTCCAGAGGCAGGCGCTCGCCGTCCGGCAGGATGAAGTCGTCGGGGTCGATCAGGTCGATGATCTGCTGGTCACTCAGGTGCGCCAGCAGCAGGCGTCCGGATGCGGTCCAGGGAATCGGCGCGTTCTCGCCGATGTCCGAGGAAATGCGAAAATGCCGCTCCCCCTCCTTCATCAGCGCCACCGTGTACTTGCGCCCGTTGAGCAGGCACATCTGGGCGGTTTCCCGGGTTTGGCTGACAATTTCCTGCAAGGCGTGATCGGCCTCGCGACTCAGGTCGAAATGCCGCAAGTGTGCCTGCCCGAGAAAATACAGCTGACGGCCCAGGTAGACATGGCCGTCCTTGCCCACCGGCTCCAGGATGCGTCGCTCCAGCAGCGACGCCACCAGTTCGTAGACCGTGGACTTGGGGCTGCCGATGCCGCTGGCGATGTCATTGGGGCGCAACGGCTGGCCGATTTCCTTGAGGAAATCGAGGATATCGAACGCCCGGTCCAACCCTCGGGCCCGGCGCTTGATGGTGTCTTCGGTCATGTCTTCGGTTCCTGGTAATTCACTCATAGACGCTTGCATTTTCATCGTGGCGAGGGAGCTTGCTCCCGCTCGGCTGCGCAGCAGTCGCTTATTGGGCCTGCTGCGCAGTCC